>NZ_CP053441.1:0-300000 GCF_000769405.2 Rhizobium brockwellii
TTGGACAACATTAGCGTATCGACGACAGATGTACGGATCGAGCGGCATGCCAACCAGCTTTCTCGGCAACTGAAGCTCCTCCGCGACAAGTTGTTTCCGCCGCTCTCGCAAAAGACGCTACGAACATTCTCCTCCGGCGAGGCGGCCCAGATGATCGGCGTCTCGGACGGCTATCTTCGCCAGCTTTCACTGGATGGGAAGGGACCGCAGCCGGATCTTGCCCAGAATGGTCGGCGTTCCTATACGCTCGGCCAGATCAATGAATTGCGCCAATATATGGCGAAGCTCAAGCCGAAGGACGCGCTTTCCTATCAGCCATGGCGTCGCCCTGGCGAAAAGCTGCAGACGGTTGCGGTCACCAATTTCAAGGGCGGCTCGGCCAAAACCACGACGACGCTCTATCTGGCGCAGTACCTGGCGCTGGCGGGTTACCGGGTGCTTGCGATCGATCTCGATCCGCAGGCTTCCCTCTCTTCGATGCTCGGCGTCCAGCCCGAATTCGATCTTTCCGAAGGCGATACGCTCTATGGCGCAATTCGCTATGATGCGGACCGCAAGCCGCTGAAGGAGATCGTCCGCAAGACCTATTTCGATGGTTTGGATCTGGTGCCAGGCAATCTCGAACTGATGGAGTTCGAGCATGAGACGCCACGGGCATTGAACGACCGGCAGCGACCTGGCGAGCTGTTCTTCCGTCGGGTCGGCATCGCCATTGCCGAGGTCGAGGCCGATTACGACATCGTGGTGATCGACTGCCCGCCGCAGCTCGGTTACCTCACGCTTGGCGCGGTTTGTGCCGCGACATCGCTGCTCATCACCATCCATCCGCAGATGGTCGACGTCGCTTCCATGTCGCAGTTCCTGCTGATGACTTCGGATCTGCTTTCCGTCGTGCGCAAGGCCGGCGGAGACCTGCAGCATGACTTCATCAAATATGTCGTCACGCGTCACGAACCCTTCGATGCGCCGCAGTCGCAGATCGTCGCGCTGCTGCGCAGCCTTTTCAGTGACGACGTGTTGACGGCGACCATTCTTAAATCGACGGCGATCGCGGATGTCGGGCTGACCAAGCAGACGCTCTACGAGATCGAGAAGGGGCAGGTGCGCCGCTCGACCTATGACCGCGCGCTGGAATCGGTCAATGCCGCCAACGGCGAGGTTCTCGCCAGTATTCACAAAGCCTGGGGTCGAGCATGAGCAGACGCGATCGCCTGAAAGGTCTATTCGACGATACGGCGCAGGAGTTGGCCGCGGCCAACTACGAGGAGCCATCTTCGCGCGGATCGGCCGGGCCGGTTCGGACGATGGCGTTGACCCTTGGCCGCATGGAGGAAGAGAGCAGGGCGATGCAGGAGGCCTTGCTCTCCGGCGAACGCATCGTCGAACTCGATCCTGATCTGATCGATTCCTCCTTCGTCCGCGACCGCCTTGCCGACCAGCCGCTCGATACGGAAGACGAGCTGGTGCAGTCGATTGCTGAGAACGGCCAGGAAGTGCCGATCCTCGTTCGCCGCCATCCCAATAATGAGGAGCGGTACCAGATCGCCTATGGCCATCGCCGCCTGCAGGCTGTCAAGCTGCTCGGGCTCAAGGTGCAGGCGATCGTCCGTAAGCTTGACGATACCGATGTCGTCATCGCGCAGGGCATTGAGAATTCGGCGCGTCGGAACCTTTCTTATATCGAGCGCGCGGTCTTTGCCCTCAATCTCGAGCTTAAGGGTTTTGAGCGTCCCGTTATCATGAAAGCGCTGTCGACAGATAAGACGGAGCTATCGAAGCTGATATCGGTCGCAAAAGCCCTCCCCGCCGAAATTGTCAGGTCGGTCGGAGCCGCGCCTGGCATTGGGCGACGCAGGTGGATGGCGCTTGCCCAAGACTGGAATGGGATGACGGCCGCGCGGCTTGCAAAGCTCATTGCTTCGGGAAGTTTCTTGGCGGAAGAGAGCGACCGCCGTTTCGAGCTTTTGGTTGCCGAGCTCGCCAAGAAAGAGGCGAAGCCCGAAACCACGGAATATGACTGGAAGCCGAAAAGCGGCGGCAAGATTGCCGGCCGAATCAAAAGCGCCGGCAATTCCTTCACGATCGCGTTGAAGACCGGCGATGCGCCGGATTTCGGCGCTTACATTTCACGCCGTCTCGATGAGCTTTACGAAGCCTATCGGGCCGGCAAATTGCAAGCAGGAGAGTAGACCGCAAAAGAAAAAAGCCTCCGAACGTTGCCGCCGCGGAAGCCTTTCTCATATCTGGACAATCTGAGAATCGCACTTCCTCGAATCACTGTCAAGCGTCTTCGGCATCCTTTTGGGTGGTAGCTTTCTTTTGCCTTGAGCAAAGGTGAGGGACATGGAGCCTCAATATGTATCGACGCCCTTTGGGCGGCGGTCGATGACGCTTGGCATGCTGGCAAGCCAGGAAAGTGCCAGCAAGGTCGATCCGGACGCATCGGTCGACAAGTGGAAGATTTTTCGCGCGCTCTGCGAAGCAAAGGACATGGTCGGTGTATCCGACCGTGCCCTCGCTGTTCTCAACGCGCTGTTGACCTTCTACCCGAAGAACGAGATTGCCGAGGCCAACGGCTTCGTCGTCTTTCCGTCGAACGAGCAGCTGTCGCTTCGCACGCACGGCATGGCCGGCACGACGCTGCGGCGGAACCTGGCAATGTTGGTGGAAGCCGGCCTGATCATCCGCCGGGATAGCCCGAACGGGAAACGTTTTGCCCGCCGCAACGGCGAGGGCGGGCTGGGAGAGGCCTTTGGCTTCAGCTTGGCGCCATTGCTTGCGCGCGCCCACGAGATCGAGGCGCAGGCGGCTCAGGTGATGGCCGCCAAGCTCGAATGGAAGCGCCTGAGGGAGCGCCTGACACTTTGCCGGCGTGACATCACCAAGCTCATCGAGATCGCGCTGGAAGAGGAAGTTGCCGGCGAATGGATCGAGATGCAGAAGCATTTCAATCTGCTTTCCGCAAGCCTGCCGCGCCGCCCGTCGGCCGCCGAGATGGAAAGCCTGCTGGCCGATCTCGATGCTTTCCGGGAATTGATTGTCAAGACGCTGGAATCGAAGTCGAAAACGGAAAAAACAGACGCCAATGATAACCAAAACGGTCGGCACATACATAATTCAAACCCACACCCTAAATCTGAACTTGAACCAAGCTTCGAACCGAAGCAGGGCGCAAAGCCGGAGGAAGAACCGCGGCATTGGCGGGAGCCGCCGAAATCCTTCCCCCTTGCCATGGTGCTGCAGGCCTGCCCTGAGATCATCGCTTACGGACCGGGCGGCGGCATTGGCAGCTGGCGCGATTTGATGGCCGCGGCCGTCATCGTCCGCTCCACTCTTGGCGTCAGCCCCAGCGCCTATCAGCTGGCTTGCGATGTCATGGGGCCGGAAAACGCCGCCACGGTGATCGCCTGCATTCTGGAAAGGGGTGGACATATCAACTCGGCCGGCGGCTATCTGCGTGACCTGACGCGGCGAGCGGAGCGTGGCGAATTCTCGCTCGGACCGATGCTGATGGCGCTGATGCGGGCAAATGGTCCGGTGGCGAGGAAAACCGGATGAGCGGCTATGAAAAAGTTTCGCGCCAGCTGCGACGGGTAGAAGCATATGCGGCCGGTCGATCAGTCATCTTAACGGCTTCCATTTCCCTAGTTTTGTTGAAATACGCTGTTAACCATGTCATACATGGCGGAAGGAAACACGTGTTTTGCTTCCAGTTGTGGAAAACCGTAAAGCTTAACAATGCGCTACGATATTGACGGCACGATGCTTCAAACCCTGCTTCCAGCCCTTACCGCGGCGGAGGATGCAGTGGCGCGGCTGGACGAGCGGGTGTTGCGCTCGCCGGTCGGCGAGGGATTTGCCGAACGCAGCCATTTCTTCGACGCCGCCGGTGCGCTCTGGGTGGCCGGCGAACTCGTACATGTCGAGGATCTCGTTTTGCATGACGCGCATATGGATAGCCGCGCTCCCACCCACGAACTGACGATCGCCCATTCCGTGCTGCGGGCACGTCGGCGGATCTGGACGGGCGAACCCGCCTGGGCACTCGGTGTCTCGGGGCTTGCGACGCTGACCGCGACCGGCGGGGAAGGGGAGGGGAAAGCGCAGGAAGCAAAGAGCGTCGCCGCTCCACTCGAGACCGACGAAGAGGGCGAGGATGAGGAGGGGCCGCTCGCTGCCGAGATGGCTGAGATCGATGCGCTTCTTGCCCGCTCGCAGAAGCTGCTCGATATCCATACCGGGAAAACGCCGGCAAGCGAGACGGCCGCCGTTACCCCGGCAAGGCGCAACGAAGATCCTCTCGGCTTGCTCGGTGACGACGAGTGGGACGAGGAACAGCGGCTTGCGGAGTGGCGAAGCGTCCAGCCATTGGCCGATAGCTTGCCGCCGGTTCTTGGCGCCGTCATCCTCTTCGAAGCCTGGGAAAGGATCGAGCCGTTGCGGCGTCAGCACTGGCTCGGCGGCCTTCTGATCGCAAGCCATCTACGCGCCCGCGGCAAGGTCGCCTCACATCTGTTTTCTTTCTACGGCGGGCTGAAGCTGGTGCGCCATGAGCGTCGTCGGGCGCGCGATCGGACCACGCGGCTGCAAGCCTTTCTGGAGGCGATGCATCTGGGTGCCGTGGCCGGCCTCAAGGAACTCGACCGCTTGTCCTTGGCACGTACGCAGATGGAGCTGCGCTTTCGCGGCCGCCGTTCGAACAGCAGCCTGCCGGAACTTGCCGATTTCATCCTGTCGCGGCCAATGGTCTCGGCGGCGATGATTGCCCGTCACCTGCGCATCACGCCGCGCGGCGCGCTGAACCTCGTCAACGAGATCGGCATTCGTGAAATCACCGGCCGGGGTCGCTATCGCGCCTGGGGTATCATCTGAAACGAAAACGGCCGGGCGTTGACCCGGCCGTCTCGTTTAGGTGAGCACCCAGTCCGCCATCCTGTCACAGACTGCAAACCAGGCGCTCTTGCGCTTCCTTTGCCCCCAGAAGCGCAGTCCTATTCCCGCTCGCCGGTGAAGTTGAGCAGAAGCTGGAAGATGTTGACGAAGTTCAGGTAGAGCGAGAGCGCACCGAAGACGGCGAGCTTCTGGTTCGATTCCTGATCAAAGTTTTCCGAATACTGTTCCTTGATGTTCTGCGTGTCGTAAGCGGTGAGACCGACGAAGACGACGATGCCGATCACCGAGATCGCAAACTGCAGCGCGCTCGAACCCAGGAAGATGTTGACGACCGAGGCGATGATGACGCCGAAGAGGCCCATCATCAGGAACGAGCCCATGCGCGAGAGATCACGCTTCGTCGCATAGCCGTAGAGGCTGGTGGCGCCGAACATCGTGGCGGTGATGAAGAAGGTCCGCGCGATGCTCGCCCCGGTGAAGACCAGGAAGACGGAAGCGAGGGACAGGCCCATCACGGCGCAGAAGGCCCAGAAGGTGATCTGGGCGGTGCTGGCCGACATCGTCTGGATCTTGAACGAGAAGAAGAAGACGAAGGCGAGCGGCGCGAGCATCACCACCCACTTCAGCGGCGAGCCGAAGATCGGGACATAGAGTGCCGGCGTCGAGCCGACGACAAAGGCGACGAGGCCTGTGATGACGAGGCCGAGAGCCATATAGTTGTAGACGCGCAGCATATGCTGGCGCAGGCCTTCGTCGAAGAGGGCTTGGGAGCCGGCGACGGCACCGTAGCGGGGATTGATCGGGTTCATGCTGATCTCCTCGGTTTGAATTAATAGAGCGAGCGGGCGAGCCGTTCGGCCGCCTGGTCGAGATTGAGACCGCTATCGTCGGCGATCAGCGCATAAGCGACCTCGCCGATCTGCCAGTAGGCGGCTTCTGCTTTTTCCAGCTTGAGATGACTGACCGGCTTGACCTCGAAGGCGCCCGGACGGACGGCGAAAAGCGAAAGTCGCTTTCCATCCGATTGTTCGATCGCCATCTCGACGCTGGGGCCGAATTCGGACGGGAAGATCTGCACGTCGGCGACCTTCCAATCCCTAGGCAGCTCGGGCATCACGATCGCGGTGGCGGCGCGAATATCGTCAGCGCTATAGCTGGCCGGCGTCTGCGGAGGCATCGATTGGCGCAGGGCCGCGGTCTGATAGGCGCGGACGGCATCCTCGACGTAGGCGGGTGCCGGAACCGATGCCACCACCTCAGTCGCCGAGAAGGCGCCGAACGAATTGTGCCCCACCCAGCCGGCGGCGATCAGAATGCCGACGGCGGCAACGCGCTGCATGGAATGGAAGATGCGGCCATAGGAAAGGCCACGTTCCAGCCGGCGGGCGGCATCGCGGGTCTCGGGGCGGCCAAAGGCACTTTCGCCGGCCAGCGCCAGACGCAGTTCGCCCCTAACGCTGAGGTCGGCCATGACCTTGGCGGCAATCGCCGGATTCTCGGAAAGATAGGATTCCACCTGGATGCGACGGGCGACATCGAGCTCGCCATCGACATAGGCGTTAAGATCGGCATCGAGGATCGGATCAATTGCTTTCATTGCCGTTCCCTCCGATGATTCTCAGATGCGAAACCCGCGGCGTCTTCTCCTCGAATTCGCGCAGTTGAGCGCGCGCGCGGGAGATGCGCGACATCAGCGTCCCCACTGGAATGCCGAGCGCCTGGGCGGCTTCCTGGTAGGAAAGGTCTTCGATCGCGACGAGATGCAGCGCCTCGCGCTGTTCCTCCGGCAGGTCGAAGAAAGCGTCGCGCACCTGCTGCAGGCGGACGGCATGTTCCTGGCCGGCCGGCAGCGACTGCTCGGCTTCGACAGCCGCTTCATCGTGGCGGCGCGTCAGCGATCGGTTCCGGCGAAGACGATCGATATGGGCATTGTGCAGAATGGAGAGCAGCCAGGTGCGCAGGTTGCCGCCGCTGCGGAAGCTCTTTCGCTTCTCGAAGGCGCGCACCAGCGCATCATGCACCAGATCCTCCGCCTCGTCCGAATTGCGCACCAGCGAGCGAGCGTAGCGCCTCAGCGCTGCAAGCTGTCCGATGACGTCGAAGGGGCGTTCTTTGCGTTCCATGCTTGAGTATACGCAAGTCAGGCGGGTTTTATTCCCGGCGGACGTAAAAAAATCATACGGGCCGACGACCGTCGCTGATAAACATCAAATATCCTTCCCTAGCGAAGGGCGCCTCAAATCCGCGATTGTTTATGACAATTACATGACAGATCATGACGCCGCTGATTTGCAGGGGAAAATAAAGAATGAAGGAAAAGAAGCGGGTCTACGAAGCTCTCGTGGACGGCGCCATGGAAGGGCTGACGGATCAGGCGCTCTACGATTTCGTCAAGGCGCGTTGTCCGAAGGCCACCAGCAAGAAGATCGTCCGGGCCTCGCTTCTCGCCCTGATGGATCCTCATCTCAGAGACCGCAATATTCTCGACGTGATCTATGCGCTGGCGATCAAGCATCGGCTGGATGACGGAGCGCTGGACGACGGCGAAGACGAGGAACCCGACGAGCGGGCTCAACCCTCGCCGGCAGCCAACCAGAACATGCCACAGCTTTCCTGATGCAGGTCGCCTGAAATGGTCAGCCGCCGTCCGAAAGCTCTTCGAGGATCGGACAGTCCGGCCTGTCGTTGCCGTGGCAGGCATGCACGAGGTGCTCCAGCGTCCGGCGCAGCTCCGTCAGCTCGCGGATCTTGCGGTCGATCTCGGTAAGCTTTGTCTGAGCGATATCCTTGACGTCGGCACTCGCCCGGCTCTTGTCCTCATAGAGCGCCAGCAATTGCCGGCATTCCTCGACGGAAAAGCCGAGGCCGCGCGAACGCTGCAGGAAGCGCAGCTTGTGGACGTCGGTTGCGGCATAGTCGCGATAGCCGTTTCCGCCCCTTTCGGGGCGGATGAGGCCGATATCCTCGTAGTAGCGGATGGTCTTCGAAGGCAGGCCGGACCGTTCCGATGCTTCGCCGATATTCATCGCCATCTCCTATAGTTTTGCAAAGCGCAGTCTCAGCGCATTGGCAATGACCGAAACGGACGACAGGCTCATTGCCGCCGCGGCGATCATCGGCGAAAGCAGCAGCCCGAAGATCGGATAGAGCACGCCGGCCGCGATCGGCACGCCGAGCGCATTATAGCCGAAGGCGAAGCCGAGATTCTGGCGGATGTTTCGCATCGTCGCTTCCGCCAGCCGCCGCGCCCTGACGATGCCGTTCAGATCGCCCTTCACCAATGTGATACCGGCGCTTTCCATCGCGACGTCGGCGCCGGTCCCCATGGCGATGCCGACATCGGCGGCGGCGAGCGCCGGCGCATCGTTGACGCCGTCGCCGGCCATGGCGATGATGGCGCCCTTGGCCCGCAACTCGTCGATCAGCGCCTTCTTGCCTTCCGGAAGCACATCGGCGCGCACCTCGTCTATGCCGAGGCTTTTTGCGACCGCACGTGCCGTGCGCTCGTTGTCGCCTGTCGCCATGATGATCTTCAGACCGCTGTCGTGCAGTGCCTTGATGGCGGCTGCCGTTGTCGGCTTGATGCGGTCGGCAACGGCGACGAGACCGGCAAGTGCACCGTCGAACACCACGAACATCACCGTCTTGCCGTCGCCGCGCAGGGCTTCGGTCTTCTCGGCAAGGACCGCTGGATCGATGCCGAGATCGGTAAGCATCGCCGCATTGCCGAGCGCTACCGTCGTGCCGCCGGCACGGCCCTGAACGCCCTTGCCGGTCTTTGCCTCGAAACCGGTGACCTCGACGAAGGAGACGCCGCGCTCCTCGGCGCCGGAAACGATCGCTTCGGCTAGCGGATGTTCCGACCCGCGCTCCAGGCTTGCCGCCAGCGACAGCAGTCGGTCTTCCCCGACGTCACCGAAGGCGACGACGTCGGTAAGCTTCGGCTTGCCTTCGGTCAGCGTGCCGGTCTTGTCGACGATCAGCGTGTCGACCTTGGAAAAGCGCTCCAGCGCTTCGGCGTCCTTGATCAGCACACCTTCCTGCGCCCCGCGCCCCGTGGCGATCATGATCGACATCGGCGTCGCAAGGCCGAGCGCACAAGGGCAGGCGATGATCAGAACGGCAACGGCGGCAAGCAGACCATTCGCCATGCGCGGCTCCGGACCGATCGCGGCCCAGACGAGGAAGGCGAGGACGGCGGCGGCGACCACCGTCGGCACGAAGATAGCCGACACCCGGTCGACCGCGCCCTGGATCGGCGCCCGCGAGCGTTGCGCCTTGGCGACCATGTCGACGATACGCGACAGCACCGTGTCTGCGCCGACCTTCTCTGCGGTCATGACGAAGGTGCCGTTCTTGTTGATCGTGCCGCCGGTCAGCGGGTCGCCCTTCGACTTCTCCAGAGGCAAGGGCTCACCTGATATCATCGATTCGTCGACGGTCGACTGGCCTTCGAGGACGGAGCCATCCACCGGCACCCGCTCGCCAGGGCGAACGCGCAGCCGGTCACCGGTCTGGATATCGTCCACCGGCACATCATTTTCGCTGCCGCCGGCATCGATGCGCCGCGCCGTCTTCGGCGCAAGGTCGAGCAAAGCGCGGATTGCCGAGCCGGTGCGTTCGCGCGCTTTCAATTCCAGCACCTGGCCGACAAAGACGAGCGCGACGATAACGGCCGCGGCCTCGAAATAGACGGGCACGGCCGCGACGTGGCCATGGAAGCTCATCGGGAAGATGCCTGGTACAAGCGTGGCGACGACGCTGTAGACATAGGCGGTACCGACACCGAGACCGATCAGCGTCCACATATTCGGGCTGCGGTTGACGACAGACGCCCATGCGCGGCGGAAGAAGGGCAGGGCCGCCCAGAGCACCACCGGCGTTGCCAGCAGCAGTTCGATGTAGGTCGCCTGCGGCCCGCCGATCGTTTCGCGAAGCGGCAGGCCGAACATCGGCCCCATGCTCAGCGCCAGCAACGGCACAGCAAGGATGGCGCTGACTGAGAGCCGCCTGACGAAATCGACGAGTTCCTGGTTCGGACCTTCGTCAGCAGGCGGAATGCCCATCGGCTCCAGTGCCATGCCGCATTTCGGGCAGTCGCCGGGACTGTCGCTGACGACTTCGGGATGCATCGGGCAGGTATAGAGCGTGCCCTTGGGTGCCGGCTTTGCCGGCGGGCACTTGCCGTCGCGATAGGCTGCGGGGTCGGCTTCGAACTTCGCTTGGCAGGCGGCGGAGCAGAAATAGAATTTCTCACCTTCGCGCTTTAGGAAATGTTTCGCTGTGGAGCGATCGACGGTCATGCCGCAGACGGGATCCTTCGCGGTGAGGTAATCCTCAGGTGCTGCCGCAAACTTCGTCCGGCAGCCCTCGGAGCAGAAATGATAGGTGCGGCCGTCATGATCGAGCGAAGGTTTGCCAGCCTGGGGATCGACGGTCATGCCGCAGACAGGATCACGGGTCATGACGCTTGCAGCCTTCTCGGGTTCATGGCCGCAATGGCAATGATCGTCGCCATCGGCGTGGCTGTGATGGTGATCGTGTTCGTGCTTGATATCCATGACTATCTCCTGTGCCCGGAGGGGGCACTTGGATAGGCTTATCAACCTTCCAGTGACCGGAAGGTCAAGCACTATTTTCATGGACGAGATTTTTGCGACGGCTGATCCTCAGATCGGGGTGATCAGCCCAACGGGCTGGCTCCCGAGCAGGGCGGCGACCGAAATGCTGCCACCGGGCTCGATCATCTTTCCGGTCACCAGATCGGCCTTCAGTCCGTGAAGCGGGGAGGGGACGGCGATCGCCGTATCCTCCCAGAATTCCGGACCGGCAAAGAGCACGCCTGGATCGAGCCAGCCGAACATCAGCCGCGGCGCCGTGATGATGGCGAAATCACTCTTATGCACCCGGGCAAAAGCAAGCACATGGTCGCGCCGGTTGCCCGTCACCTTCAGCGGCAGATAGTCGCCTCTGGCAAAGAGGTCCGCGTGCCGTTGGCGCAGCTGCAAGCCGATCCCGACGATGCGCTGCTTCAACGCCGCCGCCTGCAGCTTGGCGATCGGCCCGGCTTCATCAAGCCATGCCTTCAGCCGCTCATGATCGACCGGCCGGCGGTTGTCGGGATCGACGAGGCTGAAATCGAAGCCCTCCGCACCCTGGTAGATATCGGGAATGCCGGGGGCCGTCAGCTTGAGCAGGGTTTGCGACAGGCTGTTGAGGTAACCCGCCGCGATGAAAGGCTGCAGCACCCTTTCGAAATCCTCAAGGAAGACGTCATTATCAGGCGAAACCAGCGCCGCGGCATAGGTCGTGACCGCTTCCTCGTAAGCGGCATCCTGTTCCGTCCAGTCGCTGCGCAGTTTCGCCTCGCGCACGGCCTTGACCGCGTAATCGGCGAAGCGTTCGCGGAGCTCTTCCGTCCGTCCTCTGTCGAAATCTTCCGGCCAGATGCCGGCCAGCGCCTGATAGAGCATCCATTCGACATTTGATTCCGGCGCGGCACCCTCCGGCAGATCCTTCAGCCACGGCCGGTTCATGTCGCGCCAACGCTCGACCGCCTGTGCAAAAACATCCGCGCCTTCGCTCAGTGCGTAGAGCCTTGCACGCGCATCCTCGCCGCGTTTGGTGTCGTGGGTCGCGCTTGCCGAAAGCCCATGCGGCTGCAGCCGCGCTCGCTCTGCCATGCGGCGGTGGAATTCCTCCGGGCCGCCAGGCGCCTTGCCCGGTTCACCGCCGACTTCGTTTGCGGCAAGCAGCCTGTTATAGCGGTAGAACAACGTATCTTCCGTCGCCTTCGCCATCACCGGCCCGCTCAACTGCTGGAAGCGGATACGGAACTCGTGGGCCGCGTCACCTTCGACCTTGCCTTCGAGAAGCTTCAGCACATGGTCGCATGCACGCCGATCGTCGAGCCGCGCCATGGCTTGCGAGGCGGTCGCGGCAAGGACCGCTGAATCCTGCCAGGAAAGCGGGCCGCCGTCGCCATAGGTGCGGTAGACGGGAAAGGCGATCAACAACTCGCTGAGCGCGGTGGCGATCTCGTCTCTTGTTAGCTCGGGAAATATGCCTGCCGCGATCGACACCAGCCTGTCGGTCTCGCCGGCGAAATTGCGTTCGACCATCAGTCGCTTGGCAATCCGCCGGCCCTCCTCGAGATCAGCCGTCTCACCGGCGACGCTGCGATAGGCATCGTCCAATATGCGCAGACCGCCACCGTCGATGAACAGCTCGCTCAGCGCGGCGATGAATTCGTATCCCGTGGTGCCGGCAACCGGCCAGCGCTCCGGCAGGACCTCGCTGGCCCCGAGGATCTTTTCGACGACGATATAGGTGTCCGGCCCCACCGCCTCCCGCAACCTGTCGAGATAGGCCTTAGGCTCGGCGAGCCCGTCGACATGGTCGATGCGCAGGCCCTGCACCTTGCCATGGCGCACCAGCTCGATCACCAGCCGGTGCATCTCCTCGAACACGGTTGGATCTTCGACTCGGATGCCGACCAGTCCGGTCACCTCGAAAAAGCGGCGATAGCTCAGATATCGTGCCGCCTGCTTCCAATGGGTCAGCCGCCAATGCTGACCCTCATGCAGGCTTCTTACGAAATCGCGATCGGCCGAGACGTCATCGAGTTTTTGCCGGAGGGCTGCCCGATCGCCACCTTCGAAGAGGATGTCACGCATCGCGCGGTTGAAATTCTCGCCCGAGGTGACGGCCGCAGCCTCCGCCATTCTGGTGGCAACCGGATCGTCGAGCCGATTTGCGATCGCTCCGTAACTCGTAGGGTTCAGCGGCAACAGCGTCTCGAAATAACCGAAGGCGAAATTGCCGTGCGTTTGGTCGAGCGTGATGCGCAGTTCGCCGTTGGCCAGTGCTCCCTCGAAATCCTGGCCGAGCTGCGGCAGGGTCAGCGGTTCGCTCCAGTCAATGTCGAAGTGGCTGAAATAGGCGCTTTGCCGGCCAAATATCAGCACGTCGCGCCACCAGCCGTTTTCCGGCGAGGCTGCCATGTGGTTCGGGACGATGTCGAGGATCAGCCCCATGCCCACGGCGGCAAGACTTTCCGTCAGCCGTTCAAATCCCGCCCGGCCGCCGAGCGCCGGGTCGATGTCGTTGGCGTCGGTAACGTCATAGCCGTGGGTCGAGCCGCTGACGGCTGTGAAGATCGGAGAGGCGTAGAGGTGGCTGATGCCGAGCGTCTTGAGATAGGGGACGAGGTCGCAGGCGCGATCGAAGGTCATGCCGTTGCGGAATTGTATCCGGTAGGTGGCTGTCGGAAGTGTCATGGGGCCGCTGATGTTGGAAAGAGACCCTCCCGAACGGTTGCAGCCGGGTTTTTGTTCCCTTACAGCGCGGCGGCTCCTTTCAGACGCGCAAAGAACGATGCTTTAGTCGATGAAAACGCCGACGCTTGCGGCGCGTCCGGCCGAGTCGATGACGGTCAGTTTCGAGTAGCCGCCACCATCGGGCAGCCATTGCTGGATGCGCCGGCGGGAGAGGTCGGGCAGCGGCTTGCCGTTGGCAAGCCAGCGGAAAGGCGCGCGACCGCCCTGCAGCTTCAGCATCAGCGGTGACAGGTTGCCTTGCCCAGCGCCGAGATCGACATGCGCGCCTTCGGGGGGATAGATGATCTGCGGCGCGGCCTCGCGGCCGGAAGCGAGCAGGCCACTGGCATTGAGGGCGAAACGCCGCTGGCTGATCGGCAGCTCGGACTGGGCGATGCGCACGGCGCCTGCAGGCGGGCGGGGCAGCGGCGTCGTCGCAATGCCGGATTTGGCGAACCCCTCGAACAGGATCGGCGCGGCGGTGCCATAACCCGTCAATCCCGGCACGGCGCTATTGTCGGGCCGTCCGACCCAGACGCCGAGCACATAGCGTCCGTCATAGCCGACCGACCAGGCGTCGCGATAGCCATAGCTCGTGCCGGTCTTGTAGGCGATGCCGCGCTGCGGCGCGCCGGCGGGCGGAATGACCCCGGAGAGAATATCGGCGATGTTCCAGACCGCGACCGGTTCCAGCAGCGGTTCGCCGTCGAGCTTGGCCGGTGCACCGGTGACGCCGTCGCCGAGCCTAACCGGCTGACCGCGATTGGCGAGCGCCGTATAGAGCTGCACCAGATCCTTCAGGGTGATGCCGACGCCGCCAAGCCCGATCGCTAGCCCCGGCGTCTCGTTCGGCGGAAGGACCGGGCGTACCTCGGCGCGGCGAAAGCGGACCATCAGCCGCGACGGCCCGACGGCATCGAGCAGCTTTACGGCCGGCACGTTCAGCGAAAGCTGCAGTGCCTCGCGTACGGTGACGTCGCCCTGGTAGCTCATGTCGAAATTGCGCGGCCGATAACCGAAGAAATCGGCGGGCCGGTCTTCGATGATCGTCTCCTGGGACACCAGGCCCTGCTCAAAGGCCAACCCGTAGATGAAGGGCTTCAACGTCGAGCCCGGCGAGCGGTTGACGCGCGTCATGTCGATCCAGCCGGAGCGGCTGGCATCGAAATAATCGGCCGAGCCGACCTCGCCGACGATCGCGCCCGTCTGAGCATCCGCCATCACCATGGCAAGCGAGAGCTTCGGCCCGAGCTTGAATGCCGCTGCCCGCGCAACCGCTTCCAGCCCTTGCTGCACCTGTTTCTTCAGCGTTGTCTGATACTTGAGAACCGTCGGCTCCTTGCGAAGTGCTGATTCGGCGACATGGGCGGCAAGTGCGGGCAATTGCATGCGCCGCGCAGGAACTGCGACGCCTTCAGCCCGCTCCGCTTCGCCGTCGCCAACGGCTCTAGCGACCGCGACGCGGTCGAGCACGCGCTTGCGCGCGGTCTCGGCGGCCTTGAGGTTGCGGTCCGGCCGGCGCCGTTCCGGCAATTGCGGCAGGGCGACGAGCAACGCTGCCTCGGCGATCGTCAGGCGCCGCGGTTCCTTGCCGAAATAGGCAAGGCTTGCGGCGCGCACGCCTTCCAGATTGCCGCCATAGGGCGCGTGTGTGAGATAGAGGTCGAGAATCTGTTGCTTCGACAGCCGCCGCTCGATCTGCATGGCGCGCACCAATTGCAGGAGTTTTGCCGAAAGCGAGCGCCCTTCGCGCGGCTCGATCAGCCGCGCCACCTGCATCGACAGCGTCGAGGCGCCGGAGACGATGCGCCCGTTGCTAATCAGTTGCACGGCAGCGCGCCCGAGCGCCCAGGGGTCGACGCCGCCGTGGTCGTAGAAACGCTGGTCCTCATAGGCGATCAGCATGCGCAGGAATTGCGGGTCGACGTCGGAGGCCGCCGTCTTCAGCCGCCAGCGTCCTTCCGACGTCGCAAAGGCGCGCAACAATTGCCCGTCGGCATCCAGCACCTCGGCGGAGACGGCATTTGCCCTGTCCAGCGGCGGCGGAAAGGCCTTGTCGGCGGCATCGAGCGCAAAGAGAGCCGCACCGGCAAGAACGATGCCGGCTGCGGACCCGATCGCAAACTTGTGCCACCGCCTCATTATTGCGCCGTCACGACCTCCATCTTGCCGGTTGCCGTGCGGGCCGAAAGCTCCGGCCGGTACATGTCCTCGACGTTTGCGGCCGGATGGTCATAGGTGCCGGGAGTGACGGCGCGCACGACATAGGCGACGTTGAATTCGCGCTCATCGCCTGCTGCGCGGTTGAAGGCGGCGACGAAGCGATCGTAGCGGAATTCGGTATGGGCAGCGGAGATCTCGCCGATCCAGTCGAAATTCGTCATCTGGGCGCTGTCGACGAGATTCGGATTGTCGATCTCGAAGCCGGCGGGCAGAAGGTCGGTGATGACGATGCGCGACGGCCAGTCATTGGTTTCGCGCACATGGATGACCACGACGTAGCGTTCGTTCTGCTTCGCCTCGCTGACATTCGCTTCTTCGCCGTCGAGCGTGTAATAGGTCCGCTCGATGATGAAGCCGTCGCCGCCGGCCGGCAATGGCACAGTGGGGGCGGCAACGGTGGTGACCACAGCCGAAACCGTGTCGTTGGTTTGGTTGGTCAGCGTCAGCGGATGGTCAGCCAGGGCATCGCCGGTCATGCGTGCCATATAGGCACCGGTGTGTTCGGCCCCATTGACATCGACCTTCAGGCCGTCGTCACCGCCCTGGATGGCGCGCGCAGCAAGCAGCATCCAGGTTTCTTCCTGCGTGCTCTTATATTTGCTGCGCCCCCATTCCTTGCCGACCGCCTTGGCGAGTTCCGGGATGACAGGCGGTACCGGCCGGCTTTCGGCAGCGAGCGCCAGGATCGCCGCACCATCGCGCAGGATCGTGCCATAGTCGGTGCGCGACAGGTTCACGCGCGACACCATCGATTGCTCCGACATCTGCAGCGCGTCGAGGAAGATATTCTTCGAACGCTGCGCATCACCATAGAGCGCCAGTGCGGCGGCGATATGCGCCTTGGCGAGCGGCGTCGGGAAGTCATTGATCATCGTATCGGCATAGTAGCGCAGATCGCTGATCGCAGCCTTCTTGTTGCGCGCAAGGACGTAGATGGCATAGGCGATCTGGTCGCCCTGGCCCTTGATGTCGGTGGTGTAGGACAACGTATTCTGCAGGTTTTCGAGCGCCTGCACGAAAGCCCTTTCCGGCACGTCGTATTTCATTTCGCGGGCCCGCGTCAGGAAATCGGTGACATAGGAATCGAGCCAGACATCGCCCGAATCCGGTCCCCAGAGACCGAAGCTGCCGGCGGAGGCCTGATAGGAGAGCACGCGGTAGATTGCATCCTGCACGCGCTTCTTCACGTCATCATCGTTTTCCATGCCCGCCTGCTTCGCCACCTCGGCGAGGTAGAGCAGCGGCAGCGCCCGGCTGGTGGTCTGCTCGGCGCAGCCGAAGGGATAGCGGTCGAGCGTCATCAGCAGGGCTGGAATATCGAAGGCGGCCGACCGGGTGACGTTGACGCTGATCGAGGCGCCGGGCAACACGCTGTCGGCGAGCAGGTTCTTGTCGACGGTGAGCTTTGCCCCTGGCTTCAGCGCCAGCACCCGCCGTTCGGTAATCGGCAACGAGGCCGGGCGCACCGGCACGTCGACCGTCTGGTCGAGCGAGAGGCCGGACGCGTCGGAAAGGTTGATCGAGACGCTGCCGGCGCCCGGCTGCTTGCCGATGAGCGAAAGCGTCAGCTCGGATTTCGCGCCGGCCTCGAGGCGGATCGTCTCCGAGGCGGACGCTTCTTCGATGCCGACCGCATCATTTCCGGTCAGTTGCAGCTTGTAGTCGCCGGCCGGCGCATCGGTATTGGCGATGTCGAGCCGCAGATTGGCCTTGTCGCCGGGGGAGAGGAACTTCGGCAGGCTTGCGGTCACCACAACGGGATCGCGGATGATGACATCCTTGACGCCGTGGCCGACACCCATCTTCGACCAGGCGACCGCCATGACGCGCGCCGTGCCGTTGAACTGCGGAATGTCGAAGGAGACATTGGCCTTGCCTTCGGCGTCGAGCTTCACCGGCCCGGAGAAGAAGGCGACGAGCTTCTGCGTCGGCGGGCTTGCCTGCAGTGCCACGGCACCGCCATCGCCGCCGGTCCGGAGCTTGCCGGTCGCACCCAGCGAGCCGTCGATCAGGCGGCCATAGAGGTCGCGGATTTCGAGGCCGAGCTGGCGCTGGCCGAAATACCAGTCCTCCGGGTTCGGTGGTTCGTAGCGCGTCAGGTTGAGAATGCCGACATCGACGGCAGCAACCGTCACATAGGCGTCCTCGTTGGCGCCGGCGCCCGCCACCTGCAGGCCAATGTTCAGTGGTCCGCGCGGCAGCATCTTTTCGGGCGTGTCGAGCGTCACCTGCAGCGCGCGCTGTTCGGGATCGACCTTCAGCCACTTGATGCCGATCGAGCGCATCGGCATATGGCTGTCCTGGGCGTCGCCGGGGCGGAAGAGCGTGGCGGTCACATAAGCACCGGCACCCCAATCAGCAGTGACGGGGATGTCGACCTCGCCGCCAGTCTCGCCGATCGTGGCGTTCTGTACGGCAACCAGCTTTTCGGTTCCTGATGTCACCATCAGCTCGCCGCCATAGCGCGAGGTGACTTTCAGCTTGGCCGTTTCGCCGATCTTGTAGCTGTCCTTGTCGAGGGCGATCTCAAGCCCGTCGGGCGTTTCGGTCGAGGTCGAACTCACGAACCAGCCGGCGTCGAATTCGACGCTGGAGGTCGGGCCGTCGGCATCGGGGCTTTCCACTTCGAGGCGATAGCGGCCCCAGGTCACCGGCACGGAGATCTTGCCGCCGTCCATCGTCGCGTCGACGCTGCCGTTGGAGACCTGCTCGGCGGTGTAGACCGGCTCGTATTTCCAGGCCGTTCCCTCGCGATACCATTGGTATTGCCGGTTGAGGCTGTAGAATTTCCAGCGCAGGCCCTTCGCCTCCTGCTTCTGTCCATCGGCATTCACGCCGATCACCGTGAAGTTGGCGATCGAGTTCTCCGGCAGATCGTCGGAAAATTCCGGCTTGATACCGATCGACGCCCGCTCGTTCTTCACCGGAATGGTCAGAGTGCGCTCGATGGCGCGGCCGCCGGCTTCCTGCATGCGCATATAGACGGTGGCGTTCAGCAGTTGTGTCGTGGCCGGCAGCTCGCTGATGGTGAGATCCGTCGAGGCTTCGCCGTTCTCGTCGAGTTCCGGCAGGCCGTCGATCGGCAGGCGCGAATCCTCGCTCGCCTCCTCGTCGGCAAGGCCGAAGAGGAAGCCCTTGTAGGCCGCACTCTCACGCGTCGGCTTGACGACGACGTCGCCTTCCAGCGTCAGGCCGGCGGCCGGGGCGCCGTAGAGATATTTGCCCGAAACGGTGATCGTCGCCGGTGTGTCCGGACCAACTTCCTTGGCCTCGGTCTTGATCTCCATGTCGGTGCGATCGGGGACGAAATCGTCGACGAGGAAACTCTTGGTGGCGATCGCGCTGCCCTTGGGATCGGTATAGATGTTCATCGTCCAGGTGCCACGCATGGCGTTTTCCTGGGTCGGGAAATCGATGGAGTAGCCGCCGAGATTGCTGGTCTGGCTGACGATCCGCCGGTCTTCGACACCATCGGGACGGCTGAAGATGAAGGTGAGCGGCAGGTTCTCGATGGCGTTGCCGTCGGTGTCGCGGGCAAGTGCCTGCGCATGCACCGTCTCGCCGGCGCGGTAGATGCCGCGTTCGGTGTAGGTCAGCACGTCGATTGCGCCGGGTGCTGCGCGGCCCGTGACGCCGCGGTCGGAAAGGTCGAAGCCGGCGCGCGTCATGTCGAGGAAGACGTAGTCCGACGTGCCGTTTTTGGCGGTGATGACGGCCGGCGTCAGCGCCGCCGTGCCACGGATCAGGCCGGCGGTGAAGGTGGCGCGGCCGTCCGCGTCGGTGGTGGCAGTGCCGAGCACTTCGTTGTTCTTGGCGAGCAGCTGCAGCTCGACGCCTGCGATCGGCTTGGCCGAGGCGAGCGAGCGGGTGAAGACGTTGAGCCCGTCGGTGCCGGCATAGGTGGTGACGCCGATATCGGAGACCAGGAACCATTGCGTCGCCTGCGAATCCCACTCCTGCGCGGGGCCGTTTGCCGCCGTTGCGGTCATCACGTAAATGCCGGGCTTGCGCTCGGGCAGCGCCTCGTCGACCGGGAAGCTGGTGACGATGTCCTTGTTGAGTTCGTTGGCGATGTCGATCGAGCCCTGCCAGACGAGTTCGCCGTTCTGATCCTGGATGTTCTGGGCGCTGTAGCCGTCGAGCTGGGACAGGAACTGCGAATTGGTCAGCAGCGGCGCGATGGCACGATCGCCGATGCGGTAGAGTTTGAGGTTGGCCGAGGTCATATTGACCGAAACGATCGGGATGCCGCGGCGCGCCGTCGAGGGCAGCACGAAGCTGTCACCAGTGAAACGCACAATCTGGCTGCGGTCCTTGATGTAGACGTCGACGCTGACAGGTGCTTCCAGCACCTCGTCGACAGCCGACGGCAGGCCGGTCCGCAGGGCGATCTTATAGGTCTGGCCATGCGTCAGCCCTTCGACGCAGATCTGCTTGTCCTTGGTTTCGAGTGCCTTTGGTGCTTCGCCGTTCAACGTCACAAAGGGTGTGTAATCGGTGGTCTTGACGAGCGCCTCGGAGAAGGTGACGCAGGCACGAGGCGTGGCGCTGTCGGCATCGACAGTGTGTTCGGTGACGCGGAAGCCCTGCGTTGATTTCAGCTGCAGGTAGGCCGCCTGCACATCCTTGGCGCCGACGAGCGCCAGGCTGGCCTTGTAGGCGTCGAGCGCCGGGCGGTAGTTGGCATTCCGCTCCAGCGCAGTGGCGAGCACGGCCAGCGCCTCGGCGCGTTTGGCGGTGGTGCGCGTCAGCTCGTAGCCGTTCAGCGCGTCGAGCACGGCCTGGCCGGTCGTGTTGCTTTCGGCGCTGCCGAGCGAAGCTGCGGCGCGGGCGGTTTCGAGCCAGAGATCGGCGTCGTCAGGCGTGATCGACAGTGCGCCATGGAAGGACTTCAGCGCGTCGGCCAGATTGTTGGCAGTGAGGTCGATGCGGGCATTGGCCGTCAGGCTGTCGGCGCCCTGGCCCTGCTGGTCGTCGGCCAGGGTCAGATTATCCTTGAAGTCGTGGGCCTGCTGGATGAGATCGTTCGTGAGAAAGGTCAGGCGCGGCGCAGCGCCGATATCTCGCTCCTGCTGGGCGGCCGTTTCGACGATCTTGCCGGCGATGGCGCCGGGGAAAGCGTTCATCGTCTTGAAATCGGATTTCAGGAAGCACCATTTCACCTTGGGATTGTAGGTGAAGGCCTTGCAGCTCTTGTCGCCGATGCAGGATGTCTTGCACTGATCGAGCGAGACGTTCTGCTCGGTGCGAAGATCGAAGCCGAAGAAATCGGCGTCCTTGATCGTCTGGATGTCGCGCTTGGTGTCCGCCGCGGCGGCGGGAAAGCTGATGGCGATCGTGGAAAATGCGATTGTCGCGAAAGCGAAGAACGAGCGCACGGACATAGGTTCCCCCCGGAAATGCTGGCTCTGACCGGCGGCACTCTCCTAACTCCTCGCGAGATTGTCAACTCAAGTTGAGCGCTGTTTCATGTTCGCACAGGCGCTTTCGTCTGGCTGTCACATCGGCGTGAGTGACCGCCTTGTGATTTGCGACTTTTGCAAGGATGAGCAAGGATTTGGGCCATCGCAGGAGGTAGCGCCATGTCCACGTCTTCCCACCGCAGGAGCCTTGCCGCGCTCCTTGCTGCCACTCTATTCTCGCTCGGCGTGTGTGTCGCGGACGCGGCCGAGGATGCCGTCGTCATCCCGCCGCCAGCCATTGACGAGGCCTCCAGCTCAGGCACCGAGACGGCTATTTTCGCCGGAGGTTGTTTCTGGGGCGTCCAGGGCGTCTTCCAGCACGTCAAGGGCGTTGAGAGCGCCGTCTCCGGTTATGCCGGCGGCGACGCCAAAACGGCGCAGTACGAAACCGTCAGCACCGGCTCTACGGGTCACGCCGAATCCGTCCAGGTGACGTTCGATCCGAAACAGGTGAGCTACGGCAAGTTGCTGCAGATCTTCTTCTCGGTGGCGCACAACCCGACGCAGTTGAATTTTCAGGGCCCGGACCAGGGAACGCAGTACCGTTCGGCGTTGTTCGTTGCCGATCCCGAGCAGCGCAAGGTCGCCGAGAGCTATATCAGCCAACTCGACAATGCGCATGTCTTCCCGCAGCCGATCGTCACCAAAGTGTCCGAAGCCACAGGCTTTTATCCGGCCGAAGCCTATCATCAGGATTTCCTGACGCTCAATCCGACCTATCCCTATATCGTCTACAACGACCTGCCGAAAATAGAGAACCTGAAGTCGCTGTTTCCCACTGACTACCGCGGCAAACCGGCGCTCGTGCTGAAGACCAAGAGCTGATGAAGCCGACAGCTTAGAGCGATAGTTCAGGGCACAATTTCTATGGGTGTATGGTTGGGGACGCGGGCCCAAATATCGCGCATTTCCGCGTTGGTGACTGCGATACACCCGTCCGTCCAATCCCACAGTTGATGGGCGTTTCCGACTAGGCCCCATCCGTTGGGAAGCCCGTGGATCATGATATTGCCGCCGGGAGGAAAGCCACCTGCTTCAGCGTCGCGCCGATCATCGGGGCTTGGATATGAGATGTGCAGGCTCAGATGCGCCATGGACTGAGGATTTCGCCAGTCTATTTCATAACGTCCTTCAGGTGTTTTCTCGTCACCTTCCCGTTGCTTGGGACCCTCATCGGCAGCCGTCCCAAGAGAAATCCGATATGTAGAGAGGGGAGCATCGCCTCTGAGAAGGACCATGCGACGTTCGGCTTTATAAACACGAATGAGGTCAGCCCGCTGCTCTAGCGGCGCAGCTGGAGGCGGCGAGCCTGAGCCGATCTTGGCCATCAATTTAGTATAAACGAACAAGCTGACGACCACGGCGGCCAAAATGATAAATTTGTTTCTCAACAATGATCCTCGTCCTTGAGCTCACGGAATGGCTATATCGTCTTATCGCGCCCTCATCCAGAAGGCGCATGCTTGAGACGGAGCACGCTCCGATGCCGCCTTTTTTCTTCGCTCCCTTATTCTTAAGAATATATCAACGTTAACAATATCTTAAATACAGGAAATCGCGTTCCACCACGGAACATATCGTTGAGTCGCCCGTTACCACCGTGAGTTTCGTGTGGGATAAGCTGCCGGAGCGGATCCCTCTTTAGAAGTACAGGCGTAACCAAGGGGACGTATCATGGCCACCAATGTCGTGCGGCGCTGGCAACGAGATGATCTCATGAAACAGAGAGTATTGATCGTCGAAGATGAATTCCTGATCGCGCTCGATCTCGAGGCGACGGTGGAAGGCATGGGCATGCAGGTTGCGGGCCTTGCGCATGATCGCGAACAGGCGCTGCGGCTGGCGCCGCTTGCCGATATCGCCTTCGTCGACGTCAATCTCGCCGACGGCCCGACCGGGCCTGAGATCGGCCGACGGCTGGCGCAGGAGCACGGCATTGCCGTCGTCTTCATGACCGGCAATCCCGAAGTGGTCGCCGATGGCGTCAAGGGCGCGGTCGGCGTGGTTCAGAAGCCGGTCATGCCGTCGGTTGTCGAACAGCTGGTGAAATATCTTGCCGCGCGCCGCGTCGGCATGTTCGCGGTCGTGCCCGCACAAATGACGGTCTTTGCCTGATCGGAGGGCTTGACCGGAAGGGCCCGATCAGCCTGATATGGTTGCGAGTTGCGGCGGATGGCCGGTCGTTTCCGCCCCTGGCCTGCCATAGGCCTTGAGAAAAGTGCGAACCGCGTTGCGCGCTGCCTTTTCCAGTTCTTCATCGGTGGGTGTGGCGCCGAGAAAGATCATCATCTGCAGGTCGGCATTGCCGAGTGCCACGAACTGCCGGGCGGCGACGTCGAAATCGTCGATGATAAGCGCTTGCCTGTGGGCAAGCCGCGCGAAAAGTGCTGACAGTGCGGTGATCAGCTTGCCTGGCCCCTGCTGGCGCCAGCTTTCAAAGAGGTGCGGATATCGCTCGCCCTCGGTCTGCACCAGCTTGCGCAGGAATTTTCCGTCGTGGTTGCAGATGCAGTTCTTGTTGAGGCGCACGGCGAAGGCCGTCAGCTCGTCCTCCAGATCGTCGGCACGTTCAGGAAAGGTCGACAGCACCGAGAACAGCATGGCGTTGGCGCGGTTCATGACGTCTTCGACGACGGCGACGAACAGCGTTTCCTTCTCGCGATAGTGATTGTAGATCGTCTGGCGGGAGACGCAGGCGACGGCGGCGATCTCGTCGATGCTGGCGCCGGCAAAACCCTGGCGGCAGAATACGTCGGCCGCGGCATCGAGGATCGACATGCGCTTGGCGCATTGTCCGCGCTGCGTATGCCCCGTCATCCGGGCTGCCGGTGTCATGCGTTCTTTCATGACAGCGAAGATAAGACGTCTTGACGTTTTAGACAATGGCGTCTAATTTTACATCTGTGTCCAAATTTGTTGACAGTCTTGGTTCCGTCGCTGGAGATATGAGCTCCCAACTTCGTCTTCGCGCGAACGATCATCATTGAACCCTAGCGCATCGGCCCGAAAATCGGTTCCGATTTTCGGAAAGCACGATGCGTAAATTCAAAGAGTTAGAGCGTCCTTTGTGCGTCCGAGAGGACGCACGGCGCTCTAAGAGCAATGTGGCGGAGCGACGATCCGGTACCTCCGCTGCGCTTTTATGAAAGAACACCATTATGACGGCTCCTTTCTTTCGCATTGCCCTCATTCTCGGCCTTCTGTCGGCCATCGGGCCTTTTGCCATCGATATGTATCTGCCTGCGCTGCCGTCCATCGGCCAGGACCTGCATGCCGATAACAACGTCACCCAGCTCACTCTTCTCGCCTTCTTCATCTCCTTTGCGCTCGCCCAGCTGGTCTATGGTCCGCTGTCGGATATGTGGGGCCGCAAGCTACCGCTCTATCTCGGCATCGGCCTCTTCGCCGTCGCCTCGATCGGCTGCGCGCTGGCGACCGATATCGAAACGCTGATCGCTTTCCGTTTCGTTCAGGGTATCGGCGGTGCCGCCGGCATGGTCATTCCGCGCGCCATCGTCCGCGACATGCATACCGGCGTCCAGGCCGCCCGCCTGATGTCGCTGCTAATGCTGGTCTTTTCGATCTCGCCGATCCTGGCGCCGTTGACGGGCAGCGCCGTCATCGAGTTTTACGGCTGGCGCGGCGTATTCTGGGCCGTGACGATCGCCGCCTTCATCGGCCTCGTCCTGCTTGCGACACAGCTTGACGAAACCCGTTCGGCGACCGAACGCAGCGGCAGCGGTCTGAAGAGCGCCATGGCGGCCTACCGCCTGCTGCTTGCCGACCGCAACTTCCTGACGCTGACCTTCATCGGCGGCCTCGGCATTTCGAGCTTCCTCGTCTATCTCGCCAATTCGCCCTTCGTGCTGATCCAGCATTACGGGCTGACGCCGACGCAATACAGCTTCGCCTTCTCGATCAATGCCGTGTCCTTCTTCGCGGTATCGCAGGCCACGGGCTGGCTCGGCGAGCGTTTCGGCCTGGTGCGCGTCATGCGGATTGCGGTCAGCGCTTATGCGCTTGCGATGGTCGTGATGGCGGTGGTGATGGCTTCTGGATTCAATCAGCTGCCTGTCCTGGCGACCTTCCTGTTCATCGGCTACGGCTTCCTCGGCCTCGTCATCCCGACGAGCGCGGTGCTTGCCCTTGAGGATCACGGCGAGATCGCCGGCACGGCCTCGTCGCTGATGGGCACGCTGCACTTCGCAATCGCCGCCGTCGCCATGGTCGTATCGAGCGTCTTCTTCGACGGTACAGCCGTTCCGATGGCCGCCGGCATCGCGCTCTGCGCCTTCTCAGCCTTCGCGCTGACCCAGGCGACGATCGGCCGTCGCGCGGCTGTTGCCGCTGCTGAATGATCTAAAGACAGGCCGCACCCGGTGTCCGGGTGCGGCCATATGATCCGGTCGCCGCGCCTGAGAAAATGCAATGCGCGGTTGATTATCGGTTGACCGCTCTATCTACGCCGTGGCGAAGCATGGTCATATCGGAGGATACTTATGGTCGACGAGAAGCGGCTGATCTCGAAAATCACCTGGAAGCTGATGCCATTTCTCGGCATCCTTTATCTCATCGCCTATATCGACCGGCAGAACGTCAGTTTCGCCAAGCTGCAGATGGTCGATGCCCTCGGAATGAGCGAATATGCCTACGGCCTCGGCGCTTCGCTCTTCTTCATCGGCTATTTTCTTTTCGAGGTGCCGAGCAACCTCTTCCTCGACAGGCTCGGCGCCCGTGTCTGGTTCGCCCGCATTCTGGTCTCCTGGGGCATCGTCACCATCGCGCTCGCCTTCACGCAGAACGCGACGATGTTCTATATCCTGCGCTTCCTGCTCGGTGTCTGCGAAGCCGGCTTCTTTCCCGGCGTCCTCTATCTGCTGACGCTGTGGTTTCCCTCGGCCTATCGCGGCAGGATGGTGGGACTGTTCATGATCTTCAGTGCCATCGCCAATGCCGTCGGTGCGCCGCTCGGCGGCGTACTGCTCGATCTCGACGGTCTTTACGGCTTTGCCGGCTGGGAGTGGGTGTTCCTGGCGACCGGTGTTCCGGCTGTGATCGCCGGCATCGTCACCTTCTTCTACCTTCCCGGCCGGCCTGAAAGTGCAAGCTTTCTGAGCAGCGAGGAGAAGGACTGGCTCGAACGCAGGCTCACTTCCGAAAATGCCGGCATGGGCGAGAATGCTGGAAACGGCTTCAAGGCCCTCATCGATCCGCGCGTTCTGCTGATGGCGCTCTGCTATGTCGCCTTTCCGCTTTCGGCCTATGGGCTGAGCTATTGGCTGCCGACCATCGTCAAGGCTTTCGGCGTCAGCAACACGGTGAACGGCTTCCTCAACATCATCCCCTGGGTGCTGGTCGCGATCGCGCTCTATGTCGTTCCCGCCATGGCCGACAAGGCGCAATCGAAGACGCCCTATATCGTCATTCCGGCTTTCATCGGCGCTGGCTGCCTGCTGCTCTCGGCGCTGATCCCGAACCACACTTTGCAATTCGCCTTCCTCTGCGTTGCCGCTGCCGGGATCTTTGCGCCCCAGCCGGTGTTCTGGAGCCTGCCCTCACGTTTCCTCAAGGGCGCGGGAGCTGCAGCCGGCCTTGCCGCCATCAATTCGGTCGGAAATCTCGGCGGTTTCGTCGCCCAGAACGTCGTGCCCTGGATCAAGGAAGCGAGCGGCAGCACGATCGCGCCGATGTTCTTCCTGGCCGCCTGCCTGGCGGCCGGAGCCCTGCTGGTCTTCTTCGTCACGCATCGGCTGTCGAGCAGGGAGCAGGCTGCTCCAAGCCGGGTCTGATACAAGCCGCGAAACATATCTGCGCGGTGGGCTTCAGGCCGTCAGCGTGAAAGCGTCGCTTTCGCCGGGAACGAGTTCCAGCGGCCAGATCCTGTTGCGGGCGCCCTGCGGATAGTGATCGGCATAGGTCGGCATGGTGGCGAGCAGGGTTTCGCCGAGCTGGGCGCCGAGGTCGCGCAGCGACATGCGGAAGGACGTCAGCGTCGGCTGCAGGAAAAGCGTGCGCGGCTCCTCGCGGAAACCGACGACGGCGAGGTCACGGCCGGGCGCGACGCCGGCCTCGGCAAGCCGTCGGTAAAGCCCGATCGCCATCAGTTCATGGATCAGGATGATCGCCGTCGGCCGCTGCTTGATCATCAGCAATTCGTGGCCGGCCTGATAGCCGCCCTGTTCGCTCGACTTGACCCGGATGACGAGGGCCGGGTCGAAGGGGATATCATGCCGTTGCAGCGCCTGGCGGTAGGCGTCGAGGAAGAGGTAGCCGAGATTGATGTCGGAGGAGGGTGCAGCCACCGCGATCCGCCGGTGGCCTTTGGCGACGAGCCGGTCGACGCCGCGCGTCGCCACGCCCTCGAAATCGAGATCCATCCAGGTGTAACTGCCGCCCGACGCGCTGCGGCCGAGCGTCACGAAGGGGATGCGGGCCTTTTCCAGAAGCTCTATGCGCCGGTCGGTGCGCCGTGTCGCAGAGATGATCAGCGCGTCGACAAGGCGGCGCGCCACCATGCGCTTCAGATATTCGTGTGGGTCCTCGTCATCGGGGCAGGGTAGCATGACGAGATCGAGCTTGTGACGGGAAAAGACGCTCTGCAGCCCGTCGGTGACGCCAAGGAAGAAGTCGTCGCTGTTTTCGACCGTCTCGCGGCTCACCTCGAGCATCAGCCCGATGACGTTGGTCATGCCCTGGCGAAGGCTGCGGCCCGACTGGTTGGCGACGTAACCGAGCTCTTCGGCGGCGGCGAGCACGCGACGGCGCGTTTCGTCGTTGACGTCGGGCTTGCCGTTCAGCGCACGGGATACGGTCCCGATCGAAATGTCGAGATGCTCGGCGAGCTGGCGAATTCCCTTCATCTCAGGCGATCTTCCTCCCCAATGCATGTCGCCCAAAAGTGTGCAGCGGTTTTGGGACAACGACATGCGGCAAATAAAGCGTCATGCCCCTTCTTGCCACAGGATGGCGCCCGCGAAAAGCCGCGCGGAAAGGTCAGGGTCTGAAGCTCTGGCGGATGACGAGTTCCGGAATGACGCGTTCGTAACCCGGAGGCGCATCGGGATTTTCAAGCCGCCGCTCCATCAATTTGACGGCACGCAGCGCCATGGTCAGCGGGTCCTGGCGGAAGGTGGTGAGCCTGTAGCTCAGCCAGGAGGATTCCGGCACGTCGTCGAAGCCGATGACGGCGACGTCCTCGGGGATGCGCAGCCGCGCTTCCAGGCGCACGACATCCATCAGTCCGAAGGCGATCTGGTCGTTGGCGCAGAAAACGGCGTCGGGCTTTATTGTCTCCGAAAAGAGTGCGCGCGCGGCGGCAACACCGCCGTCATAGTCCGAATCGCCGCCGCGTCCGATGACGACGGATGTGCCGAGCGACTCGGCGGTCGACAGAAAAGCGCTCTCGCGCTCGATGATAGCAGGCGTTCCCGTGTTGGAGCCGACGACCGCAAGCCTCCGTCTGCCGCTTTCGTAAAAGGCCGTCGCCGCCTTGCGGGAGGCTTCGGAGTTGCCGGCGCGCACATGGTCGGCGTCGGGTTCCGATCGGCCGATCACGACGAGCGGCTGGCCGTTTCGCTGTGCGAGTTCGAAGAAACTCGCCGGCGGCGAGCCGGACAGAATGATGATCGCCTCGGCGCGGTGGCCGATCAGCATCTTCTGTGCGGCGAGCAGCTCGTCTTCCGTCTGGCCGGTGTTGATGAGGATCGGGATGCTGCCGCGTTTGATCAGGGCTTTGGCAAGTGCTGCCGCCAGATGCGCGCGAAAACCCACTTCCGGCCGGGTCGCGACGATGCCGACGAGGCGGCTTTGATTGGCAAGCACGCCGCGCGCCAGGTCGTTGACGTGGTAGCCGAGCTCTTGCGCTGCCCGCAGTACCTTTTCGCGCGTCGTCGGAGCGACGCTGGCACCCGGCGTGAAGGTGCGTGAGACCGCGGAGCGCGAAACGCCCGCCAGTTGCGCTACCTGTTCGGCGCTGACGAACCGCATGCGTTCTTTCTTCGGCGCCTTGGCGCCGTTCATTGGACCATCATTCATCGGCTTTCAGCTATTGATCGTCTCTGACAGCCGGATGACAAGCGATCGCATGGCACCAGATTTTTTCGAAAAGGGGAATAACCGCGGAATAAGCTGACATGGCGCTCAAACGCAGCCAATGTTCATTGCAGAACGTGCCGGGCTGCGGACGAACCTCGGCTGAGGGGACGAATACGAGCGGCGACGACGAATGATCAGGTCACGCCGCTCGAGAGTTCGGCTCCCGGTGACGGGTTCTGAACCCGTTATTCGCAGACGCGTACAGTTTCGGCATGATAGCCGCCGTCATAGCGGTTGCGGACATCGCGGTCCTCATACCAGCATCTCGGCGCGGGTTCGACATAGCGAGGGCCGTCGACATAACGAGGCTCTTCGACGTAGCGAGGGCCGCCATTGGCGATTGCGCCGCCGATCAGGCCGCCGACGACGCCTGCGGCAACGCCGCCGGCGATGATTCGGCCAGTATTGTCGTGATGGCGGTGATCGCGTGCGGCAGCAGGCTGAATAGCCGATCCAACAAGGGCCGTCGCGATCAACAGGCTGCTAATAACTCGTTTCATAACATTCTCCTCAGTGGCACTCGCCCCAGATAAGAGAGAAATGCGGCAGCAACGCGTTGGTTCGTTCAAACTTTGCGACAGGCATTAATGCACGCCCTAAACGAGAGCGCCGTGCGTCTTTACGACAGCACAAAAGACGCTCTAACACTTTCAATCCTCGCATCGCGCTTTCCGAAAATCGGCTCCGATTGTCGGAAAGCACGATGCGCTAGGTCGCCGATTCCGCTGCCGTCGTCTCTTCCAGCACGTCTTCGGGAATGTCGTCGAAGGAGGAGTAGTTCAGATTGTAGAGCTTGGAATAGAGTTTGCCGTTCTTCATCAGCTGGCGGTGGTTGCCGCTTTCGATGACTTCGCCGTTCTGCAGCACGATGATGCGGTCCGCCTCGCGGATCGTCGCAAGCCGATGGGCGATGACGAGGCCGGTGCGGTTTTCGAGCAGCTTCACCAGCGCCTTCTGGATCAGCATTTCGGTATAGCTGTCGATATTGGCCGTCGCCTCGTCGAGCACGAGGATCTTTGCGTCCGCCACCAATGCGCGGGCAAAGCTCAACAGCTGGCGCTGGCCGAGCGAAAGGTTGCCGCCGCGCTCGCCGAGAACGCTGTCGTAACCATCGGGCAGGCGCATCACGAAGTCATGCGCGCCGACGGCCTTTGCCGCCTCGATCACCTGCTCGCGCGTCGCCTCCAGCTTGTGGTAGCGGATGTTTTCGAAAACGGTGCCGGTAAAGAGGAAGGGTTCCTGCAGCACCATGGCAATCTGCGCTCCGAGCGAATCCTGCGTCAGATGACGCACATCGTCGCCGCCGACCAGCACCTGGCCCTGCTGCACGTCGTAAAAGCGATGGATCAGCGACATGCAGCTCGACTTGCCGGACCCTGTCGGGCCGACCAATGCCACCGTCTCGCCGGGATTGACCTTGAAGCTGACATGCTTCAGCACCGGATGCTTCGGATTGTAGCCGAAGACGACGTCCTTGAATTCCACCGAGCCGTCCATGTCGCGCGATAGCGCCGTGGCACCAGGCGCATCCTTGATGTCGACAGGCACGTCGAGCACTTCGGTCAGCCGCTGGCCGGAAGCCATGGCACGCTGCATCACCGAATATTGCAGGGTCAGCGAACGGATCGGGTCGAAGAAGCGCTGAATGTAGAACAGGAAGGCGACGAGCACGCCGACATCGAGCGCCTGATTGAGAACGCGGGCGCCGCCGACGACGATGACGAGCGCCATCGCCACGCCGGTCAGGCTATCGACGATCGGCACCATCACCTGCGCATAGCGCGCCGCCGTCAGATGCGTCTGCAAGTTGGCGTGCGCCTTGTCGTCGTAAAGCGTGAAGTTGACGCCCTGCCTGTCCATGCTTTGGACCGCACGCACACCGTGGATCGCTTCGGCGAGGGCGCCAGCGGCAATCGAATTGGTCTCGTGCGCGGCCATGAAGGATTTGCGCGCCAGCGGCAGCCAGAACAGCCTGACGATGAACAGCACCGGCAGCACCGAGAGCGTCAATAGTCCCAATTTGAAATCGAGATAGAGCATCACGAAAATGATGCCGAAGAGCAGCACGATGTCGCCGACTGACAGCACCGAGGTTTCGAGGAATTCCTGCATCGAGTTGACGTCGCCCTGCAGGCGGGACATCAGCCGGCCGACTTCGGTCTTGTCCATGAAGGAGAGCGAAACGCGTTGGAGATGCGAAAACATCGCCTTGCGGATATCGAAGAGCACATCTTCCGCCACGCCGCCGACCAGCGTCTCCTGCGCGTAGCTTGCCGCATAGTTGATGAGGATGGCAATCGTGAAGGCGACGATCGACCAGCCCAGCGCCGAATGATTGCCGCCCGGCGACATGCCATGGTCGATGGCATAGCGGATGATCAGCGGGATGGTGAGCTGCATCATTGTGAAGGTCAAAACTGCGACGACGGACCAGAGGACCTGGCGGCGATAGGGGTGAACGAAAACCCAGATGCGCTTGACGATGTTGCCGTCGAAGGCCTTGCCGAACATCTCCTCCTCGACGCGATGCGAACCAACCACCGCCCGCGGCGGGCGGCGTCCATCCTCGCGAACGTCGGGGCGCTCGGTTTCCAGTTCCTCGGCCATGTCATTCCTCCCGCGGCCATCACTTCCGGTGGCCTGCACATTCAGTACTTATCCTCTCTTCTCCCCAGCGGGGAGAAGGTGCCCGAAGGGCGGATGAGGGGGCCGCACGGCACACCCTTATTTGCCCATCGCTTCCGCTCAGGGCACTCGTCGCTATCGCTCCTCGCCCCCTCATCGCCTTGCTTTGCTCGGCACTTCTCCCCGGTGGGGAGAAGAGGGAGTACGTCGCTAGGCGCTCAAGACCTCGTCGCCCGGCCGCACCTGTAGCTCGTAAAGTGCTTTGTAGCGCCCGCCGAGCGACAGCAGCGCCTCATGCGTGCCGCGCTCGACGATCCGGCCGTCTTCGACGAACAGGATCTGGTCGGCATGCATCAGCGAACTCAGGCGGTGAGCGACGATGAGAGTCACGCGGTCGGCGGCGTAGCGGCGCATGGCGCCGCGAATGCGCTGCTCGGTGGCAGCATCGATTGCCGCCGTCGAATCGTCGAATACCATCACCGCCGGTTTCAGCATCAGCGTGCGGGCGATCGAAAGACGCTGCCGCTGGCCGCCCGACAGCGAAACGCCGCGCTCGCCGACGACGGTGCCGTAACCTGTCGGAAGGCCGAGCACGTAGTTGTGCAGCTGGGCGCTTTCGCTGGCGCGTTCGATCCGGCCTTCCTTCGCCCACGGGTCGCCATAGGCGATGTTGTTTTCGATCGTCGTGGTGAACAGGAAGGAATCCTGCTGCACGACGGCAACCGCCCGGCGCAGCGATTGCAGCGTCGCCTTGCGGATGTCCTGGCCATCGATGGTGATCTTGCCGCCGCTGACGTCGTAGAAGCGGGGAATAAGATGGGCGATGGTCGACTTGCCGCTGCCGGGAGGCCCGACGATGCCGATCGTCTGGCCACGCCTGGCTTCGAAGGAGACATCGTCGAGAACGGTGCGCTTTTCGGAACCCGGATAGGCGAAGCTGACGTTTTCGAAGCGCAGCACGCCGTCGGTGAGGTTCAGCTCCTTCGCATCCGGCGCATCCTTGATCGCGACGTCGAGGTCGAGCAGGGCAAAGAGGCGCGAGCCGCAGGTGGAGGCGCGGGCGAAGGCATTGACCATCAGGCCGAGCTGGCGCACCGGCATCTGCAGGATGGTCATGAAGGTCAGGAACGAGGCCAGCGTGCCGACGGTGATTTCGCCCGACATCACCTTGCCGCCGCCGAACCAGAGCACCAGGCCCATCGCCGCGAAGAAGGAGAGGGTCATGGCGCTGGTGTTGGTGACGCGAATGCCGACGCGCTGATGCGCGAGCGCGAGCGCGCTCTTCGACGCGGCCTCGAACTTCGAAATCTCGTGTTGGTGGGCGGCAAAGGCGCGCACGACGCGGATGCCGCCGAGATTTTCCTCCATGATGCGGGTCAGCACCGAAAGCCGTTCCTGCAGGTCGAGCCAGGTGGCGCGCAGCTTGAGTTGCGTCACCGACGAGCGCCAGCCGACGAAGGGTACGAAGCTCAGCGCCAGCAGGCCGAGCAGGATATCGGTCGACAGCAGCATATAGGCGCCGATGCCGATCAGGATAGACAGCAGGATCATCCGGACGAGTGCCGTGGAAAAGTACATCCGCACGCCTTCGAGATCGAGCAGGCCGACGGTGATCAGGTCGCCGGAATGCACGGTGTCATGAAAGCTGAAAGAAAGTCGCTGGATCTTCTCGTAGCAGGCCAGCCGCAATTCGTAGCCGATGTGATGGCCGACGGCTTCGCTGTAATAGTTCTGGACCATGGTGAAGAGGCCGCGCAGCACGCTGGCGCCAAGCAGCAGCAGCGCCGTGGTCAAAAGCGCGTCCTGTGCCGCCTGGCCCGCGGCACCGCCGGTCATCGCCATCTGCGTGTGGTCGACGGCGTGGCCGAGAAGGCGCGGGATCATCAGCTGGAAGGTCGAGGCGACAAGCGTGGCGCCGATCGCAAAGCCGGATTGCCAGGGGTGGCGGAAGGCCATCATGGTGATACGCACCAATGTGAAGAGGCCTCGGCCCCAGCCTGCCGCAGTTGCAAGCGCCATCGAAGCCGAAGGCTTCGTCGCGCGTGTTAACGCATCGCTGCTCACGGTATTTTTTCCAATAGATGTGTGGTCGGACGCTGGCCCGAAAAGACGGCAAATCCATGAAGGGATTGATAGCATCTTCACTTTTGCCGATTCCATTTGGGGGTTCAAGTAAAGAATTCACCAGTTGGTTATTTTTACGTGAGGTCGCCTCGCATCCGGGCGGGAACAATCTGCGCGCGAACGGGTTGCAGCAGGCGAACGCCAACCGCCGACCGCTATCGGAGAGAGCCATGCCGCTCAAAGCCCTCGCCCTCAACGCCACGCTGAAGACCAGCGACGCCAAGGACGCGTCCTCGACCGACCGGATGATCGGTCTGATCGACAAGGTGATGTCCGCTCACGGTGTCGTCACCGAAGTGCTTCGCCTCGCCGATTTCAACGTCAAGCCGGGCGTCACCTCCGACGAAGGCGCCGGCGATGACTGGCCTGATATTCGCGCCAAGGTGCTCTCCGCCGATATCCTGCTGATGGCGACGCCGATCTGGCTCGGTCAGCCATCCAGTGTCTGCAAGCGGGCGCTGGAGCGCATGGACGCCTTCCTCGAGGAGACCGATGATGAGGGCCGCATGGTCTCCTATGGCAAGGTCGCGACGGTTGCCGTCGTCGGCAATGAGGACGGCGCCCATCATGTGTCGGCCGAGCTCTTCCAAGCGCTGAACGACGTCGGTTTCACCATTCCGGCCAATGCAGTCGCCTATTGGGTTGGCGAGGCAATGGGGTCCACCAATTTCGTCGATCTCGACAAGGTGCCGAAGGTCGTGACCAATGCCGTCGACATGCTGGCCCGTAACACGGCGCATATGGCGGGCCTGCTGAAGGCAAAACAATATCCGGGCGAGGGCAGTTGAGGCCGCTGCCGAGCTGACATGTTTAAGTTCAATTCCCGGCTCGGGGAGCACAGGTCGACCGAGCTTCCACGGAATACGTCTAAATTATGTTTTATTTCAATATCTTGCAGATAAGTGGCAACAAACCTCTTGCCACCTGCGCCATTTAGCGCTTTCATACACTACCAGTTTGATAGACTATGGACGAGCGTGCTTGCTCCCCTAGTTTCGTTGCGGGGCCGCTGGTTCGGAGCCCGATGCCGCGGCAGGTGTTGTGAATGGCCGCATGAACCTCATCAACGCGTGAACCACTGTTTTATGCGTTGAAACCTCGATCGACCCAGGGTGCGGATGAAGCCGCAAAGGAGTTGCGATGACGGTTCAGGGACTTTTTTCCGCCAGAGCCAATGCGGCGGCGCAGATATCAGCCGTGCCGCGCATTGCGATCGTCGGGCGCGGCTTTTCCGGGATGATGACGGCCATCGCATTGATGAAGACAGTGCGCGCGCCCTTCCATCTCCAGCTGTTCGATCCGAATTCGTCGGTCAGCGGCGGGCAGGCGCTGGCCTCGGCCCGCTCCTCGACGATCCTCAACACCCGTGTGCGCGATCTTTCTGTCTCGGTCGGCGACAATGACGATTTCAACGACTGGCTCTGCAGCAATGCCGTCTTCCGCGCCGCCGTGCCGGCCGCTATTCCCGGGTTCCGGCAGATCTTCGTGCCGAAGGAAATCTTCAGCGATTATGTCTACCAGCGCTTTTCGGAGGCACTCGCCGCGCGCAGGGACATCACCGTGCAGGTCTGCAACGATCCTGTTGTGGCGATCCGCAGGAGCCATGGCAACCGCTTCCTGCTCGAAAGCGCCAATCCCGCCAATCCGCTATTTGATACCGTCATCCTCGCCACCGGCTACGGCCTGACGGCGCCGGATGCCGGCGGTGAGGACGCTTCGCCGGTCAGGGCCCAGCGCCTCGTCGCGCGGCCGCATGCGGTGCTGCTTGGCAGCGGCATCCGTGTCGTCGATCAGTTGCTGCAGCTGCGCGATTCCGGTTATGCCGGCCAGGTCACGATCATTTCCCGGCGCGGCTTCCTGCCGCAGAGCCATACGCCGAATTCCGCCGATCCGGTGTTCCCGGCCGAAGCGCTGCCGCAGAGCCTGCCGGAGATCGTGCGCTTCATCCGTGAAGCCTGTCGCGAGGCGGAGGAAGCGGGACGAAGCTGGCAATCGGTGATGAACGGCCTCAGAAAACATGCCCGCTCGCTTTGGCGTGCGCTGCCGGCCCGCCACAAACATCAGTTCAACCGCCATCTCAGGGCAATCTACGACAGCCATCGCAACCGCCTGCCGGAGGCCATGCACCTGCGTCTGAAACGCGAGCTCGCCGAAGGCCGCACGGTGCTACGCCGCGGCCTGGCCGGCCGCCGGGGGCTGAGCGGCCTGTTCTTCACACCGGCCGGTTCCACTGCCGAAGAGGTCATCCATGCCGAGCGCATCATCGATTGCCGCTGCCAGGCGCCGGATCTTTCAGCGCCGCTGATGCAGAGCCTGCTTTCCGCCGGTCTCGCCATGCCGGACGAGCTCTCGCTGGGGCTCGCGGTCAATGCGCGCGGCGAGCCCTTCCTCGAGGATGGTTCGACGGTCGCCGGGCTCTTTGCCGTCGGCCCGCTCGGTCTCGGCAGCCTGCCCGATATCGATCTCGTGCCGGAGATCGTCTCGCAGGCTTATGCCGCCGCCGAGCGTGTCGGGGAGCGGTTCTACCCGCAGGTCAAGGCGGTTTGAAATTCGGGCTGCTTCGGAACCATCCGCCCCCTGCCGCGTTATAAAGCGCTGGTGGTTAAGGGGCGCATATGGAAGTGCTGAATCGACATGACACGTCTCTTGACGAAGAGGGACGCTTTCGCCTTCTGGTCGATGCCATCACCGACTATGCTATCTATATGCTGAGCCCCGAAGGCATCATCACAAGCTGGAATACTGGCGCGCAGCGCTTCAAGGGTTACACGCCTTCCGAAATTCTCGGCAAGCATTTTTCCCGTTTCTATCTGCCAGAGGACCGCGCCGCAGGAGTGCCGGCGCGTGCGCTCGCCACGGCTGAGGAGCACGGCCGGTTCGAGGGAGAAGGCTGGCGCCAGCGCAAGGATGGAAGCCGCTTCTGGGCGCATGTGATCATCGATCCTATCCGTCGTCCCTCCGGCGAGCTCATCGGGTATGCTAAGATCACGCGCGACCTGACCGAACGCAGAGCAGCTGAACAGACGATCCGCCAAAGCGAGGAACAGTTCCGCCGGCTCGTTCAGGGCGTCTCGGATTATGCGATCTACATGCTCGATCCCGACGGCAACGTCAGCAGTTGGAATTTCGGCGCCGAGCGGATCAAGGGTTATCGGCCGCAAGAAATCATCGGTCGGCATTTCTCGACCTTCTATACTCCCGAAGACCGCGAAGCCGGTCTGCCGGAGACGGCGCTCGGCATCGCGCGCGCCGAGGGCCGGTTCGAGAGGGAGGGCTGGCGCGTCCGCAAGGACGGCACCCGTTTCTGGGCAAGCATCGTCATCGACGCCATCCACGACGAGGAAGGTGATGTGCTCGGTTTCGCGAAGATCACCCGCGATATCACCGAGAAGATGGAGACCCAGCGGGCACTGGAACAGGCGCGCGAAGAGCTCTTCCAGTCGCAGAAGATGGAGGCGATCGGTCAATTGACCGGTGGTATCGCCCATGATTTCAACAATTTGCTGATGGCTGTCCTCGGCAGTCTCGAAATCCTGAAGAAACGCATGCCGCAGGATCTCTCGCTGACTTCGCTCGTCGATAATGCCATGCAGGGTGCCCAGCGGGGTGCTGCGTTGACGCAGCGTATGCTTGCCTTTTCCCGCCGGCAGGAACTGCACATGGAGCCGATCGACGTCTCCGGCCTGGTCCGCGGCATGATGGATATGCTGAGCCGTTCGCTCGGCCCGCTGACCGTGATCGAGACCTCTTTCCCTGTCAGGCTGCCGACGATCCTGACCGATCCGAACCAGCTGGAGATGGCTATCCTGAACCTCGTCGTCAACGCCCGCGATGCGATGCCGTCGGGCGGCCGGATCGTGCTTCGCGCGTCCGAAGAATCGGTGCCCTCGGGCAAGAGTCCGCTGCCGCCCGCCCGCTATGTCCGCATTGCGGTGATCGACGAAGGCGAGGGCATGGATGCCAAGACGGTGGAGCAGGCAATCACGCCGTTCTTCACCACCAAAGGGGTCGGCAAAGGCACCGGCCTCGGGCTTTCCATGGTGCAGGGCCTTGCGACCCAGTCCGGCGGCCGCCTCATCCTGAAGAGCAGCCTCGGCGAAGGCACGACGGCCGAATTGTGGTTCCCGATTGTCATTGCCGAGCAGGTGACCGCGACAGCTGCGGACCTGCCGCAACGCGAGGAAAACGCGCCGCGTCAGTTGCGCATCGTCGCCGTCGATGACGATGGTCTGGTGCTGATGAATACGACTCTTATGCTGGAGGATCTCGGCCATACCGTGTTCGAGGCGATGGCGGGTCCCGAAGCGCTCGACATCCTGCGCGAGCAGCGGGTGGACCTGGTGATTTGCGATCATGCCATGCCGCGCATGACCGGCGCGCAGCTCGCGGAGGCGATCCGCAAGGAATGGCCCGAGATACCGATCATCCTCGCAACCGGTTACGCCGAAATCCCCGAAGGCGCCGGCATCGCCAATCTGCCACGCCTCGGCAAGCCCTTTTCGCAAGCGCAGCTCGCCGAGGCGATCAGTCGGATCGCCTCCTAAGGGTGATTACTGCTGCATTATATAGCGGCCCTCTCGCCACGAAGAATGAAGACCAGCAATCCCAGCACCATCGCCGCCAGCCCGTACCAGGTGATCGCGTAGACGAGATGGTTGTTGGGGAAAGCGATGACCGTCAGGCCGCCGACAGGCAGGCCTCCCGGGTTGGCCGTGGCATCGGCGTCGATGAAATAGGGCGCGACCGCGCTGACACCGCGCTTTTGCGCGATCGCCGCGACATCGCGCGAATACCAGCGGTCGGCGGCCACGTCATTGGATTGCAGTAGCGATCCCCTCGGCTCCGTCATCCGCATCAGCCCGGTAATCTCGACCGGGCCTGATGGTTCGCCCTCGCGGCGTGAGGCCGGGTCGCGCCTGTCGGTCGGCACGAAGCCGCGATTGACGAGGATTGATGTGCCATCGGTCAGCATCAGCGGCGTCATCACCCAATAGCCCGGTCCGAGCTCGGTCGAGGCATAGACCAACGTCTCCTTGTCATTCGCCAGCATCCCGGCCGCGGTCACCCGCCGATATTCGTCATCGGTGGCATTGACCTTGTTCCAGTCGGCGCGTGCCGGGGCGGGCACGGGTGGTGCATGCACACGCTGGTCGACGCGGGCGATGAGGTCGCGTTTCCAGGCCAGCCGCTCGACCTGCCAGGTGCCAAGTGCCGCGAGTGCCGCGGCAAGCAGTATCAGGCAGACGGCGAAGATTGCGCGTTTTGCCCGATGACGCCGTCCATCGGATTTTTCCGAGGAAGCCTGCGGGTGACGCTGCCGCCGCCCCTTCGTCATAGTCACGGCATGTTCTTCATCATCTCGGGGCTCATCGGCATCATGTTGGTGTTGAGATGATGCATGACCCAGAGCGAACCGGAGAGCGCGATGGCGACGATGATGAGGGTGAAAATCAGCGCCATGATCGTCCAGCCGCCCTCGCTCCTGGTATTCATGTGCAGGAAGAAGACCATATGGACGACGATCTGGATCGCTCCGAGGCCCATCACCAGCACCGCCGTCACCGCCGGGCTCTCGAACACGCCTGACATGACCAGCCAGAAGGGAATGGCGGTCAGGATGATGGAGAGCACGAAGCCCGTCATGTAGCTGCGGAATGTGCCATGGCCGGCCTGATGGCCGTGGCTGTGGCCGTGATGAGCCTCGTGGGCATCCTCATGGGCAGGTGCTTGCGAACTCATCCGAGAACTCCCAACAGATAGACGAAGGAAAAGACGCCGATCCAGACGACGTCGAGGAAGTGCCAGAACATCGACAGGCACATCAGGCGGCGGCGGTTGGCCTCGACCAGCCCGTGCATCGACACCTGCACCATCAGCGTGATCAGCCAGATGATGCCGAAGGTGACGTGCAGCCCGTGCGTGCCGACCAGAGTGAAGAAGGAGGAGAGGAAGGCGCTGCGCGTCGGCCCGGCGCCTTCGTGGATCAGGTGAATGAACTCGTAGAGCTCGAGCCCGATGAAAGCTGCGCCGAACAGGCCGGTCACCCCAAGCCAGAACAGCGTTTCCGCCTTGGCGTTCCGCTCCATCTGCAGCATGGCGAAGCCGTAGGTGATCGAAGAAAACAGCAGCATCGAGGTGTTGAGGGCAACGATCGGCAGATCGAAGAGATCGGCGGGCGACGGGCCGGCGGCATAATTGCGGCCGAGAACGCCGTGCGTCGCAAACAGCACGGCGAAGATCAGGCAGTCGCTCATCAGGTAGAGCCAGAAGCCGAGATTGGTGCTGTTCTCGGGATGATGGTCTTCCGTCAGGTAGAATTCAGGCTTTTCGGCCGTGTCGATATTTTGATCGCTCATGGGCAATTACACCTGTTCGGCAAGCAGCGCAGTGCGCTTGCCTTCCGTTTCGGTCACCTCTTCGGCGGTGATGTGGAAGTCGCGTCTGTAGTTGAAGGTATGGCCGATCGCGACGACGAGCATTGCGACGAAGGAGACGACCACCAGCCACCACATATACCAGATCAGGCCGAAGGCGAGGGCGACGCTGATGGCCGACAGGATCGCGCCGGTGCCGGTGTTCTTCGGCATATGGATCGGCCGGAAACCTTCCAGCGGACGCGCATAACCGCGGTTCTTCATGTCGTACCAGCCGTCATGGTCGTGCACCACGGGCGTGAAGGCGAAGTTGTAGTCCGGTGGCGGCGAGGAGGTCGACCATTCCAGCGTGCGGCCGTCCCAGGGATCGCCGCTGTCGTCGCGCAATTCCTCGCGTTTCATGAAGCTGACGGCGATCTGGATCAGGAAGGCGACAATGCCAAGCGCGATCAGGCCGACGCCGAAGGCGGCGATGATGAACCAGATCTGCAGCGACGGATCCTCGAACTGATTCATGCGGCGGGTGACGCCCATCAGGCCCAGCACGTAGAGCGGCATGAAGGCGAACCAGAAGCCGATCTGCCAGAACCAGAAGCTCATCTTGCCCCAGAAGGGATCGAGCTTGAAGCCGAAGGCCTTCGGGAACCAGTAGTTCACACCGGCGAACATGCCGAAGAGTACGCCGCCGATGATGACGTTGTGGAAGTGGGCGATGAGGAACAGCGAATTGTGCAGCACGAAGTCGGCCGGCGGCACGGCCAGCATGACGCCGGTCATGCCGCCGATGACGAAGGTCACCATGAAGCCGACCGTCCAGAGCATCGGCACCTCATAGCGGATGCGGCCGCGATACATGGTGAAGAGCCAGTTGAACATCTTCGCCCCGGTCGGGATGGAGATGATCATCGTGGTGATGCCGAAGAAGGAGTTGACGCTGGCGCCCGAGCCCATCGTGAAGAAATGGTGCAGCCAGACGATGTAGGAGAGAATCATGATCACGCAGGTCGCGTAGACCATGGAGGCATAGCCGAACAGGCGTTTGCCGGAGAAGGTGGCGACGACTTCCGAGAAGATGCCGAAGGCCGGCAGCACGAGGATGTAGACCTCCGGATGACCCCAGATCCAGATGAGGTTGACGTACATCATCGGATTGCCGCCGAGGTCGTTGGTAAAGAAGTTCGTGCCGGCGTAGCGGTCGAGCGACAGAAGCGCCAGCGTTGCCGTCAGGATCGGGAAGGAGGCGACGATCAGCACGTTGGTGCAAAGCGCCGTCCAGGTGAAGACTGGCATCTTCATGAAGGTCATGCCTGGAGCACGCATCTTGACGATGGTGGCGATCAGGTTGATGCCCGAAAGTGTCGTCCCCACGCCGGCCACTTGCAGGCCCCAGATATAATAATCGACGCCGACGCCCGGACTATAAGCAGCACCCGACAGCGGCGGATAGGCCAGCCAGCCGGTCTGGGCGAATTCGCCGATGAACAGCGACAGCATGATGATGATCGCGCCGGCGGTGGTCATCCAGAAAGAGAAGTTGTTCAGGAAGGGGAAGGAGACGTCGCGCGCGCCGATCTGCAGCGGCACCACGAAGTTCATCAAACCGGTGACGAAGGGCATCGCCACGAAGAAGATCATGATGACGCCGTGGGCGGTGAAGACCTGGTCGTAATGGTGCGGCGGCAGGTAGCCCTCCGAACCGTTGAAGGCGATCGCCTGCTGGATGCGCATCAGGATCGCGTCGGAGAAGCCGCGCAGCAGCATGATGACGGCGAGGATCACATACATGATGCCGATTTTTTTGTGATCGACGCTGCAGATCCAGTCCCGCCAGAGCGGACCCCAGAACTTGAAATAGGTGATGATGCCGAGCACCGCGATGGCGCCGATGACGACGCCGATGAAGGTCACGACCAGGATCGGCTCGTGATAGGGAATGGCATCGAGGGTCAACCGGCCGAAGACGAACTTCAGGAGGTCAGGATTGGAAAACATGGAACAACCCGTTCATTATGTCTTGCGACGCAAAGCGCCAGGTTAATTGTTGTTGTTGAGCTGCGCCGGCGCCGGATCGGCGCCATTGCTCATGCCGGGCATCGAATGACCCTCATGCTGCATGTCCATTCCAGGCGTGCTAGGCATGCCGGGCATGTCGTGCTGCATGCTGTTGCCGTCGGTCCGCTCGGCAGGTTCGCTGCGTGCCGGAGCCCCGGTCGCCGGCACGGTGGCGGCGGGCGCCACGATGCCTTCGTCGGCATGACGGTTGTCGTATTGCAGCTTCTCGCGGTTCTCGGCACTTTCCTTGCCGCCGCCGCCCATCATGTCGATGTGCATCATCTCGTTCATGCACATCTTGCCCGGCGTGGCGCACATGTTGAGGATGGCATTGTAAAGGTCGGCATCGGCGCCGGCATAATAACGCACCGGTTCCTTCTCGCTCGGCTTCTCGAGCTTCAGATAGGCGTCGCGGTTGAGCATCGTGCCCTGCTGCTTGACCTGCGCCACCCAGGCGTCAAAGCCCGCTTGGTCGAGGCCGTGGAACTTGAAGCGCATATGCGAGAAGCCGCTTCCGCTGTAGTTGGCGGAGAAGCCCTCATATTCGCCTTGCCTGTTGATGACGGCGTGCAGCTTCGTCTCCATGCCCGGCATGGCATAGATCTGGCCGGCAAGGGCCGGGATGTAGAAGGAGTTCATCACCGAAGAGGAGGTGATCTTGAAATTGATCGGCACGTCCACAGGGGCAGCGAGTTCGTTGACCGTGGCAATACCGAGTTCGGGGTAGAAGAACAGCCACTTCCAGTCGAGCGCCACGACCTCGACGATCAGCGGCTTGGTATCGGCCGGAATGGCGCGCTCCGCATCGAGGCGGTCGAGCGGGCGGTAGGGATCGAGCTTATGCGTGGAAATCCAGGTGACGGCGCCAAGCGCGATGATGATCGCCAGCGGCGCTGCCCAGATCACGATTTCGAGGCGGGTCGAATGGTGCCATTCCGGCGCGTAAGTGGCGGCCGTATTGGAGCGGCGGTAGCGCCAGGCGAAGAACAGCGTCAGGAAGATCACCGGTATGATGATCAAAAGCATCAGCACCGTCGAGATGACGATGAGGTCGCGCTGTTGCACGGCGATGTCGCCGGAGGGCGCCATGACCACCATGTTGCATCCTGCCAGGAAAAGCAGCGGCAAGACGGATAGAAGGCGGGAAAACTTCACGAGTTTTAGCACGTCTCTAAGCTCTTGTTGTTTCGTTCGTTCCGCGACTAACGCACTGAACCTGATAGCGACATGAGGTGTTTGGTCGCAGTGCAGCAAGCATGCCGCATTGCGGCATAAATCATGGTGCACTACAGCTTTGAAATCCTGATGAAATCAAGAAGGATTCTTTCGCCAGCGCATGTTTTGTTGCAATATATCCGCAAGAGCCGGCCAAGCCAGCGTCCCCGGGAAAAATCGCCGGTCGGATCACGCTATTTTTTCTGCCCAAGCCTCATTTTGAGCCGTGATGATGAACTATTTGCGTCTTACGGACTTGATAAGCCTGCAGGTTTGATCAAGATCAGGCTGAGGCGCCTTGCCGAAAGCGCTTCAACGAGGGAGGCGTTTTATGGCTACAACATCGCATTACGGACCGTCGTCGTCGTCGCTGGAACGCGACGCGCGGCGCATTCACGACGACAAACCGGTTTCGCCTGGTAGTATCGCCATCGGCGTGGTGATCGGCCGCATGTCGGAATTCTTCGATTTCTTCGTTTATGGCCTCGCTTCGGTCCTGGTCTTTCCACAGCTGATCTTCCCCTTCGCGCCGGACAGGCTGACGGGCACGCTCTATTCCTTCGCCATCTTCTCGCTGGCCTTCCTGGCCCGCCCGGTCGGCTCCGTGGTCTTCATGACGATCGACCGGCTGTACGGCCGCGGCACCAAGCTGACGATCGCGCTCTTCCTGCTCGGCGGCTCCACCGCCTCGATCGCCTTCCTGCCGGGTTACGAGGAGATCGGCGCCTGGTCGATCGCATTGCTGGCGCTTTTTCGTCTCGGCCAGGGCTTCGCGCTCGGCGGCGCCTGGGACGGCCTTGCCTCGCTGCTCGCGCTCAACGCGCCGGCCAGGCACCGCGGCTGGTATGCGATGATCCCGCAGCTCGGCGCGCCGATCGGCTTTGCGCTGGCCAGCACCCTCTTCGGTTATTTCGTCGCCAATCTTTCCAGCGAGGATTTCCTCTCCTGGGGTTGGCGTTATCCATTCTTCGTCGCCTTCGCGATCAACGTCGTGGCGCTGTTTGCGCGGTTGCGGCTCGTCATGACGAAGGAGTTCGGCACGCTGCTTGAGCAGCATGAGCTGGAAGCAGCCCCCATCCTCGACGTGCTACGCGTCCACGGCCGCGACATCCTGATCGGCGCCTTCGTGCCGCTCGCGAGTTTTGCCATGTTCCACCTCGTCACCATCTTTCCGCTCGGCTGGATGAGCCTTTACGGCAACCAGCCGATCGGCGCCTTCATGGTGGTGCAGGTGATCGGCGCCGCGGTCGGCATCCTCACGATCATCGCCTCGGGCCTGATCGCCGACCGTATCGGCCGGCGCGCCCAGCTTGCCATCTGCGCCGTCATCATCGCTATCTTCAGCTTTATCGGGCCGAGTCTGATCGCATCCGGCAACAGCGGCCATGACGCTTTCGTCATCATCGGCTTCGGGGTGCTTGGTCTTTCCTTCGGCCAGGCGACCGGCTCGATCTCGTCCCGCTTCGGCCGCGGCTACCGTTATACCGGTGCGGCCTTCACCTCGGATCTGGCCTGGTTGATCGGCGCGGGTTTTGCGCCGCTGGTGGCACTCAGCCTTTCCAGCCGCTTCGGCCTGACCTTCGTCGGCTACTACCTGCTGTCCGGCGCCATCTGCACACTTGCGGCCCTCGCCTTCAGCAGGGCGCTGGAGCAACGCGAATAGGACTTTGCGAGGAAGCCATGCCTGGGAGAGACGTGAGACCGGGTAGTGCCCAGGCTTTGCGGCGCACCCACGAGGCGGCGGCATACGAGAGATGGTTTCTCGAACGGGTTGGGGAAGCGATCCGGGAAGCCGATGCTCCCAACGCCATCTGGATCCCGCACGAAGTCATTAAGGAAGAGATGGTGCGAGAACGTGCCGAGTTGCTTGCCTTGCTCACGCACGAGGGCAAGTGAGGATCGTTTGGTCACCCAAATCCTATAGCTGAATCCTATTGCGCCATTTGCGGCTGCTTGGCCGCCCGGGCCGCGGTCAGTTCCGCGGTGGTGTGGTTCAGACGGTCGGCCAGCACTCGCATGATTTCCACGGCCATCTCCGGAAAATCGCTGAGCAGCTTCAGGAAGTGTTCCTTGCTGATGCGCAGCACCTCGAGCGGCGAGGTGGCGCGCACCGTCGCCGTGCGCGAGACATCGCAGAGAATGGCGATTTCGCCGACGATGGAATTGGGTTCGACATCTGCGACCTTGATCTCGCCGGCCGGTGAGGCGACGACGATATCGGCCGTACCCGTAAGGATGACATAGGCGGCATCACCGACATCGCCCTGATGGAAGAGGTCCTGTCCGGCCTTGTAGGTCATTCGGTCGGAGGTAAACGCCAAAAGCTTGAGCTTTGCTGGCGCAATCCTTGAAAAGATCGGCACCCTTCGCAACATTTCGACTTCGTCTCTCAACAGCATGAGCGTTTCAATCCCCTGACGCAGGTCCACAGGACCAGGCATCTTCAAACTCCGAGGCGTTCCCATCGGGAACACCCACCATCGCCGCCCCTATAGAATATTACGATAACAGTTCCTTGAACATCCCGTTTTTCTCGGAAAGTTCCGGATAGTTTCCGGCTTCCGCCAATCCGCCGCGGTCGAAGAGCAGGATCCGGTCGAACATCTCTGCCAGCCGGGCATTGGAGAGCACCCAGATGATCGCCGGCCGATGGCCTTCCTCGTGCAGGTTCTCGATGATGTTGCGGGTGATCTGATCCTGAACGCGCTGGTCGAGCGCCGACAGCGGCCGGTTGAAGATGAAATAATCCGAGCGCTTCAATAGCGCGCGGGCCAGGTTCAGCTTCTGCCGCTGCACCATGGTCAGCCGTTTGCCGCCGGAGCCGACGTCGAATTCGAGGCCGATCGACAGCACGTCGTCATAAAGGTCGAGCGCATCGAAGAGTTCGCCCATGATGCCGCGGAGGCGGTCGGAGGCGTCGGCCTGCTGATAGGCGATACGGCCGAAAAGCACGTTGTCCATCAGGCTTGCCGACGGCGTGAAACGCTCGGCGTCGTAGCGCTCGATCAGCTCGGCGAGATCGGCCGGAATATGTTCGTGGAACTGCTTGCGGGCGCTGACGATCTTGTCCATGAGCTCGTTCGTCAGCAAGCCGAAGCGGTGGCGCGGCTCGATATAGGCAAAACTCAGCCGGATGATGGCCGAACGCTCCTCAGGCGTGGCGTCCTCGAAGCGGCGGCTTTGCAGCTTCTGCAGCAGCGCCTGGTAGGTCGGAATGTCGTCCGCCGTCATGAAGGTCAGCTGCTGGAAGAAAGGATGGTCCGGCGGCAGGTCGTGGAAGAGTTCCACCGCGTTCTCGGCGATCTCGAGGCCCATGTCGTAGAGATCGGTGCTGAGGCCGGTCTCACGGAATAGCTGCTGGAAATAGGGATGCGCAGCAAGCCTGCGGTTGGTCATCAAAGGCCGCTTCATCGTGCCGAAGAGCAGGTTCTCGCCAACCGTCGCCTGGGCGTTATAGGCGTCGAAATCGAAAGGCACGACGATCGTGTCGAGCCCCTCGTCGCGCAGCCGGTCCCTGAGCGAGGCGCGTAGCGCCACGACGTGGTCGCCGAGCGCCACGTGCACGTCTGTGTTGACGGTCGAGCGCAGCGCCAGATCGAGGATGTCCTGCGAGATCAGGACGGCGTCGAGCACCGGGCGGATCGCTTTCAGAATGTCCTCGGGCCCACTGGCGCCGGCGGCCTTGTAGTCCACCCAGTCGCTATTGAGGTCGAGCGTCGGATTGCCGGCCTTCTCCGCCTCGGCGGAATGCCATTTATACTCCAGCGCTTCCCGCTCGTCGTAAACCGGATCGGTCATCGGCGCATGTTTCAGGCCGTAGAGCAGATTGCTGGCGAGCGTGCCGTGAAAGAAGAAGGTGTCGGACGAGGCATAGGAGATCCGCCGGCCGGTGATCGATTCCGGCATGTCCAGCAGATCGCGGCCGTCGATGGTGATGCGGCCGGAGTCCGGCCAGACCATGCGGCCGAGCGCTTCGGCGAAGGCTTCGGCGCCGCTGCCGTTCGGCCCGACGATCGCCACCGTCTCGTTCGGCTTGATCTCGACGGAGACGTGGTCGACAAGGCGGGCGCCGCTGTCGTCGGAGAGCGACAGGTTGGTGACGACGAACGCGCCCGTCAGCGCGCCGACCGGGGCGGTCGCGAGTTCCTGGATGCGGCTGTCGATCAGTGGCTCGACATTGAACTGCTCATAGACCTGCTGGTACTTCACCTGCACGTCCTGGCGCATCTGGTCCCAGTCGATCAGTTCCTTCAGCGGACCGGGCAGGTCCTTGTAGGCTGATATGACGGCGACGAGCTGGCCGATGTCGAGCCGGCCCTGCAGCGCCAGGTAGCCGCCGATCGCGTAAAACAGGAAAGGCGTGACCTGAGCGAGGAAATTGTTGATGAACTTCACCAGGAACTTCCACTGGTAAAGGTCGTAGCGGATCGAGAAGATCCGGCCGAGTCGCGAGGCGATGTCGGCGCGTTCGAGGTTTGATGTGTCGTTGCCGTGGATCGTGCCGATGCCGTCGACGATTTCGCCGACGCGACCGGAGAGCTCGCGCGCCGTTAGCTGCCGCTGGCGACCGAGATCCAGCAGGCGCTTGCGCATGCGGGGAATGACGATGGCCTGGACGCCGACGATGCCGGCGGCGATCATGCCGAGCCAGAAATTTTGCACAATGATGAAGGCGAGAGCCGTGATCGCCTGGCCGCCGAGAAGGGCAGGGGAGACGAAGGCATCGCCGGTGAAGCCGCCCATCGGCTCCACCTCGTCCTTGATCATGGTGGCGATTTCGGCCGATTTCACCCGCTTGAAGTGAATGGGCGGAAAACGCAGCACCCGGTCGATCAGCTCGAAGCGGATACGGCGCAGCATGCGCTCGCCGAGCCGGCCTTTATAGGTGTTGATGTAGAACTTGAAGAGGCCGTTCAGCACCACCAGCGCCAGAAACACCAGGCTGAGGGCCATCAGCATCTGGAAGCGGTTGAGCTGCAACCCTTGAAAGAATTCGACATGGCCGATCAGCGGCAGGTCGTAGGCAATGTGCATAAAAGTCTGCGTTGCGCCCGGACCTTCGAAGCCGTCACCCTGGATCGGTCCGTTGACGATCTGCTTCGGCAGGTCGAAGGACAAGAAGTAGGGGACCATCGAGGCGGCGACGACAGCCAGAATCCACAGCTGCTGCAGCCGCGTGTTCTTCCAGATGTAGCGGGCGAGGCTTTTTTCCATGGCTAACCGTCAGCTTGCTGGGAAATTCCGGGGGCGCGATCCGGGCGCCGGGACGGGGAGGGATCTTAAGAACAGGATCATGCAGCCGGACCGCCGATATCGCAATGAAAACAAGGCGAAAGGACCGGCTTCAAAAGTGCCGATTCTCGCCTGAACATTGCTTATACCACAGGAATTTTGGATTAGGCGAGGGATTCGGCAATCATGGAGCGAATGATGAGGGCGGTTTTCTCCGCCCCATCGAGGTCGAGCGAGACCGGCCCCCGTGGCTGTGCGGCGAGCGCCTTTTCCACCGCCTCTTTCACATGGCCCGCCGTCAGTCCGGTTTCCGGCAGAATATCGGCGAGGCCGAGCGCCTGCAGCCGTTCGGCGCGCACCGTCTGCTCGGTCTCACCACCGGCGACGAAAGGGATGAGGATCGCCCGGCATTCGGTGCGCAGCAGGTCGCCGACCGTGTTGTAACCTGCCTGCGAGATCGACACCTTGGCGCCGCGCAGCAGCGAGGGAAAATCCTTGCGGAAGCGCACCAGCGTCACATTCGGGGCCGCGTCCTCAGACAGCGCGGCGAAATCGGCCTCCGGCAGGTTCGGGCCAGCGACCAGCAGCCAGCGAAGATCGTCCGGTAGCAGCGCTGCCGCCTCTTTTGCCGCGCCGATCAGCGCGGCGCCGACCGCGCCGCCGCCCGCCGATGCGATGATGTCGAATGTCTCGGTCGGTTCGGGCGCCGGCGGGGCTGCGACGAGGCCGGTATAACGCAGCCTGTCGGCGATCTCGGCTGTCAGCGGGAAGGTGTCCTCAAGCCTGACGAAACCGGGATCGCCATGGACGAGCACGGCATCGAAATGATCCTTGACCAGTGTGGCGGTCTCCGCGTCGCGGCCGGCCTTGCGGTTTTGCTGCAGGATGTCGCGCACCGAACTTAGAAGTTTCGGCCGCGGCTCGGCCTTGTCGATCGCCTCGAGCAGCGGCAGCAGTTCGAAGCGCATCTGTCGCCGGCCGAACGGGAAGGCTTCGATGATGACGACATCGGGCCTTGCGGCATGAAAGGCATCGAGCAGCAGCTGGCGGCGGGCATGGAGGAAGTCCTCGCCGGCCGGCCGGCCATCGGCATCGGCGAGACCGGAGAAACCGGCATTGCTGGCAACGACCGCCGGCAAGGCCACGGTCTTCACGCCTTCGCCGGGAAAGCCCGGCACCGGCAGGCCGCCGGTCACGACAGTGACGTCAAAACCGTCCCTGACCAGCGCGTTGGCGATGCGGCTGGCGCGGGCTATGTGGCCGATGCCGAGCAAGTGCTGGACGTAGAAGAAAATGCGCGGTGCCGTCATGACGCCTTCTGCCATTCGGCCTCGAACAGGCCGGTGAGCTGTCTGATGCTGGAGTGATAGTCGAAATATTGGCGCACCTGGTGTTCGGCGGCATCGCCGAGCCGCTTGCGCAGCGCCGGGTCGCGGATCGCCGCCTCCAGCGCCTCGGCGAGCTTCGTCGGGTCGTCCGGCGGCACGACGAGGCCGTTTTCACCGTTCTTCAGGAGTTCCGGTACGCCGGATACTTCGGTCGAGAGGCAGACGAGCCGCTGGCTGGAGGCCTCGACCAGGACGTTCGGCAAGCCGTCGCGGTCGCCGTTGGCAGCGATCCGGCAGGCGAGCGCGAAGAGGTCGGCGCGGCGGTAATGATCGAGCACGTCTTCCTGGGCCATGGCGCCCTTCCAGACGATGCGGCCGGAGATGCCGAGTTCGTTGGCCATCGCCTTCAGTTTCGCAAGCTCCTCGCCGCCGCCGATATGGTCCATGCGCCATTGAAGGTCGGCGGGCAACAGCGCAAGCGCGCGCAGCAGCACGTCGTAGCCCTTCTTCTCGACGGCGCGGCCGACGCTGAGGATGAAGGCCGGATCGTCGGGGTCGCTGCCGGTCCGGTCCGAACGCTCGCCGGCAAAATGGCCGAAGCGGGCGAGATCGAGACCGTGGTAACTCAAGTGCACGGCCTCCTTGCGTGACGTCAGCGTGCGCATATGGTCGTAGCCTGTCCTGGTGCAGGTGACGGTCCAGCGGGCGCTGCCGAGTTTCTCGTTCAGCTCCCAGTCGGGAGACGTCCATATGTCCTTGGCGTGCGCCGAACAGGTCCAGGGCGTGCCCGTGAGGATGCTCGCATATTCCGTCACCGAAGCCGGCGTGTGGATGAAATGGGCATGCAGCCATTCGCCCTCGTCCGGCCATTCGCGCCCCAGCACTAGCGCCTGTCCGAGGCGGCGGAAGCGGTTGCGGGAGACGTCGCGCTTGAGGTCGGCGAGGAAGCGTTTCATCAGCGCCTTGAAGCCGGGTTTGGAGAGGCCGGCGATGAGGCCCTTCAGCACTCGGATCGGCTCTTCGTGCAGATATTCCGGCAGATAGACGACGCGCGCCCGGATCTCGTCATGCACGGGATGGCGCTTCTTGTCGGTCGGCCGGCGCATCGAAATCAGCGTGAGGTCGAAGCCGGCCTTTTCGAGGCCGAGCAGTTCCTGGGCGATGAAGGTTTCCGAAAGGCGGGGATAGCCTTTCAGCACGACGAGGATCTTGCGGCGTGGCGGCAAGGCTGTGCCCTATTCCGCGCCGACGAGGGAAAGGTGGCTGCCGCGGCCGTCGATCCAGCGACCGACGGTCTGCGAGATATGGTCCAGTCCTTCGAGACGCATATTGCCGCCGCTCTTCGACGGTGGCTGACGGGAGGGCAGGCGCTTCAGCGCTTCGGCCATGATGGTCGGATCGACCGATTGTTCCGGCAGCAGCATGTCGACGAGGCCGAGTTCGCTCGCGCGTTGGGCGCGTAGCAGTTGCTCCTCGCGTGGCTTGACACGCGGCACGATGAGGGCCGGCTTGTCGAAGGAGAGGATCTCGCAATAGGTGTTATAACCGCCCATGGCGACGACGCCGGTCGCGCCGTCGATCAGCTCTTCCATGTGGTTGTCGAATTCGATCACCTCGATATAGGGGATGGCTTCCCCCTTCTGCACCAGCTTGGCGCGCTCGGCGGCCGGCATATAGGGGCCGAGCACGACGAGCGCCTTCTGCGTCAGCGTCGGATCGGCCTCGTAGGCGTTCATGACGTCATGGACGAGATCGGAGCCGTCGCCGCCGCCGCCTGTGGTGACGAGGATGTAATTGTCCTTTCGGGCGTTGATCGAGGTCTTGCCCCTGGAGACGCTGCGCTGCAGGAAGCCGACGAAATCCATCTTCCGGCGCAGGCTGGCCGGCACGTCGAGGCCGATCAGCGGATCGTAGAAATCCGGCGGACCGTAAACCCAGACGCTGTCGTAATACTGGTCGATCTTCTGCATGATGCTGTTCCTCTTCCACTCGGCCTCGAGCAGATGCGGCGCATCCATGATCTCGCGCAGGCCGAGCACCAGGACGGTGCCGCGGGCCTTGAGATAGGCGAGCGTATCCTCGACCTCGCCTTTCAGTCCCATCGGTTCCTTGTCGACGATGAAGATATCGGGCTGGAAGGTCTCGGCCGTGTGGCGAATGCTCGATTCGCGCATCTTCAGCGTCTCGTGCAGGTCGATATGGCTGGCGAGCGAGGTGTATTCGCCGTTGCGGAGCTTGATGACGCTCGGGATCTTCACGAAGTCGACACGGGCACGGTAGTCGAAGGCGCCGGCAATCGTGGCACCCGAAATGATCAGAATATTGAGGCCGCGATAATCCTCGACCAGCGCATGGGCGATGGCGCGACAACGGCGCAGATGGCCGAGACCGAAAGTATCGTGGCTGTACATGAGGATGCGCGCATCTTCGAGACGTCTGGACATGGGCATCCCTTCTGGGGTCAGCAACATACTTAGTAACCCCACCGTCCGGAGGCCAAGAGGTGGGGGCGGTGCCGTGATGCGCCGCCGCGTTTCCTGCTATTTGTAGGGATCTGCCGCATCACGCAAGCCGTCTCCCAGAAAGTTGAACGCCAAAATGACAAGAACAACAGGAATGATCGGATAGAGCAGCCATGGATAGAAGGCGATGACGCTGACGCTTTTTGCCTCGGTCAGCAGAATGCCCCAGCTGGTGATCGGCGGACGAAGGCCGAGGCCGAGGAAGGAGAGCGCGGTCTCTCCAAGGATCATGCCGGGAATTGAAATCGTCGCCGACGCAATGAGATGCGACATGAAGCCCGGCACCAGATGCCGGCCGATGATGCGCGGCGTGCTGGCCCCCATCAGCTGCGCTGCCTGGACATAATCCTCCTCGCGCAGCGCCAGGAGTTTGGACCGCACGGCACGCGCGAGCCCCGTCCAGTCGATGATGCCGAGGATGACGGTGATGCCGAAATAGATGACGATCGGGCTCCACGTCACCGGCATGATGGCAGCCAGCGCCATCCATAGCGGCAGGCTCGGCAGCGATTGCAGCACTTCGATCAGCCGCTGGACGATGAGATCGAAGACGCCGCCGCGATAGCCGGCGAGGCCGCCGATGACGATGCCGAGCACGAAGCTGATCGAAATCCCGATCAGACCGATCGTCAGCGATATCCGCGCGCCGTAAAGAATGCGCGAAAGGACGTCACGGCCGAGCCGGTCGGTGCCGAGCAGGAACATCTGACCGCCGATTGCCGGGCAGACGAGATGATAGTTCGAGGCGGCAACGCCCCAGAATTTATAGGCATCGCCGCGGCAGAAGAAACGGATCGGCTGCACGTCGTTCGTCTTGTCGGTATAGACGCGGTGCAGCGTGTCGATATCGAGCGTCATGCTGCGGCCGTAGACGAAGGGACCGACGAAGCTGCCCTTGTCGAAGAAGTGGACGCGCTGCGGCGGCGCGTGGATGAAATCGACATTGCGCGTGTGCAGCCCGTAGGGCGCCAGGAACTCGACGATCACGATCATCAGGTAGACGGCGGCGAGAAAGATGCCGGAGATCAAGGCCAGCTTGTGCTGCTTGAACTTCCACCACATCAGCTGCTTCTGCGAGGCGAGATGGATGCGCGATTGCGCCGACGTCATCGATTCGGTCGCAAGCGGATCGAAAGGAGCAGTCGAGACGTAATGGGGAAGCGGCGCGCCGGGTGCGGGAAGGGGCGACATTATTTGGTGCTCCTGCCTTGCAGACGGATGCGGGGATCAAGAAAGCCGAGTGCGATGTCGGAGATCAGCACGCCGATGACGTTGAGGAAGGCCAGGAACATCAGGAAGGAGCCGGCGAGATACATGTCCTGGCTCTGCAGCGCCTTGATGAGCATCGGCCCCGTCGTCTCCAGCGACAGCACGATCGCGACGATCTCGGCGCCCGAGATGATCGACGGCAGGATCGAGCCGATATCGGCGACGAAGAAGTTGAGCGCCATGCGCAGCGGATATTTGATCAGCGCCTTCAGCGGCGGCAGGCCCTTGGCGCGGGCGGTGACGACATACTGCTTCTGCATCTCGTCGAGCAGGTTGGCGCGCAGCCGCCGGATCATGCCGGCCGTGCCGGCCGTGCCGACGATGATCACGGGGATCCATAGATGAGAGAGGATCGACCGCGCCTTCTCCCAGCTCATCGGCGCCGAGATATATTGCTGGTCCATCAGATGGCCGATCGAGATGCCGAACCAGATATTGGCGAAATACATCAGGATCAGTGCCAGCATGAAGTTCGGAACGGCGATGCCGAGCAGGCCGAGGAACGTCAGCCCGTAATCACCCCAGCTGTACTGGTGCGTGGCCGAATAGATGCCGATCGGAAAGGCGATCAGCCAGGTGAGCAGGATCGTCGTGAAGGAGACGAGCATCGTCAGCCACAAACGATCGCCGACGACGTCGGAGACCGGCAGCTGGTATTCGAAGGAATAACCGAAATCGCCGTGCAACATGCCGCCGACCCAGTAGAAATAGCGCACGATCTCCGGTTTGTCGAAGCCGTATTGCTGCCGCATCTCCTCGATTTCCTGGAGGTTGGCGGTCTCGCCGGAGGCACGCAGCTCGGCGATCTGGCTCTCGAAGAAGTCGCCGGGCGGCAGCTCGATGATGGTGAAAACCAGCGCCGAAATGACGAAGAGTGTCGGCACCATGGCGGCGATGCGCCAGAGAATGTATCTGAGCACGCCTCAGGCCTCCTTGTACCAGAATGCATCCGGCATATAGACGCCGAGATAGGAGGTGGGATCGAAGCCGTAGAGCGCTTTCTCCGGCAGGTTCTGCAGTTTGGCGGCGCAAAGAACGGGCTGCAGCGTGCTGTTGATGAGACCGATCGAGAAAACCTGCTGCGTATAGAGCGACAGCATCTTGTGCCAGATCACCTGACGCTCCTCGAATTTCGCCGTCGAGCCCCATTGGCCAAGCAGGTCAACCAGTTCGGCTGCCTCCGGCAGGTCAGGTGCGACCCCCTCCTGGCCGGCGGAAAGGTAATGCATGCCCCAGAGCGGCCATTGCAGCTGATCGTCGAGTGTCGGGGCAAGGCCTGCAGGCGACATGTCCGCCGTCGGCACGCCATTGTCGAGGCCGTACCAGATCGACATCATGATCGAACCGCTCATGGCGCGGTTGCGGAAGACGTCGCGCTGCGAGGTACGGGTATAGAGCGCCAGGCCGATATTGGCCCAGTGGTCGTGCACCAGTTCCAGCACGTCGGTGTCGAGATTGCTCTCGCCGGCAGTCTCGACGGTGATCTCGGCGCGACGCCCGTCCGGCAGCAGCCGGATGCCGTCGTCGCCGCGTTTGGTCAAGCCGAGCTCGTCGAGCAGGCGGTTGGCCTCGTCGGGATCGAACTTCACGAAGGCGTCGGCATATTCCTGCTTGAAGAGCGGGCTGTCGGGCAGGACGGTATCGGCGCTTGGCGTGCCGAGGCCGTAGAAGGCCACCATGTTGACCTCGTGCCGGTCGATCGCCAGCGACAAAGCGCGGCGCAGGCGCACGTCGCGGAAGAGGCCGCGCCACGCCTCGTCGGCGCAGTTGAGGTTCGGCAGCAGCGTGATGCGCGAGCCGCGCGCGAGCTTCCAGAGATTGACCTTCACCGGGAACCGCTTCTCTGCCTCCTTCAGGAAGGTGTAGTCGTTGAAATCGATGCCGGTCACCTGCAGGTCGGCTTCGCCTGCACCAGCCTTGGCGGCGATGATCGACGAGGAGGAGACGTTGAGGATGAAACGGTCGAGATAGGGAAGCTGCCTGCCGGTCTCGTCGACCCGGTGGAAGAACGGGTTGCGCTCGAAGACGAACTGCTCGGACGGCAGTGGCGTCGTATTGCGCCAGGGATCGAGCGTCGGCAGGTTCGGATTTTCCGGACGATAGGAACGCGCCATCTTGATGTGCAGATCCTGCCATTTTTTGACGCGATAGGTCTTCATCAGCTCGTCCATCTTCGCCTGGTCCGGCTGGAATTTCTTGTGGAACTGCTTGAGATAATGACCGGGGCCGAAGATGACGAGCGGCTGCGGGCCTGCCAGCGTCGGCAGGAACATCGGGTTGGGTTTTTCCCAGGTGTAGCGCACGGTCAGCGGATCGAGCATTTCGAAGCGCGGCAGGCTGCCGTGCGGACGAAGCTCCAGCGCGCCGCCGCCGGGCGTCAGCTTGTCGTTCAGGATGACGTCTTCCCACCAGTAGCGGAAATCGTCGGCGGTGAACGGCTGGCCGTCGGACCATTTATGGCCCTCGCGCAGCGTGAAGGTGAAGACCGTGTCGTCCTCGGACTGGAAACGGGCCAGGATGTCCGGCTGGAACTGCAGGTGCTTGTTGTAGCCGACCAGGCGGGCATAGCCGTAGATCGTCATGAAGCGGATGTCGCGCTGGCTGCCGATGATGGTGCGCACCGTGCCGCCATAGGCACCCGGTTCGAGCCCCATCTCCTTCAGATTGACGATGCGCGGGCGCAGCGGAATGCGCTCGGCCATCGGCGGCAGGCTGCCTGATGTCAGCCGCTCCTTGAGGAATTCCGGCTCGCCGGCCTGTCCGGCGCGAAGCACCGCGGGCGCGATCGCCGCACCCACGAGGCCGCCGAGAAACGTACGACGCGTCACCATCAGCGCAACTCCTTGGCATCGGCGCCTTTGCGGGCGCGCACCAGATGACCGTCGCCGAGGTCGGCATAGGCAAGTTCGGAAGCGTCGTCATGCTCGGCGGTGAAGGTCGCGCCCCAGTTCTGCTTGTCAGCGGCGCCGTTTTCTCTGAGCGCCTTGAAATCGAGCGGCCGGTCGAGATCGGGGAAGGGCACGGCGGCGAGCAGCGATTTCGTATAGGGGTGCACCGGATCGCGCAGGATGATCTCGCGCGGCGCGATTTCGACAATACGGCCCTTGCACATCACCGCGATGCGGTCGGCCATATAGTCGACGACCGCGAGATTGTGCGAAATGAACAGATAGGTAAGCCCCAGCTCCTTCTGCAGGTCCTTCAACAGATTGAGGATCTGCGCCTGCACCGAGACGTCGAGCGCCGAGACCGGCTCGTCGAGGATGACGAGCTTCGGGCCGAGCGCGAGCGCCCGCGCAATACCGATGCGCTGGCGCTGGCCGCCCGAAAAACTGTGCGGGTAACGGCTGAGATAACGCTTGTCGAGGCCGATGGCCGCCATCAGCCCTTCGACCTTGCGCTTGCGCTCGTCGCTGTCGCCGCGGTCATGGATTTCGAGCGGTTCACTCAGGATGTTGCGCACCGTCATGCGCGGCGAGAGCGAGGAGACCGGATCCTGGAACACCATCTGGATCTTGGTCCGCATGTCCTGCAGTTCTGAGCCTTTGACAGAGAGGACGTCGACGACCTCCTTGCCGTCGTTGAACACCACCGCGCCGCTGTCCGGCGTGATCGCGCGCATCAGGATCTTGCTGAGCGTCGTCTTGCCGCAGCCGGATTCGCCCACCAGGCCGAGACATTCGCCGCGGCGGATGTCGAAGCTGACGTCGTCGACGGCGCGCAGGACGGTGGCTTCGTGCTTGCCGAAGAAACTGCGCTTGCGCGTCTTGTAGGTCTTCGAGAGATTGGCGACGGACAGCAGGGTGCCCGGCGCCTCAGCCTGCAGCGGCTTCTTCTTGCCGACGAGGGACTCGAGATTGACCGTTACCTCGCGCAGCGCTTTCAGCCGCTCGCCGGGTTTCATGTCGAAATGCGGAACGGCGGCCATCAGGCCCTTGAGGTAGGGATGCTGGGGATTGCGGAAGATAGCCTCGACCGGCCCGGCCTCCATGATCTCGCCGTGGTAGATGACGACCACCTCGTCGGCCATGTTGGCGACGATGCCGAGATCGTGAGTGATCAGCAGCATCGCCATGCCGAGCTTGGCCTGCAGCTCGCGGAGCAATTCCAGGATCTGCGCCTGGATCGTCACGTCAAGCGCCGTCGTCGGCTCGTCGGCGATCAAAAGCGCCGGCTTGCAGATCAGCGCCATGGCGATCATCGCGCGCTGGCGCATGCCGCCGGACAGTTCGAACGGATACATGTCGTAGGTGCGATGTGGGTTGGAAAAGCCGACCAGGCCAAGCATCTCCTCGGTCTTTTCACGGGCTTCCTGCTTGTCGGCTTCGGTATGGATCAGCAGCACTTCGCTGATCTGGTTGCCGATCGTATGCAGCGGCGAGAGCGAGGTCATCGGCTCCTGGAAGATCGTCGCCATGCGGCGGCCGCGCAGGTCGCGCATTTCCTCGCTGTCGCGCGGAAAGGACAGGATATCGGTCGTGCTGCCGTCGAGCGGATCGGTGAAAAGGATGCTGCCCGAGGCCTTGGCCGGATTGGGCAGGATGCCCATGATCGACTGGCTGATCACCGATTTTCCCGAGCCGGATTCACCGACGAGAGCAGTGACCTTGCCCGGAAGAATGCGAAGATTGGCTTGTTTTACGACGCGGAGTCGGTCACCGAAAACCGAGAAGGAGACGTCGAGATTTTCAATACGCAACAGATCGGCTGCAGACGCCATACCAATGAAATTCCCCAGTCTTCTATGTTCCCGTTAAGGCACACTATCGTACCGCAAACGGGGTGTCTAGCTGATGACAATCATAGAAAAACCCCCACCTCCCGCCGAAGTTCCCAGGGCGAGACGCGCAGATTATGACAGGGGTTCTAGGCTGTTACTGGATGAATTTCTCCATGCTGGTGCGCTCGACATGTTTCTTTGCGTCGCGATGCAGGAGAATGACCTGCTCGGCTTCCGAAAGTCCGTTCTGCACGGCCTCGCGGAAGCTCTCGTCGACGTTGATGGCCGGCGCCGGCGCGCGCGGCTGCAGCACCGTCACCTTCTGTCGGATGCCGCGCAGCTTCTCTTCGCCGAGTGTCGTCCACTCACCGCCGCAATAACCGGCGAAGGCCTGACTGGCGACGACCTCGCGGCCGTATTTCTTGGTCAGGATCTGCAGGCGTTGGACCTCGTTGACCGCCGAGCCGAAGGCCGAGAAGGTCAGGCGGTCCTTGAGGCCGACATTGCCGAACATGACGTTGCCGACATGCAGGCCGATGCCGTAGCCGACCCTGGTCAGGCCCTTCTGCTCGCGGTCCCTGTTGAGTTCGGCGACCCGCGCCTGCGCCTGATGGACGGCCGAAAGCGCCGCCTCGCAGGCAATTTTCGATGGGTCCTTATGGCGTCCGCAAGGATAGACCGCAAGGAAGCCGTCGCCGAGGAAACTCAGGATCTCGCCGCCATTGCGGTTGAACGGGGCGGCGATCGCGTCGAAGAACTGGTTTAGCGTGTCGATATAGGCCTGCCGGCCTTCCTTTTCGGCATAGACGGTGGATTCGCGCATGTCGCCCATGACCAGGGCTGCGCGGATCGTCTCGCCGTCGCCGCGGCGGATCTGGCCGTTCAGCACCCGCTTGCCGGCGTCGCCGCCGAGATAGGTGGTCAGCATGTTGTTGGCGAGCTTGCCGAGCACCGCCATCTTGGCGGCGACCGCCAGATGGTTCTGCATCCTGAGCAGCGCATCGATCATGTCGTCGGAAAAGCCGGTGTTGTGGTCCGTCGACCAGGAGCCCATCATGCCCTGCACCGAGCCGTCGCCAAAGGGCTGCACGAAGGCCAGGTAGTCGGTGATGCTGTCCTTGCGCAGGTCCTCGAAAATCGGAAATTCGTTCGGCCCATCCTGAATCAGCCGGCGGCGGATGTGCTGCAGATTGTTGTCGAGCAGGTAATAATAAGGGCTCTGCAGGAAGCGGTCCGGCTTTTGCCCGGCAGGCATGCGGAAGCCCTCGATGGTGACGCCGCTGGCGCGCCGCCAGGTGAAGCTCAGCGCATCGTAGAGCGGATGCAGCATCGAGAAGGAAAGATGCACGCGCGCAAGTGGCAGGCCCGCAGCAGTCAGCCTTTCGCAGAAACCTCGGACAATGTTCTCAAGCTCGTCTCCGGCCAGCGAAGAGTTCGTCAGCCATTCAGCGACCCGGTCCAACAGGATGGACGACACGCTGGATTCGATCGTGCTCATTCTCGGTATGATCCTCATAAGGCACGCCATCCCCAAGAGCCAAAAGTCCCTCGGCCGGCACATTTTCATGCGCAGGTCACAAGGAAATCAGGATGTACGAGCGGTATTATTGTGTCAACGATCTGCCGAAAGCCCGGCAGCAGCGCCCCTCAGCTCCCCATATTCGGGGATCGGACGGGTGGTCCTTTCACGGTGGTTCATTATCAAAAGTCAAAATAGGGATGCTGCAAATGCGAAACAATGGGAGCTTCAATTTTTTGTGCGCTCAAGTTGCAGCAAAGGGTGAGGCCTGAGTCATTTCCGCCACGGCCTGCTAGCGGATTTGGGTATCAATGTCACGCGACATCCCGGCCCAGGAGATCGGCGAGAGGGTTAGGCTGAGCGCTGCCATTGGCGCCAATCGGACGGCCGTGCCGCCGGAAAGACGAGGAAGATCCGCGCCCGGGTTTAATTTGCCTGGATCATGCATTAGATCAGCCTTCTCTTCCCCGTTTGAAAGATCCCGCCTTGGCCACCTCCACCTTCGATACGCTTTTGCAGAAGATCGAAACCCGCGCGGCCCGTGCCGGCATCATCGGCCTCGGCTATGTCGGCCTGCCGCTGGCGATGGCGGTGGCGCGCAGCGGCTTTGCGGTCACCGGCTTCGACATCGATCCGGGCAAGATGGTGGCTCTCGATGGCCGCCGCTCCTATATCGACGCGGTGAGCGACGAGGCGCTGTCTGCCGAGATCGATGCGGGCCGCTTCAAGGCGACAACCGATTTCGCCGGCCTTGCCGAGTGCGACGTCGTCATCATCTGTGTGCCAACGCCGCTCACCAAACATCGAGATCCCGACCTTTCCTTCGTCGAGGCGACGTCGCGCTCGATTGCCGCGCATTTGCGCCCCGGTCAGCTCGTCGTACTGGAATCGACCACCTATCCCGGCACAACCGATGACGTGGTGAAGGTCATTCTCGAAGGCACCGGGCTGAAATCCGGCTCTGACTTCTTCGTCGGCTTCTCGCCGGAGCGCGAGGATCCGGGCAACCAGCATTATCATACCGCCACCATCCCCAAGGTCGTCGCCGGCGACGGGCCTGAGGCGCTGGCGCTGATGAAGGCCTTTTATGGGGCGGCGGTATCATCCGTCGTTCCGGTCTCGTCGAATGCGACGGCCGAGGCCGTGAAGCTTACCGAAAACATCTTCCGCTCGGTCAACATCGCCCTCGTCAACGAGCTGAAGACCGTCTATGCGGCAATGGGCATCGACGTCTGGGAAGTCATCGACGCGGCCAAGACCAAGCCCTTCGGCTACATGCCCTTCTACCCCGGCCCCGGCCTTGGCGGCCATTGCATCCCGATCGATCCCTTCTACCTCACCTGGAAATCGCGCGAGTACGAGCTGCCGACCCGCTTCATCGAACTCGCTGGCGAGATCAATTCGGCCATGCCGCGTTATGTCGTCGGCAAGCTTGCCGAAGCGCTCGATATCCGCGCTGGCAAGGCGCTGAGCCGCAGCAGGGTGCTGGTGCTCGGGCTCGCCTACAAGAAGAACGTCGCCGATATCCGCGAGAGCCCGTCGCTGCGGCTAATCGAGATCATCGAGGAGCGTGGCGGACACGCAGATTACCATGATCCCTTCGTCGCCGAGATCCCGCCGACGCGCGAATACCAGGCGCTGAAGGGCCGCAAATCGGTGACGCTGACGCTTGATACCATTGCCGGCTACGATGCAGTGCTGGTGGCGACCGATCACGACAAGGTGGATTATGCGGCGCTCGCAAAAAACGCCTCGCTGATCATCGACACGCGCAACGTCTTCAACCGGCTCGGCCTCTCGGCCGATCACGTCATCAAGGCGTAACGGAAACAGCCGAAAGCGACTTGCCGGTGATCTGGCTCGCGGCCACCGCATAACCGCCAGCGGCGCCATCGATGAAATGGATGTGATCGCGCGCGATCGGCGTCGGCACGAAGCAGGTCATCAGCGCTGAGGATTGTCGATGCAGGCCGTAGCGGGCCACACCCTTGGCCCGCGCCTGTTGCAGCAGGGTCTCGATGCGCTTCAGGTGTTCGGCGTCGACGTCGATTGTCATCTTCAGCCCGTCGTCGAACTTGCGGAAATCGGAATTGTCGGCGACGTCGCGCTTGTAGCGGCGGGCATCGAAGCGGCCGAGCGGAATGCCGAACCTGTAGCACGCGACCGTGATGCCGAGTTGCAGGAAGATGAAGAGCTTCTGCCACAACCGCCGGCGCGGTGGCGCGGTGGCTTTGGCCTCGCGATTGATGCCATGCAGCGAGAAGGCAAGGTCCGGACCATCGGCCGGTACCGGATGGCTGTTTCGATTCTGCTCGGTGGTGATGGCGACGATGCCGCTGACGAGCTCTTGAAAATCTCGGCCTGGCCGGCCTTCGCCGGGCACGGCGATAATCGAGACGATCTCGCCGTTTCGGGCATCGATCGGGCTCCAGCGGCAGGAGAGACCGGTAAGATCCGGGCGGGTTCCAGCGGGCGCGCGGGCAATGCCGTAACGGCCGAGCTTCATCTGTCTTTCGGCCCAGCTGGTGCCGCCGCCCCAGAACATCGCATAGGTGACATAAGGGCTTGCGGAATAACGCGCGACGCGGACGTCGAGGCCCTCGGCGCGGGTGTCGGCGACCGGCACGATGGCGATGCGCAGCACCAGGTTCAGATCTTCCTCGACCCAGACCTGCGCGGCGGCAAGGGCGTCGCGTGCCGCCGCCTCCAGCGAACCCGGAAGCGCGATCAGCGCGCCGTCGCCGCCGAAGACGAAGGGATAGTCGCCCTTGCCGACGGCATTCAACACCGCTGAAATGACGCTGGCGCCCGCCATGTTGACGTCCTTGTAACGGCCGGCGCCGATCGCCTGCGTCGAGCCGACGATATCGGCGAGCGCCAGCACCCATCCATCCGGCAGCGGCCGGTAGTTGGCAGCGTCGGTCACGCCCTCGAATTCGCTGAAGAGCGGCACTTCGGCAAAGAAATCTTCGTCGGTCACGGTTTTCATGTCATCGAGCTTAGCACAGACCCATGTTGCCACTGCAACGCCAATTCCCATTTACGGCAATCGACTTGGCAAGGTTTCATGTGTTAGAGCCTTTCTTCGTTTCCGGGACGCACGGAAACGCCCTATCTTTTTGTTTTTATGCAATTCCGAACGCAAAACCGCTCCCGCACTTTTTGCTGGAATTGCTCCAGGACCGCTAACGACTTCATGACGGATACGGATTAGATGAGCCGCCTCGACAGCTTCATTCGCCGGTTGACGGCTCAACGCGACATTCTGAACTCGATCATCGATCTGGTGGGGGAAATTCAAGGCCCGGTGCTGGAATTCGGCCTCGGCAATGGCCGCACTTATGATCATCTCCGCGAGAATTTTCCCGGCCGGCGCATTGTCGCTTTCGACTGGGAAGTGCGTTCCTATTCGGCCTCAACACCAGCGGCACAAGATATGGTGACCGGCAATATCCGCGAGTCCGGCCAGACCTTCGTCGGCATCGGCGCAGCACTTGCCCATGCCGACATCGGCACCGGCCATGACGAGATCGACGCGGTGACCCTGACCTGGCTGCCGCAGCTGATGGCCGGCGTGCTCGCCCATAACGGCATCGCCGTCAGCGGGCTGCCGCTGGAGCATCCCGAGCTGGTGGCGCTGCCACTGCCTGACGGCATCAAGGAAGGCCGTTATTTCCTTTATCGGAGGAGATAGCATCAGCAATTGAAAGTGCTACAGCGCCGCGCGTCTGAAAAGAGGCGCGGCGCTGTCGTGTTTCGGTTACGCCACCAGGCCCTTGGTCAGTTCCAGCGCCTGGCGCTCGAACAGCCGGCGATAGATACCGTTGTTAAGCCTGATCAGCGCCTGGTGGTCACCTTCTTCAACAATCTTTCCCTTGTCGAAGACCAGCAGCCGGTCCAGCGCTCGCACTGTGGACAGCCGGTGCGCGATGACAAGTGTCGTGCGGCCGTTCATCAGGCGTTCCATGGCCTGCTGGATCTGCACTTCGCTCTCGCTGTCGAGGCTCGATGTCGCTTCGTCCAGAATCAGCACCGGCGCGTCCGCCAGGAAGGCACGGGCAATGGCGACACGCTGCCGCTCGCCGCCCGACAGCTTGACGCCGCGTTCCCCCACCATCGTCTCATAGCCCTTGGGAAGGTCCATGATGAAGTCGTGGGCGCTGGCCTGTTTTGCCGCCTGCTCGATCTCGCGCCGCGAGGCGTTCGGCCTGGAATAGGCGATGTTTTCCGCCAGCGTACGGTGGAACAGGATGGGCTCCTGCTGCACGATGGCGATCTGGCCGCGCAGGCTGGATTGCTTGACTGCTGCGATATCCTGTCCGTCGATGCGGATTTGGCCCGAGTTGACGTCATAGAGGCGCTGGATGAGCTTGACGAAGGTCGTCTTGCCAGAACCCGAATGTCCTACCAGGCCGACGCGCTCACCCGGCTTGATGATGACCGAAAAGTCTTCATAAAGCGGAGTGGGATGAGCGCCATACTGGAAGGTGATGCGATCGAAGACGATCTCTCCCTCGCCAATCTTGATCGGCTTGGCGTTCGGCTTGTCCTCGATGCCGAGCGGCATCTTGTCGAGCAGCACCAGTTCTTCCATGTCGTTGACGGCACGCTGCAGATTGCGGATGTCCTGGCCGACATTGCGCAGATAGCCTTGCAGAACGAAGAACATTGCCAGCACGAAGGTGATGTCGCCAGGCGTCGCCAGCCCCTGCCGCCACATCACCAGGCCAGTTCCCAGAATGCCTGCCTGCATCGAAACCATCAGGAAGCCCTGGATCGTGCCGCTCAATGTGCCGCGCTTCCATGTCCGTCGCGTGCGGCTGTCCCATCTGGCGAGCACCTGGCCCAGTCGCGTCTCTTCGCGTCTCTCGGCCCCGAAGGCCTTGACCACCGAATTGCAGCTGATGGCATCCGCCAGTGCGCCACCAAGCTTGGTGTCCCAGGCATTGGCAAGCCTTGCCGCCGGCGACACGAAGCCCATGGATAGTGCCACGGTCACGCCGATATAGATCAGCGATCCCGCAGCCACGATCAGGCCCATGATCGGCCAGTAGCTGCCGAGCACGATGCTGGCGCCAACCAGCATGACGATGGACGGCAGCAGGGCTACCAGCGGCAAGTCGTTGAGCGCGTCGAGCGCCCACATGCCGCGGGTGATCTTGCGCACCGTCGAACCGGCAAAGCTGTTGGCGTGCCAGTCGGTCGAGAACCGTTGCACCTTGTGGAAACCGTTATTCGTCACATCCGCCATGGTGCGCAGCGTCAGCCGGATGATGCCGTTGAAGATGAACCAGCGCAGTGCCACGCTGGTCAGGCCCAGAGCCACGACGATGACGAAGGCGCGGAGCGCCCGGTCAGCCGCATTGCTGCCGGCAATGGCATCGACGATCTGGCCGGAAAACACCGGCACCATGACTTCGGCCAGCGTGCTGGCAATGACCAGCACAATAATAACGCCCACCAATACAGGTCGATGGCGCCAATGATGGAAAACAAAGCCGAGCACATGGCGATAGGCATCGGCGCGGAAATCGAGCTTCTTGCGAGTCATTTTAATCGCTCGGCGCCATGTCGGCTGCCGGTCCTCAAAATCGAGAGTTGGATGGCACAGCCCAAGCGGGAGACGAAATGATCCCATCAGATCAATCGGGCTATGAATTAAGGGAAAACCGCATGTCGGGCGCGCTTGAGGCGGGCCGCGAATGGAAATGACCTAGTGTCGGGACATTCCGCACGGGAAGGTTTCGATGATTGCTGGCATGCAACGCCTCCCTTATGTTTGAACTAAAGCGGTGAGCGTTTTGTACCGAAGCAATTCGCCATTGCCAAGCGGATATTTGCAACCTTACAGAAAGTGATGCGGAAACGACACACCTTGTGCGCTTGCGAGGAGACAGGTCGACCGGCGTGCTCGCCGATAACGGCATCGCCGTCAGTTGTCTACCGCTGGAGCACCCCGAGCTTCTGCCTCTGCCTGCCGACGTCAAGGAGGGCCGCTATTTCCTCTACCGCAGGACGTAATCCCCGCTCAGGAGGCGCAGGAATAGGATGTCGCCGGGAGCGCGGTCAGTTTTGCCTCGAAGTCGGCGGCGATTTTGTCCAGCGTCACGCTGTCCAACCGTTGCAGGAGCAGGGCCTGGGCTTCCTTCATCGCGTCGCCAAGGGCGACATTCACCGCCTGCTCCACACGACACTGCGGCTGATCGTCGGCTGGGCCGATGGCGAAGAGATGCGGCTCGCCGATGGCGCGGTAGACGTCGAGAAGGGTAATCTCAGACAACGGGCGCACCAGCGTCCAGCCACCGCCATGGCCTTTTTCGGAGCGGACGTAGCCCTGTTCGCGAAGGCCGGCCATGGTGCGGCGGACGACAACCGGATTGGTGTTCAGCATTTTCGCAATCATGTCGGAGGTCGCCGAATGCTGGTGTTTATCCATGTGGATCAGCACGTGCAGCATGCGTGAAAGGCGGCTGTCATTGCGCATGATTCTCTTCCTGTCGATCGGGAGGGTCATTATCGCAAGCCGATCGTAACAAGACAAGTAACATGATGCTTGACGGCGCCAGTTCATGTAACTTATGTTGAGTCATGAGTTCAATATCAAGGGAGAGCCCCATGCCGTTCGAAGCCATTATCATCGGCGGAAACTTCGCCGGCCTTTCGGCCGCCATGCAGCTGGCCCGGGCGCGGCGGCGGGTTCTGCTTATTGACGCCGGAGCGCCGCGCAATCGGTTTTCTGAAGCGTCGCATGGGTTCTTGGGCCAGGACGGCCAGACGCCGGCAGCGATCATGCGGGAGGGAAAACGGCAGCTTTCGCTCTATCCGAGCATCACCATCCGCGAGGGGAAAGTCGTCCGGGCGCAGAGCGATGGTGACGCGTTCATCGTCAGCACCGAAGACGGCGGCGAAGAACGAGCCGCGCGCATCCTACTTGCAACCGGCGTCAGCGACACGCTGCCCAAAATCCCCGGCCTGCAGGAGCGATGGGGCCGCTCCGCGCTGCACTGTCCCTATTGCCACGGTTTTGAGGTCAGCGGCGGCAAGCTCGGCGTTCTCGCAAACCATCCGCATTCGGCCCATTCGGCCATGATGATCCCGGACTGGGGAGCGACGACCTTTTTCACCCAAGCGCTGTTCGAGCCTGATGAAGAGCAATTGGTGAAGCTGACCGGCCGAGGCGTCCGGATCGAACGCAGCCCTATCGTGGAATTGTTGGGCGAAAATCCGAAGCTTGAGGCCGTTCGCCTCGCCGATGGCCGCGTCCTGCCGCTCGATGCCGTCTTCGTCGCGCCGAAAACGGCGATGGCGAGCCCGGTTGCCGAACAGCTCGGCTGCGCCTTTGACGACGGCCCGTTCGGGCCAATCATTCGGATCGCCGATAACAAGGAAACCACCGTCAAGGGTGTCTTCGCCGCCGGCGATGCGGCAAGCGCCATGCACAATGCCACGCTCGCCTCCGCCTCAGGCGTGCTCGCCGGCGTGCACTGCCATCAATCGCTTGTCATGCAGTCGGCCGTATAGCCTCTAAGGCAAAAACAGTACGTTGTACTGATCGAAATCGCCCGGCAGCTCACGGACCTTCATTTCCTCTTCGCGATCCTCGAAGATGACGAGGCAATTCTCGTAGAAGCCGGAAAGCATTGATATGAAGGCCTTCGTTCCCTCCGGGCCGTAAAAAAGCGGCGTGAACTCCATGTAGAGCGGCACGCGGCGGGCAAGCAGCGGCTGCATTGAGCGGCAGGCGACCGGCTCGTAGCCCTCGATATCCATCCAGACAAGGCCGATTGCGGCCGGATCGACCGAAAGTCCGGCAAGGATCTCGGAAACCGGCTTCACCGGCACACTGATCTTCTTGTCTGTCGGGCTTTGGCGGATGGCGCTGCTCTTGCCGTGATTGTTGAGGTTGAGGAAAAAGTCGATCTCGCCTTCGTGTTCGCCGGCGGCGCAGTTGACGAGGCGGACCTTCTCCTCCAGCCGGTTCTGGCGGATGTTAAGTTGAAGAAGCGGGAAATTGCGTGGATCGGGCTCGATGCTGATGATTTTGATGTAGGTGTCGCTGAGGGCGAAATAGACGGTCTGGGTGCCGATATTGCCGCCGATCTCCAGCAGCGTCGCGTCCTTTCGCAAAAGGCCGCGCTCGCGCAGGATGACGATCAGCCGGTCGACGGCCTCGCGTTCGAAATGGCCCTTCCGGAAGACCTTGCGGCCGATATAGTCGGCGGGCGAGAAGGTCATCAGGTGGTCGCCGGCATCGACCGTCATCGAGACGACGCGCGGGCCGATATTCTCGATCAGCAGGCGGCGGCCGAAGCGGGTGTCGAAGAAGCGCGAAGCGGCGGCATTGCGCGCCTTGCGCAAGCGGCGGCTCCAGTATTTGGCGGTCAGCCAGGGCTTGCCGGGCATCAGGCTTTTCCTTCGAGCGGCTCTGCCGCTTTCTCTCTCGGAATGACGTAGACTTTCAAGGGCAGGGCCCGGCCGCGCACACTGATTTCACGGCTTTCGATGCCGGCGAGATCAGCACCCGAAAGGGTCGCTACCGGCTCGGAGATGACGATCGCCGCCTCAAACTCCTTGGCAGCGGTCTCGAGCCGGCTCGCAACATTGACGGTATCGCCGATCGCCGTCATGCTGCGCACCCGGCCGTATCCCATCGTGCCGACGACGGCCGGGCCGGTGTGAATGCCGATCGCGATGCGCAGCGGCAGCGCCAGTTCGTCGGCCAGCTCGGCGGCGAGTTTCTCGATCTCGGCGACGATCGCTGCTGCAGCGGCGAGCGCCTGGCGGCAGGCTTCCTCCGGCGTGGAGTTGAGCCCGAAGAGCGCCATGGCGCCGTCGCCGATGAACTTGTCGAGCCGCCCGCCCGACTGCTCCACCGCCTTGCCGATGATGGCGAAATAGCGGTTCAGCAGGAAGACGACATCGAAGGGCAGGCGGGTTTCCGTCAGCGTGGTGAAATGGCGGATATCGACGAAGAGCACGGCGATCTCGCGCTCGCGGCCGGGGCTCGTCTCCTGGCTGTTGGCGGGAAGGGCCGCCTCGATCGCCGGCACGAGAAGTGGCGCGACGGCAACGTCGCGGTTCGGGCGAAGCTGGCAGGCGAGCCGGACATCCGGGCCGGCATTGATGCGCCTCAATGTCGTCTGTTCCATCTTGTCGGGGGCCGGCAGGCTGTCATAATCGCCAAGGATCTGCACGCGGCAGGTGGAGCACTGGCCCTTGCCGCCGCAGACGGCATAGTGCGGTAGGCCGCCGAGCCGGCTTGCTTCCAGCACCGAGAAGCCGCGCGGCACACGGATCACCTCGCCGCCCGGATAATGCACGGCGACCTGGTCAAGTCGCTCCTTCAGCTTGCGCCGGGCGCGGGCGAAGACGACGATGAGGAGAGAGGCGGAGAAGGCGCCGTAGAGCCCGGCACGGATCATGGCGACCTGCCGGTGAACTTCCGGGTTCGAGGCGTAACGGGTGTTGACGCCCTCCTTGTAGGCGCTGATCGTCATTGCCTCCTGGTAGGAGGGATCGGCAAGCGTCCGGCCCATTTCGACGAAGCCGAGCAGCGAGAGCACCGGCACAAGGATCGCAAGCGCCAGCAGCAGCGGCGCAAAGTCCGGATACCAGGGCCGATAGCGCAGCCAGAAATGGATGCCGATGCAGCCGTGGATCCAGACGGCGACGACACCGAACACCTGCCGCACGCCGTTTGTCGGGTTCCTGATCCAGAGCGTACTGATGACCGTCTCGTAGTCATCGATGTAGCCGTAGAACTCGTGGGCGATGCGCGTGCCGATGACATGATCCATGAGCAGCAGCGGGATCATCAGGCCGAGCACGATCTGCGCCATTTCCCCCTTCGGCATGACGAGGCTGCGGCGCATGTAGATGGCGCGCAGCACCAGTGCGATATGGATGAGCACCGACGAATAGAAGATTGCGGTACCCAGAGGATTGCGCCAGATCGCCAGAAAGAGGTGGGCAGCCTTATCGGCAGCGGTGACTGAAATCAGGCCAATCGCATGGTTCGACAAATGCAGCAGAACGAAGATGAAAATGACGAGGCCGGAACCGAGCCTCGCCCTTCTGATCGCACGTTCCGAAAAAATCCCTGTGGCCGAGACCGTCGTCATTCATTCCCGTTCTTGTCGATGTAACTGCAGGCCCATAGAGATTGAGAAAGAGGCGGAATTGCTTCGATCGCGATCACATTTCATATGCTTATGCGCAAGTTTTCGGCAAAGGGACAATAGCGGAATTTTCCCGACAGGCGCGAAAGTTGTAAACAGTGTGTCTTACCTGAGGTGTTCCAATGCGGGTGGCTTTCTACGCGCCGATGAAATCGCCGAACCATCCGGTGCCGTCCGGCGACCGGCTGATGGCGCGGCTGTTGATCCAGGCGCTGGAGCTCGCCGGGCACGAGGTCGACGTCGTCTCCGAATTCCGCACCTATGCCTCGACGCCGGAGGCGGCAGCCGCGCTCGAACCCGCTATCCGCGCGGAGCTGGAGCGACTGCGGCTGACATGGAAATCCGAGCTGCGACCGGAACTCTGGTTCTGCTATCACCCCTATTACAAATCGCCCGATCCCTTCGGGCCGGCGATATCTGCCGAATTCGCCATTCCCTATGTCACCGCCGAAGCCTCCTATGCGGCAAAACGTGACCGAACCGGCTGGGCAGCATCACAGAAGCGCGTGGGCGAGGCGATCATGCAGGCGGCGGTCAATATCAGCTTCACCGAACGTGACCAGGCCGGGCTTTCAGCCACCTTTCCGCAGGCGAGGCTTGCCGGGCTGACACCTTTCATCGAGACGGCGCTGTTCGAGAAGGTGTCGCCGGCGTCCGATCCGCACCGGCTGATGACCGTCGCGATGATGCGGGCCGGCGATAAGATGGACAGTTACGCGATGCTTGCAAAAGCGTTGCGGCTGATCGAAGACCAGCCTTGGACGCTGGCCGTCATCGGCGATGGTCCGATGCGGCAGGAGGTGCAGGCGCTCTTTGCCGACTTTCCCGGCCGAATCGAATGGCTGGGCGAGCGGAATGCCGGCGAGATCGCCGAACTGCTCGGGCGCGGCGGCGTCTATGTCTGGCCCGGCTGCGGCGAGGCCTATGGCCTTGCCTATCTGGAGGCCCAGGCCGCCGGCCTGCCCGTCGTCGCGCAGGAAACGGCAGGCGTGCCAGCGGTGGTCGAGGCTGGCGTGACCGGGCTGCTGACGCCGGATGGCGATGTCGCCGCCTATGCCGACGCCGTGGCTGCCCTGCTTGACGACAGGCAAAGGCGCGACGCCATGGGGCAGGCGGCGCGGCGCTTCGTGCTCGGCGAGCGCTCGCTTGCGATGGCGGCGCAGCTATTGAACGGAATTTTGCGCGACAGCGCAGCAACAGGAGTGACGTGATGACCGACGGAATAGCCTGGGACCCCCTGCGCCGCGAGCTTGACCGCTGGCAGGCCGCCGGCCGCGTGGCGCGGTTCTGGCTGCGGGATGACGACGCCATCGAGCCGACGCAGGCGCTGGAGACGCTGATGGCGCTGGCGGGCGAAAGCGGGGTTCCGCTGATGCTCGCGGTCATTCCCGGCCTGACCGGCGAGGCCTTGGCCGCGCGCCTAGTGGAGGAAACAGTCATCACTGTTGCGGTGCATGGCTGGTCTCATACGAACCATGCGGGGCCGGAGGCGAAGAAGCAGGAACTCGGCGGTGAGCGGCCGGCGGAGGTCGTGCTCGGCGAGTTGCGTGAAGGGTTCCGGCTGCTAAAGCGGCTGCATCCGGCCCGCTTCCTGCCGATGCTGGTGCCGCCGTGGAATCGGATCGACGCGGCCCTCATCCCGGCGTTGCCCGGGCTCGGATTTGCAGCCCTTTCGGTCTACGGGCGGGCAAAGCAGGAGGGTCCGGTGCCGCTGCTCAACACCCATGTCGACATCATCGACTGGCACGGTACGCGCGGCGGACGGGGCGAGGCGGAATTGGTGGTCGAACTGGTGGCCGAGCTTCGCGACCGGTTTGCCGGCAGCGAGGAACCTATCGGTGTCCTAACCCACCATCTGGTGCATGATGCGGCAGCCTGGGATTTCCTGTCGGCCTTGTTTGCGATCACTGCCCGGCATCCCGCCGTCGGTTGGTCGGCGGCGTCGGAACTGCTAGGGCCTTAGACATTGCCGATCAGGCGGCGTGAACGCGTCCGACAAACTCTCGCATGAGTACGATGGCATCGAGATGCGTCTCGAGCAGCCAGTGGCCGCTGCCGAGCAGATGCAGTTCGGCATCCGCCAGATCGCGCAGATTGGCCCGCGCCGTTTTTTCCGGCATGAAGTGGTCGTTCGGACCCCAGACGATCAAGGTCGGAGGCCGGTATTCGCTGAGGTATTTGCAGTGTTCCGGACACCAGGCCCGGTTCTCCTTCGGTGAAGCTCCTCAGAACCGTTCTTCGTTTCTCTTCAGCTTCGGTCTTCCTCATACTGCTCGGCGCCTTCCACCGGTCGCAGCCACGGCTCACGGCGTTTGATCCAGAGTTCGTAGCTCGGCACAAGAGGTGTCGGGGCCTCGGACAGAATGCCAAGCTTGATTTCCGCCTCCTGGTCGTCGGCGGAAAACAGCCGCGAACCGCAGCCGGTGCAGAAATGCCGACCTTGGAACGCGGCGGTTTGCCCTGAATGTTCGAATTGGCCAGCTGGCCAGATCCCGTAGAAGGTAAAGGCCGAACCGCTTTCTTGCCTGCAGTCCGTGCAATGACAGATTCCAACGCGCAAGGGTTCGCCCCGGACAGAAATATGCACCTGCCCGCAGAGACACTTTCCGGAAAGCACGGTCATGACTGATGCCTGTTTCGTTGATTTGCGCTGCCGGTAAAACGGTCCGGCCCGGCATCTGTTCCGTCGTGACGTCGCAGGACTGCTCAGTTCGACGGATAGGTTCTCTGTCGAAGAGCGTCAGACTGGACAAGATGAAGGCGGCTTCAGCGGCCTGCTAGATCACCACGACCTGATTGTCGCGCGCGGCAAAGGATTCGGGAAAGGCTGCCTGCGCCTGCATTTCCATCTGCGCCAGTTGTTCGTCGGTGCGGGAGGGAGCGTGGTGGAACAGGGCAAAGCGCTTGGCGCCTGCCATCTTCGCGAGCTCGGTGCCGTGCTGCCAGGTCGAATGGCCGAAGCCCTTGAAACGCTGCATCTCGTCTTCATTGTAGGTGCAGTCGTAGACGACGAGATCGGCGTCCTGCATCATCTCGAGCGAGACCGGATCGTAGCTGCCGGGAATATGCTCGATATCGTAGATGAGAGCGACCGAACGGCCCTGCCATTCGATGCGGTAACCAATGGCACCGCCTGGATGGTTCAGCATGAAGGTCTTGATCTTGACGCCCGGCCGCGGGTTCAGCACCTGACCGGCATGAAAATCGCTGAAATTCATCGTCGCCTGACAGATGTCGGTCTTGACGGGAAACCAGGGCGGGCTGATGAACTGCTCGACCATTTCCCGCGTGCTCATCTTGCCATCGAGATGGCCGGACCAGATGTTGACGTTGATCGAGGGATAATAGATCGCCTTGAAGAACGGCAGGCCGATGATGTGGTCGTAATGGCAGTGGCTGAAGAACAGGTCGACGTCGCTGACGCTGTCGGCGAGCAACGACAACCCCGCCTCGCGCAGGCCGGAGCCTGCGTCGAAGATCATCCGATGTTCTCCGCAGCGAATTTCGATGCAGGAAGTGTTACCGCCGTAGCGATCGAACTCGGGGCCAGACACGGGGATACTGCCGCGGACGCCCCAAAATTTTACCTGAAACAGTTCTGTCGTCATCTTTCTTCAAACCGGCCTTCCCGCATCGCCATCGTAGTCATAGTTCATCTCGATGCGAAGCAGCAGAATTCCACGGGTTTGTCTGTTCCCCTTTGTATTCTCCTAACCGCTAACGGAAGAAGAAGTAGATTTTCCTAAGCAATCGGCTTTCGGTTCGGAAAGCAAGCCAGTATGGTTGGTTTTCGGTAAACGCGCTGCCGAGGGCGGGGAACATTTTCCCGTAAGTCATGCCTATTAGATGGTTGCGCGCGATTGAAAAAGCAATTGCCGCCATGTTGAGGCGGAAATCCAGGTTTTAAGAGCAGCAGGAAAGCCGCGCCGAAGGGCCTGGTCCAACAGGCTTGGGGCGGCCTATTTGGGCCGGTCCTGTCCGACCCGGTGGCTTCCGCCTTGTCCGGGAAAACCAGCATCATATGAGAAAATTGGGCTTCCTATTGTGCGAATGTTTCCTTGATTGCAATTGCGAAAAAGCGATATATCCGAGGATATAGGAAATATAAGAGACTCGCCATGTTGCAGCCGGTTATCAACGAGACCATTGCCGAGAGCAGCTACAGGCGCATTCGGGCCGACATCATTTTTGGCCGGCTGACTCCCGGGCAAAAATTGAAGCTGGAAAGCCTGAAGGAGTCCTACGAGACCAGCATCAGCACACTTCGCGAAGTGCTGAACCGGCTGTCCTCCGAGGGGCTTGTCGTCGCCGAGGGGCAAAAAGGTTTCGAAGTGTCTCCGGTGTCGGTTTCAGACCTCAAGGAGACGGCGGCGCTGAGGCTTCTCCTGGAAACACATGCGCTGGAGCAGTCGTTCGTGCATGGCGACGTGGAGTGGGAAGCTCCGCTGGTATCCGCACATTACAAATTGGCGCGGATGGAACAGGTGATGGCATCCGGTGACACCAGCAGGGCCGAGGACTGGAAGCGCTACGACTGGGAGTTCCACCAAGCCTTGATATCCGCCTGCGGGTCGAAACTGCTGATGGAGACGCATTCGGTGATCTTTGACAGATATCTCAGATATCAGATGGTTGCCTTGTCTTATCGAGGCGATGTCGCGGCCAATGAACACCAACAGCTTTTGGATGCGGCATTGCGACGTGACGCGGAGACGGCGAAGCGGGTTCTTGTGATGCATATTCAAGGCGGCGTCGAACATGCGCTGGCGAGAGGGACGCTGAGATAGAAATGGTTCGGACGTTTCTCTTCGAACTTTAGGTCCACCACGTAAATTGTGTTTCGGCGAAACCAGGAAAAGCCATGCTCAAGCAAATCCACGACCCGGCTGAAACAGTAAGCGATGTCGTCTTCCGGCAGATCCGCGAGGATATCATATCCGGGACATTGCCGCCGGGAGCCAAGATCAAGCTGGAACAGGCAAAGGAGCGTTACTCCATCGGCATTTCATCGCTGCGCGAAATTCTGAGCCGCCTGACCACGGAAAACCTCGTTGTCGCCGAAGGGCAGCGTGGTTTTGAAGTCAGCCCCGCTTCGCGCCGCGAACTCCTCGAACTCGCCGACCTCAGGATCGTTCTTGAAACACATGCGATCGGCCTTGCCTTCGCTGCGGGAAATCTTGAATGGGAGGGGCGTATCGTCGCCGCCCACCACCGGCTGGCTGCCGCCGAACGCAAGCTCCTTGCGGGCGACGTCTCGCGGACAGTCGACTGGGTCCGATACGACTGGGAGTTCCATCAGGCCATTGTCTCGGCCTGCAATTCAGCGACGCTGATGGCGACATTGTCATCGGTCTTCGACCGCTTTCTCCGCTACCATATGCTGGCCGAAAGTTTTCGCGGAAAGCCTGTTGTCGATGACCACAGGCTTCTGTTTGAACTTTCCATTCAGCGCGACGTCGCCGGCGCGACCGACGTCGTCAGACGGCACGTTCAAAGCGGCGTGGAGCATGTGCTCAAGAGCGGGCGGATTGCCTAAACCATAGCTCAATAGGCGTCTTTCGGAATTCCTTCCGGACGCATCTGTTTCTTCAGAGCGGCGATCCGGAAAATAGCGTTCGGCGCGCCATAGCCGCGGTAGCCGCGGCGCTCGACGATCTCGAAAAAGAAACCCTCTCCATAGGTTCCGCTATAGAGCTGGAAATATTCGCCATGCTCGTCGCGGTCATAGAGGATGTTTTCCGCCTTCAGCCGCTCGGTCAATGCAGGATCGAGGCCGAAGCGGGCTTCGACGTCGTCGTAGTAGTTCGGCGAGATGTGCAGCGATCTGAAACCGCAAACACGAAGGCTTTCCGCGGTCACAAAGATATCGTCCGTCAAGAACGCCAGGTGCTGTATGCCGGCCCCGAATTTTTCGGCGATGAAATGTCCCGCCAGAGTGCGGCGATTCTCGGCACCGTTCATGGTGATGCGCAGCGCCCCGGTGTCGTTCTCGACGACTTGGCTGCGCACCACCCCGGCCGGATCGATGATATCGACCATCGGGGTCTTCCGCGTCTCGAAAATCGACGTGTAGAACAAAAGCCAGGTGAGCATTTCATCGTAACCGACCGTCTGGGCGACGTGATCAATGCGCAAAAGCCCCGCGGACGGCGCGTCGGTATCGTCCGTGACCGGTTGAAAGTCGATTTCGGAGAAGCGACCCAATGCGCTCTTGTCGTCGATGAGATAGACGATCCCACCCCCTACGCCCCGAATGGCAGGCAGCTCGAGTTCACCGTCTGCGACAGGCTGGGTGAATGGCTCGGCATCCAAGGCGAGCGCGCGCTCATAGGCCTTTGCGGCATCGTCGACGACCAGGGCCATGGCATAGGCAAAAGTGCCGTGAACGGCATAAGCCGCGTTGGCGAATCCTGCCTGATCGACATTGACGAGGATCCGGATCTCGCCCTGCTCGAAAAGAGAGACTTTCTTCGTGCGGTGGATTGCCGTCTTTTTGAAACCGAGGGTGCGCAGCAATGCAACCAGCTCGACTTCGTCTTCCTCGTCCGTGGCGAACTCGACGAAACCGACGCCCTTGACGGAGGGCCTTTCCGGCATCGCCGCTCCGGTCATGCTGCCGATGCCGAGATGGCGTCGGACCTGATCGCCAAGATAGATCAGCGAGCGGTGGCCATCGGCGGCAATCGCCCGTGACAAACCGCCTCGAAACTGGTCGTTGAAGATCTCCAGGGAGAAATACCCGTCATAACCTGTCGCCGCGACGGCTTCGGTAAACGCCGTGACGGGAAGATCGCCTTCCCCCGGCATGTTTCGGAAGTGGCGGCTCCAATAGAGCAGGTCCATGTCGATCAACGGGGCATCGGCAAGCTGGACGATGAAGATCTTCTCCTTGGGAATCGAACGGATGGAATTGACGTCGATCTTGCGCGACAAGGTGTGGAAGCTGTCGAGGATAAGACCGACATTCGGATGATCGGCGCGACGGACGATCTCCCAGGCGTCGCGGTGGTCGCTGATATGGCGGCCCCAGGCAAGCGCCTCGTAGCCAACCCTCAGTCCACGCCGGGCGGCACGCTCGCCGAGTTCATGAAAGTCCGCCGCCGCCCGGTCGATGCCGCCGATGGCTGCCGGCGAGACGTTCGAGCAGACGAGCACCAGCTCCGTTCCGAGCTGCTGCATGACGTCGAACTTCCGTTCCGCGCGGTCAAACGTGCGGCTTCGCAGCGGCTCCGGCATGCCTTCGAAATCACGGAACGGCTGAAACAGGGTGATCTCCAGGCCATGATCGCGGACGAGTTTTCCGACATCGGCCGGGCTTCCGTCGAAGGCGAGGAAATCATTTTCGAAGATCTCGACGCCGTCGAAGCCCGCTCGGGCGATCGCCTCGAGCTTTTCCGGAAGTTCGCCGCTGATCGTGACAGTCGCAATCGAGGTCCTCATGTCAAAGCCCTTCCGATATCGGTGCGAGATAAACCGAGCGTCAAACACGACGATGCGTCCCAGAAACCGCTCGCTACTATTATGGCAAATGTCGTGAGGAATTCAAATAGCGTGTCTTATTATAAATTCTCATATGATTTTGAAAAACTCTGTTGATTTGAGTGCTCGTCTCTGGCAATCATTCCTCTCACAGTCAAAAGGTGAGGTGGCTGTCCGGTCCATGGACCGTTCCAAGGAGGAGAAATTACATGTTCAAGTCTATGCTAACGCGTCGAAACGCGATGCTCGGAGCCGCCGCCCTCGTGGCAGCCGTCACCCTGGCGCAGCCGGCCGCCGCCGTCACGCCCGATGAGATCAAGGCTCGCGGCAAGATCATCGTCGGAATTCAGGGTGACAACCCGCCCTGGGGCTTCGTGACCAGCGGCGGCAAGCAGGACGGCCTCGACGCCGACATCGCAACGCTGTTTGCCAAGGAACTCGGCGTTTCCGTCGAGTTCGTGCCGCTTGAAGTCAACAACCGCATTCCCGCTCTGACGGCCGGCCGCGTCGACGTTCTGTTCGCGACGATGGCGATGCTGCCGGATCGCGCAAAGGCCGTGCAGTTCAGCAAGCCCTATGTCGCCAATGCCATCGTCCTGATCGGTCCGAAAAAGGCTGAGATCAAAACGAATGCCGACATGGCCAAGTTCACGGTCGGCGTCGCCAAGGGAGCTGCTCAGGACACGCAGGTCACCAAGAACGCGCCGCCGAGCACCACGATCCGGCGCTATGACGGAGACGCGGCAAGCGTCCAGGCGCTGGTGTCCGGCCAGGTCGAGACGCTTGGCGGCAACATCTTCTACATGGATCGGCTGGAGAAGGCCCGTCCGGGCGAATTCGAAAACAAGCTTGAATTCCAGAAGCTCTACAACGGTGCTTGCACGCGTCTCGGCGAAAAGGAAATCAATGCGGCGCTGAACACCTTCATCGACAAGATCAAGGCCAACGGCGAACTCAAGGCCGTCTACGACAAGTGGATGAAGGTTCCGGTCCCGGAATTCCCGGAAACGCTGGAAGGCATTCCGTTCGCGGCGAACTGAGCCAACGGTAAAGGATGGCTGCCCCTCACCCTAACCCTCTCCCCGTAAAAACGGGGAGAGGGGACGTGCCCTGCGAGGGGTGCGCGAGGGACGGAGAGGTCGCAGCTTGTCCCTTCTCCCCGCCTGCGGGGAGAAGGTGGCGGCAGCCGGATGAGGGGCAGGCGGCGATCGCCTTGGGGCGGGGATTTTGACGTCCAGACGAAGCCCTTCCCAATGAAGGCGGGCAGCCATGCCCGTCAACGCAACCGCCATGCCTATGGCCAGGCCCGTTTGAGGTGCGCGACATGACCAGAACCATTTTTGTGCTCAACGGGCCGAATCTCAATCTTCTCGGTCAGCGCGAGCCGGCAATCTACGGGACCACGACGCTTGCCGACATCAAGAAACGATGCGTTGCCAAGGCAAAGTCTTTGGGGTTCGACGTCGAGTTTCGGCAGACCAATTTCGAGGGCGAACTGGTCGAGAGCGTGCACCAGGCCCGGACCGATGCTTGTGGCATCATCATCAATCCCGCCGGTTATACCTTCACATCGATCGCTCTTCTCGATGCCTTGAAAATGTTCGACCCGCCGAAGATCGAACTGCATATCTCCAATGTCCATGCGCGCGAGAGCATCTACCATAATTCGCTGATCTCGCGCGTTGCCACGGCGATCATGATCGGCTTTGGAGCCGATGGCTACGAACTGGCTATCCAGGCGATGGCAGGAATGGTCAAGAGGGACTGAATTTTCAGGAAGACGGACCGGAAGGATCGCCATGAATTATAAGTTGGATTTCACCCCGGTCATAGATGGCCTGCCGAACCTTCTGCTCGGCTGCCTCGGGACATTCTTGCTTGCCATTTGTGGGATGCTGCTGGCGATCATCATCGGAATTGGCGGCGTTGCGCTGCGCGATTCCGCTCTGAAGCCAGCACGATGGCTGGTCATCGCCTTCGTCGAATTGATCCGCAACACGCCGTTTCTGGTGCAGATCTTCTTCATCTACTTCGCACTTCCGCTGACAGGCATCAGACTGGATCCGACGCCGACGGCGATTATCGCGCTCGGCATCAACGGCGGCGCCTACGCCATCGAGATCATTCGCGGCGGCGTTCAGTCGATCCCGAAGGGACAGATGGAAGCGGGGCTGGCCCTTGGTCTGCACAAGGCTCAGGTCTTCCGGCTGATCATTCTCAAGCCGGCACTGCGGGCGATCTATCCGTCTTTGACCAGCCAGTTCGTCCTCCTGACGCTGACCACCAGCATTGCATCGGCGATTTCGGCCTACGAGCTGACCTCCGTATCGCAGCGCATCGAGTCGGAGAGTTTTCGGAGCTTCGAGGTCTACTTCACGGTCACGGTTTTCTATTTCGTGATCTCCTGGCTGATGATGCGCATCTTCGCGCTGTTTTCGGCGCGCTACTTCAAATATCCGGTCAAGTAGGAGGAATTCCATGGGTCACGAAGAATTCGTCTTCCTCCTGATCGGCTTGAAATGGACCGTGGTCCTGTCGGCCGTCGGCTTCGTCTGCGGCGGCATTGCAGGGCTCGGCGTCGCCCTTGCGCGCGCCTCGGGCATACCGCTGCTGGAACGCCTGACGGCCGGCTATATCGCCGTCTTCCAGGGAACACCGCTGCTGATGCAGCTTTTCGTCGTCTATTACGGCCTGGCGCTGGTGGGGCTGATGCTCGACGCCTGGGTGGCCGTTGCCATCGGCCTGACCCTGCATGCCAGCGCCTATCTGGGCGAGATCTGGCGCGGATCGATCGAAGCGGTTCCGCGCGGCCAGACGGAAGCGGCAAAGGCTCTCAGCCTCAGATACATCTCCCGCATGAAGGATGTCATCCTGCCGCAGGCGCTGCGCATCTCGCTGCCTGCCACGGTCGGCTTCCTCGTGCAGCTGATCAAGGGCACCTCGCTTGCATCGATCGTCGGCTTCACCGAGCTGACGCGGGCCGGCAACATCATCTCCAACCAGATCTTCCAACCGCTGACGGTCTTCGGCGTCGTCGGCATTCTCTATTTTCTGATGTGTTGCCCACTGACGATTCTTGGCGCGCGCCTCGAACGAAAGTTTGCCGCCTCTGCGCGCTGATCCGCATCCCTCGTCTTCGATGCGGTCCAGCCCGCCAATATGGAGTTCTACTGATGACCAGTCCCAGTCCTGCTCAAGGCGCAGAAACCATGATTACCATGGAGCGGGTGGAGAAGTGGTATGGCGCTTTTCAAGCCCTGCACGACATCAACATATCGGTTCGCAGCGGCGAGAGGATCGTCTTGTGCGGGCCCTCCGGCAGCGGCAAGTCGACGCTCATTCGCTGCATCAACCACCTCGAGACCTACGAAAAAGGTGAAATCCGCGTCGGCGGGATTCTCCTAGGCAATCAGGCCAAGACCATCGATGCGATCCGTCGTGAGGTCGGCATGGTCTTCCAGCAGTTCAATCTGTTTCCGCATCTGACCGTGCTGCAGAACTGCATGCTGGCGCCGATGAAGGCTGCCGGCGTCGGCAAGGCGGAGGCTGAGGAAAGGGCACGCGGGCTGCTCGAGCGGGTCAAGATCCTGGAGCAGGCCGACAAATATCCGGTGCAGCTTTCGGGTGGCCAGCAGCAGCGCGTCGCCATTGCCCGCGCGCTGTGCATGCGGCCGAAGGTGATGCTGTTCGATGAGCCGACGTCGGCGCTTGATCCGGAGATGGTCAAGGAGGTTCTGGATACGATGATCGCGCTGGCCGATGAGGGCATGACGATGATCTGCGTCACGCACGAAATGGGCTTTGCCCGCCAGGTCGCCGATCGCGTGATCTTCATGGCAAGCGGCGCGATCGTCGAGGAAGCCCCGCCAGCCGAGTTTTTCACAAGTCCGCAGCATGAGCGAACCAGGAAATTCCTCGGAGAAATCCTGCGGAAGTAAGTGGTTTCAAGATCGATATGTCGTCGAAATCTGGCAAATTCCGGGAGCTGACAATGAAGCCGTTAAAGATTGCAGTCATGGGAGTCGGCCTCATTGGCAGACGCCACGCCGAGCGAATTATATCCGAGCCCGGGACCATTCTTTCGGCGGTGGTCGATCCTTCTCCGGCTGGTCGCGACTTTGCCGAGAATGTCGGCGCCCGATGGTACCGGAGCTTCTCGGACATCCGCGTCGAGGACAGGCCTCACGGCGTCATCGTGGCAACGCCGAACCAGCTCCACGTTGAGAACGGAATGGAGATCGTCGCTGCCGGCATCCCTGTCCTGATCGAGAAACCGATCGCCGACGATGTCGATGCTGCAGCGGCACTGGTTGCCGCCGGCGAGAAGGCAGGCATACCGCTGCTGGTCGGCCATCACAGGCGCCACAATCCGATGATCCAGGCGGTCAAACAGATCGTCGACGGCGGAAGGCTTGGCCGGATCATCGCGGTGCACGGCACGTTCTGGGTCGCCAAGCCCGACGACTATTTCGATATACCCTGGCGGCGCGAAGCGGGCGCCGGCCCGGTCTTCGTCAACCTGATCCACGATGTCGATCTCTTCCGATATCTCTTCGGTGAGGTCGAAGCCGTCCATGCGATGGAATCGCAGGCCGTGCGGAACCATGCCGTCGAGGATACGGCTGTCGTGACGCTGCGTTTCGCAAATGGGGTGCTTGCCACTCTCAACGGCAGTGATGCCGTGGCTGCGCCCTGGAGCTGGGAGATGACCACCGGGGAGAACCCCGCTTTCCCCCGCTACGATCAATTCTGCTACCAGATCGGCGGCGCCAAGGGTTCGCTCGGAATTCCCGATCTGACGCTGTGGACGAGCCCTTCGAGGCCCGATTGGCTGGAGCAGCTTGCCCAGGAACGCGTGCCTTACACAGCAGCCGATCCCCTTTGCGTTCAGCTCAGACATTTTTGCGACGTCATTCGTGGCGATGCCACGCCTCTGGTGAGTGGCCGGGAGGGCCTCGCTACGCTCAGGGTCATCGAAGCGATCAAGAGATCGGCGCGCTCGGGACAGATGATCCACCTCTCCAACGCGAGCGCCTCTTCCGATCCCCAGAAAGTCTGACCACATGATCACCGGGACGACCAAACTCATCGCGCACCTCGGCTATCCCACGGAGTCCTTCAAGGCCCCGCTGATCTACAATCCGTACTTCGAGAAGAACGGAATTGATGCCGTCGTCGTGCCGATGGGCTGCAGGCCGGAGGACTATCCGGCGTTTCTGAAGCTTCTGTTCCGGCTATCCAATATCCACGGTGCTCTGATCACGATGCCGCATAAGATTTCGACGATGGCGCTGCTCGACGAAACGTCGACCAACGCGAAAGTCGCCGGCTCGTGCAATGCAGTGCGTCTCGGTTCGGACGGCAGGCTGATCGGTGACATGTTCGATGGCGAGGGCTTCGTTCGGGGCGTGTTGCGCAAGGGTAAAAAGGTTGAAGGAGCACATGCGCTCATCGCGGGTGCCGGCGGCGTCGGCTCGGCGATCGCGGCGTCGTTGGCGCAGGCGGGCGTGAAGCATCTGGCGATCTTCGACGCCAACGAGACGACCGCGACCGCGCTGCTGGACAGGCTGAAGAAATACTATCCGCAGCTTGAAGTGACGGTGGGCTCTGCCGATCCGGCAGGTTTCGACATTGTCGTCAATGCGACACCTCTCGGAATGCGACGGGGTGACCCGCTGCCAATCGATATCGACCGCATTTCGCCTTCGACCTTCGTCGGCGAAGTCGTGCTGACGAAGGAGATAACCCCTTTTCTCGAGGCCGTGCGGGCGCGCGGCTGTGCATTTCAGGTGGGGACGGACATGTTGTTCGAACAGATCCCCGCCTATCTCGAATTCTTCGAATTCCCGACGACGACGGCCGACAATCTGCGTGCCATCGCCAAACTCGGATGATGCGAATTTAGAGCATGACGCCGAAGTGTAGGCGGTTTTCGGAGACAGCCTGTTCTACAGCGAGGCGGTGATGCCGCCATCCACCGTGAGCATGTGGCCGTTGACGAAGGAGGAGGCATCCGAGGCCAGGAAGACGGCGGCGCCGACAAGCTCCTTGACCTCGCCCCAGCGGCCGGCTGGCGTGCGGGTTTCCAGCCAGCCGGAAAACTTGGGATCGTCGACGAGCGCCTGGTTAAGCGGAGTGCGGAAATAGCCCGGCGCGATCGCATTGACCTGCAGGCCGTATTTCGCCCAGTCGGTCGCCATGCCGCGCGTCAGGTTCTTCACTGCGCCCTTGGTGGCGGTATAGGGCGCGATGCCGGGACGGGCGAGTTCGGCCTGGACGGAGGCGATGTTGATGATCTTGCCGCGGCCGCGCGATATCATCGCCTGGGCGACCGGCTGGCTCACATAGAACAGGCTGGAGACGTTGGTCTTGAAGATCTCGTCCCATTTGTCGACCGGGAAGTTCTCCAGCGGTGCGCGGAACTGCATACCGGCATTGTTGACGAGGATGTCGATCGGGCCGATCTCCGCCTCGATATAGGCGATGGCGGTGCGGCTCGCCTCCGCATCGGTGACGTCGAAGGCGGCGCTGACGGCATGGCGATGGCTGCGACGGATATCCTCGGCGGCGGCCTCCGCCTTCTGCGCGTTGCGGCCGTTGATGATGATCGAGGCACCATGCTCGGCAAGCCCGACCGCCAACGCGCGGCCGATTCCCTGGCTGGAGCCGGTGACGAGGGCGCGGCGGCCTGAGAGGTCGAAGAGGGGAAAGGTCACGAGACTGCTCCTGATTTCATTGCACTCTGCATAGCCGGTTTACGGCATGAGATGCAAAAGCGCTGAATCACGTCGTTCCAAGCCGCCGGATATTCCCCGTCAGCTCCTTCGCCAGTCGCAGGCTAGCGGCGGTTGCCATCGTTATTTGCGGCAGCAGCAGCCATTCGAGCGTCCAGGCAGCTCCGGAACGTTCCTGTTCGTGGACGAGGGACTGGTGGATGCCCGATAGAACAGTGGCGTTGAAGCGCGCGAGCGAGATGAGGACTTCGGCGGAAACGGGGTTCTGCTTGTGTGCCATCGCCGACGAGGTGCCACCGCCCGAGATTTCGATTTCATCGCCGGCCTGGGCAAGCAGCGCGATATCCTGCCCCATCTTGCCGAGACTGCCCGATATCGATGAGAACAGGCCGGCGATATCGGCGATCGGCAGACGCCCGCTCTGCCATTGCGGTGCATCGGTGAGGCCGAGTTCCTGGGCGAGCGAGGCGCGGATGGCAGCGGCCTGCGACCCGAGCTTGTCGAGCGTGCCGGCCGCGCCCCCGAACTGGACGGGAAAACCCTGCTCGGTCAGGCGGTCGCGATAGGTCGCCAGTGGTGCACGCCACGCATTGAGGCGATCGGCGACGGTGATCGAGATCGCCGCCTGCATGCGGGTATGACCCATCAGCTGGTTCCGGCCGAACTGGCGGTCGAGCCCATCGAGCCCTGCGGCAATGGTGGAAAGCCGGCCGGCAAACAGGAAGACGACGGCTTTCAGGCGGATCATCAGGCTGGTATCGATGACATCTTGGCTGGTCGCGCCTAGATGCAGGCTTTTTGCCGCCTCCTCGCCGGCGTCAGCGCGCAGTTGCTTGACGAGGTCGGGAACGACCACGCCGTCCCTTGCCGTTGCCGATCGGAGACTGGGCATATCGGGTGAGAAGGCGGCGCAGGTATCAGCGATGCGCCTTGCGGCTTCGGCAGGGATCAGGCCATGAGCGGCTTCAGCCTTTGCGAGTGCGGCCTCGAAGGAGAGCATGGCCCGTATATCCGCCTCGGCGGAGAAATAGGGGGCGATTTCATCGTCGCCGAGCAGGCCGGAAAGGAAGGGGTGGTCGAAGGGCGATACGGTCATGATCGTCTCGGTTTGTGGTGGTGGCCCCCTCATCCGGCTGCCGCCACCTTCCCCCCGCTGGGGAGAAGGGACTCGGGGCGGCGCCGGCGCCTTCTGGGCAAGTCATCTCGTGTGCCATGTCCCCCTCGCCCCTCGGGGAGAGGGTAGGGCGAGGGGGACGCTACTTGCGCGGCGCCCCGTGGACAAGCGACTTGCGCGGCTCGTTCTCAGATATCCAGAAACACCGTTTCCTTCGGACCCTGCAGATAGATGTCGAAATGACAGGTCGCGTCGTCGCGGGTGGCGATCATCGTTGCGACGCGCTCGCGATGTTCGATGCGGGAAAGCAGCGGGTCGGCGGCATTGGCCTCCGTCTCCTCCGGAAAATACATGCGTGTATGCAGGCCGATATTGATGCCGCGGGCGACGATCCAGAATGTGATGTGCGGGGCTTGTCTGCGGCCGTCCTTGAAGGGGACGCGGCCGGGCTTGACGGTCTCGAAGCTGTAGACGCCGTCTTCAGCGCGGGTCGGGCAGCGGCCCCAGCCGGTGAAATTGGGATCGGCGGCGCCGCGCATTTCCGAGGGGCTGCTATAGAGGCCGGCGCTGTCGGCCTGCCAGATCTCGATGACCGCATCGCGCACCAGCGCGCCGGCGCCGTCGAAGATCCGGCCGGTGACGGTGATACGCTCGCCGAGCGTCTTGTCGTTGACCATCTCGATGCCGAGATCGGTGTCGTAGACGCCCGAGATGTCGCAGAAATTCGGCGTCAGGCCGATATGGACATAGGGCCCGGCCGTTTGCGACGGGGTTTCCTTGAGATAGCCGAGCTGCTGCATGGTCAGTTGCCCTCCGGTCTGCTTTCGAACATCGTCGAGCGGCGGCCACGCAGCACGATATCGAATTTATAGGCACGTGAATCCATCGGAATGGTGTTGCCCCAGTCGAGCGGCGCGATCAGCTGCTCGATCGCCGCTTTGTCGGGGATCGTGCCGACGATCGGACATTTCCAGATCATCGGATCGCCTTCGAAATACATCTGGGTGATCAGGCGCTGGGCAAAGCCGTGTCCGAAGATCGAAAAATGGATATGGGCGGGACGCCAATCGTTGATGCCGTTCGGCCAGGGATAGGCGCCGGGGCGGATGGTGCGGAAATGGTAGCGGCCGTCCTCGTCGGTGATGGCGCGGCCGCAGCCGCCGAAATTCGGGTCGATCGCCGCCAGGTAGGTTTCCTTCTTGTGGCGATAGCGGCCGCCGGCATTGGCCTGCCAGAACTCGACCAAGGCGCCAGCAACCGGCCTGGCGCGCTCGTCGAGCACGCGGCCATGGACGATGATGCGTTCGCCGATGGCACTTTCGCCGGGCTGCGCGTAGTTCAGGATCAGGTCGTTGTCGAGTTCGCCGATCATCGAATGGCCGAAGACCGGACCGGTGGTTTCGGAAATCGTGCCGTCGAGCGAGAGCAGCGCGCGCTGCGGCGCGCGCAGCACGGAGGTCTTGTAGCCGGGGGTCAGCGCTGGCGCATGCCAGGCGCGGTCGCGGGCGAAGAAGCCGCCGGTCTCGGGCTTGCGGTTCGGTCGTTCGGACATGTTCCCCCTCTCAGGCCGCCTTTTCGGCGTCCATCTGTTCAAAAGCCTGTTTTGCGATCTTGATCGCGTGATTGGCGGCGGGAACGCCGGCATAGATTGCAACATGCAGCAGCGCCTCGCAAATATCCTCGCGGGTCGCGCCCGTATTGGCGGTGGCGCGCACATGCATGGCGACCTCGTCGTCCTGGCCGAGGGCCGCAAGCAGAGCGATCGTGACGATCGAGCGCTCGCGCTTCGTCAGCGCCGGGCGTGACCAGACATGGCCCCAGGCCGCTTCGGTGATCAGTTCCTGGAAGGGGCGGTCGAACTCCGTCGCAGCAGTGGCGGCGCGGTCGACATGGGCGTCGCCAAGTACGGCGCGGCGGGTCGCCATGCCCTGGCGATAGCGCTCGGAGGAGGATGCGGTCTCATTCATGGGCTGACTTCTCCAGGCGGAATGGATGTGAGGAAGGCGCGGATGATCGCCGTCAGCGCCTCCGGCTGCTCGACACAGGGAATGTGCGCGCAATTGCGGATCACTTCGTAGCGAGCGCCTGATATCAGCTTCGCGGTCGAAAGCACGAGATCGGGCGGCGTCGAGCCGTCCTGGTCGCCGACGATGCAGATCGTCGGGACAGCGATCGTCTTTGCGATTTCGGTGAAATCGGCATCGCGGATCGCAGCGCAGGCGGCGATATAACCCTCGACGGGCTGGCGCGTCAGCATGTTGCAATAGCCGGCATAGGCAGTGTTCTCGGGCCGGCGGAAGGCGGGTGTGAACCAGCGTTCCATGATGGCGTCGACAATGCTGCCGATGCCGTCTTGCTCGACGGCGGCGATGCGGGCGTTCCAGCTCTCCGCCGTGCCGATCTTGTGGGCGGTGTCGCAGAGGATGAGCGCGCGGACCAGGTCCGGCCGGCGGTGATAGAGCGACTGGGCGATGAGGCCGCCGACGGAGAGGCCGCAGATGACGGCATCCTTGACCGACAGCAGATCGAGCAGGCCGGCGAGATCCGTCGCGTGGTCCTCGATCGATGAAGGGAGCTGGCCGACATCGGAGAGGCCGTGGCCGCGCTGGTCGTAAAGCACGATGGCGAATTCGCCGGCAAGCCGTACCACGACATCACGCCAGATGCGGAAATCCGTTCCCAGTGAATTGGTAAAGACGATCACCGGCCTGTCGGCGGGGGCACCAATGATCTGATAATGGATCGTCACGTCGTTTATGCTGGCAAATTGCACGTCACTCTCCTCCCGAATGTGAAACTGACTGGTTGATCCGGTTAAGTAAAATGATATTTATTGGCGTTTCGATAACCCTGGAGTTATGCGACCAATGATCGACAGCCGGGTCAAGTTCCGCCATCTGCAAACCTTTGTCGAGGTGGCGCGGCAGAAGAGCGTCATGAAGGCCGCCGAATTGCTGCATGTCAGTCAGCCGGCGGTCACCAAGACGATCCGCGAACTGGAACAGGTGCTGGGTGTCGATGTTTTCGAGCGCGATGGTCGCGGCATCAAGATCACCCGCTACGGCGAGGTCTTCCTGCGGCACGCCGGCGCGGCGCTGACGGCGCTGCGCCAGGGTCTCGATTCCGTCTCGCAGGAGCAGTTCGCCGATGCGCCGCCGATCCGGATCGGCGCGCTGCCGACGGTGTCATCGCGCATCATGCCGCGGGCGATGGAACTCTTCCTCAAGGAAAAGACCTGGAGCCGGGTGAAGATCGTCACCGGCGAGAACGCGGTACTGCTGGAACAGCTTCGCGTAGGAGATCTCGATATCGTTGTCGGACGTCTGGCCGGCGCCGAGAATATGGCGGGCTTTTCCTTCGAACATCTTTATTCCGAGCAGGTGGTGTTTGCCGTGCGCGCCGGCCATCCGCTGCTCGACGGCCGGCAATCGCCGTTTGCCGGCTTCGGCGACTATACGGTGCTGATGCCGACGCGGGGTTCGATCATCCGGCCGGTGGTCGAAAATTTCCTCATCGCCAACGGCGTCTCCAGCCTGCCGAACCAGATCGAGACGGTGTCGGATTCCTTCGGCCGCGCGTTCCTCAGGGCAAGTGACGCGATCTGGATCATTTCCAACGGCGTGGTGGCCGGCGATGTCGCCGACGGGCGGCTGGCGCTTCTGCCTGTTGATACCGGCGAGACCAAGGGGCCGGTCGGGTTGACGATGCGCGCCGATGCCGTGCCGTCCCTGCCGCAATCGATCCTGATGCAGACGATCCGCGAGGCCGCAGGAGAGGCGGCCCTTTAAATTCGCTTGATGAATGCCCAGATTTGGACTAAGTCTAATTCAAGACAGGAGGCTTTCATGCAGCATGCGCGACGGGAGCAACGGGAAGACCAGGGGCCACAGCGGCTGGACATGGAGCGGTTTGCTCCCGCCAACCGCAAGAGGCTGAGCGCCCCGGCCCTGCGAACCTTTCTGGCGATCGCCGATCTCTGGGGGCTGACGGAAGAGCAGCGTCTGCTCATGCTCGGTTATCCATCCCGGTCGACCTACCACAATTGGGCCAAACAGGCGCGCGAGCACGGCGCTTTCACGCTCGATGTCGATACGCTGACCCGAATCTCAGCCGTGCTCGGTATCCATCAGGCACTCGGCGTGCTTTTTTCCGATGAACGCGCCGGCGTCGCCTGGCTGCGCACACCGCACCAGGCGCTCGTTTTCAGCGGGCATCCGCCGCTTGATGTCGTGACGAACGGGACCCAGGACGGGTTGATGACCGTCCGCCGGTTTCTCGATGGCGCCCGCGGTGGTCTCTACATGCAGCCAAATATACTCGACGAAGCGTTCACGCCCTACGAAGATACGGACATCGTCTTCCGGTGAGGGATCGTTTTGCCCAGGCGCCGCGTCCGTCGTACCGGCTGATCCCGTCGCAATTTCCACCGATCGGGCTTTTTGAGACGGTGACGCGGGCGGCCGATCTCGAAGCCGTGATGGAGCTCGTCGGCTGGACCAACGACCGGCTCGTCGCCGACCGCATCCAACGGCTTCCCGAGGACCAATGGGTTTATGGCGTTGCCAATGCCAGCATCGTCATGGCGGCGTTCCTGCATGTTGCGCCGGGAGGAATGCGCTTCAACGGCCCTGATCTCGGCGCCTGGTATGCCGCCGACGATCTCAAGACGGCCGCCGCGGAGGTTGGCCATCATCTCAGGCGCGAAGCCGTCGCGCGCGGGGTGGCGACGATGGCGCGCACCTATCGAAGCTATTCGGCCGCTCTGATTGGTGATTACCTCGACATTCGCGGAGAGCAAATGCTGCGGCCCGATGTCTATGACGGCACCAGCTATGCGGCGTCGCAGGTGTTGGGAGAAGCGGTGCGCTCGAGCGGCGGCGCCGGTATCCTCTATGATAGTGTCCGGCTGAGAGGCGGAGTGGCGATCGTCGCGCACCGGCCGCGCAATATTCAGGGCGTGGTGCAGGCCGATCACTTCGAAATCACCATTTCCGCCACCGACCGACGCATCGATGTCAGGAAGCTCGCGGCCTGACGGCGGCACCGACAGGCCGCCGAAACCGGAGATATGGTGATGCTCAAGCTGGCAGTCGTTCGGCCCATGCCATCGCCGCCTCCGCCATCGTGGCCAGGTGGTCGGCACTGGAGAAACCGGAAATCGTCTTGCGCGGCTTGAGGTCGTGATCGCCGTCCTCGAGCCAGAGGATCTCGATCCTGTCGGACACATCATAGCCCGGCACCTCGTCCCGCGTGCCAAATTCGTCGCGTGTTCCCTGGCAGATCAGCGCCGGCGTCGTCAGCCCCGTGAGATGGCCGGTGCGCAGCTTCTCCGGCTGGCCGGGCGGATGGAAGGGATAGCCAAGGCAGAGCAGACCGACGATCTTTCCCCGACGATGACGATCATCGGCGATCATGCTGGCAACCCGGCCGCCCATCGACTTGCCGCCGATGATAAGCGGACCGCTGGCGCCGAGCTCGGCAATGGCCGCCTCGTATTCGGGATTGAGCGTTTCGGCGCGCGGCGGCGGCTTGCGGCCTTCTAAGGTGCGGCGGGCGGCCATATAGGCGAATTCGAAACGGGCCACACGGAAGCCAACGCCGGCGAGTGCATTTGCCGCTGCTGTCATCGATGCCGAATCCATCGGTGCGCCGGCGCCATGTGCCAGAAGGATGGTGAAGCGCGCATCCTGAGGCCCCTGCAGCAGAAACCGGTCAAGCATCGGTAATCCTCCATGCCATCGTCGGAACCATGTCGACGGCCGTGACTTCTTCCTGGAAAGGAGACTGAGAATGTCGACGAATGATCAAAACGTAAAGCCCGAACAGCGGCGCCCCAAAGATGTCGGCGCCGTTCCTGAAAAGCCGGAGCCCGCAGACTCTGAATCAATGGCGCCGCCGGCGGTGCAGCCGGCTGGGGTCAGGGACAAAAGCGAACGACCCGTGATCAATCCGATCACCGGGGTCGCCTCCTGATTGGCTACGGTCAATTATCGTGTAGAACCGCAGAACCGCCTCTTGAAACCCCGGTTGGAAGGGTCCATATACCCGTCCTGCCTGAAAAATGGATGCGCGCGGTATCGACGTCGTCGAACTGTTCGTTGTCCGACAGGATAAGGGCGCTCCCCGCAAGGGTCGAGCGCCCTTTTTGCTTTCCAGCCCTTGCGCATATCATCGCTTTCGTCTTGTCGTGTGATGGCGGAAGGGGTTCCGCCGGCGCAGAAGCGAGGCTCCTCCAGAGACTGCATCATAAGGGGACTGGTCGTGAGCCAGCGGATTTTATCAGCCCGCTTTCTCGATCTTTCATGTCGGCTTCAACGCTCTTCTTGAGAACATCCATGATGTTGATGACGTTCGAAAAACTTTCGCGGCGTCGTCCTTTTTGATCCTGGCCGCCTTGGACGATTTGGACGGCTTGAGAGCCTTCTTCTTGGTAGCTAACGTCGAGCTGGGTGTAGAATAGACGGATCACCATGTAGCCGTACGCCGCGATCGAGGAAAGGGGATAGTCTCCGATGGATTGACGGGCCGCCCGGCGTTAGACAAAACGCGTCAGCAGGAGTTTATCGATGCGTGTTGCCGCCATCCTCTTCATAGCCGTCTGCCTATTCTTGGCGGGAGCGACCGCTTCCCGCGCATATGTGAGCAACTCTAACCTTTGGCTGCTCGCCACCGCGCTGGTCCTCTACACATTAGGCAATCTTTCGATGATCGCTCTCATGCGGACAAGTGGGCTTTCCCTTGCCATTTCGTTGTCTTCGGTCGCGCAGCTCATCGCCATCAACGCGATCGCCGTTTTGGTTTTCGACGAGCGGCTCGGCTGGCATCAGGCGGTTGGCGTACTCCTCGGGATAGCATCGGTTACGCTCATGGTGATCGGATGAATGGCTCTCAATTGCGTTTCCTTGACTACGGCGAATGGCAGTCGTGGGGCGGACTCTCCTGGACGCGCAACGGCGTGCGGCGAGTTGACGGCGGTATTGGACGAGAGGCTCGGCCGGACTCAGGCTTGGGTGCTAAGGCGATCTGAACATGTACGATATCATTCTTCTTTTCCTTGCTGGCTTGTTAGCAGGCAGCATGAATGCGTTGGCGGGCGGCGGGTCGTTCGTCTCCCTGCCTGCGCTGATATCGGTCGGAGTGCCGTCGGTAGCGGCAAACGCGACAAGCACCCTAGCCTTGTTTCCCGGCGGTATGGCGAGCTCGTGGGTCTATCGTGACGGGGTTAGGAGTGTGTGCGGCGTCAATGTCGTGCCCATTGCCATCGTGACGGTCACGGGTGGCGTGGCCGGAAGTATTCTATTGCTGCTAACCCCATCCAGGATTTTCGATGGTCTCCTGCCATGGCTTTTGCTGGTGGCGACATTGATGCTGACTGCAGGTCCGAGGCTCAGCGCCCGGCTCCAGACGCAGGCACGTCCGAGTGTTCTGGCGTTCGCAACGGTTCAGTTCTTTCTCGGTCTTTATGGCGGTTATTTTGGCGGCGCGGTGGGTCTCATGATGCTTGCGGCATGGAGCGTGCTCGGGGGCGGGGACATCAAGAGCCTGAACCCGACAAGAATGGTGATGGTCACTGCCGCCAACGCGGTCGCCGTCGTCGTCTTCGTACTTGCCGGGGCGATCGTATGGCAGGAGTGCATTCCCATGACGATTGGAGCCGTTATCGGCGGGTGGATCGGAGCGCATATCGGACGAAGGCTCCCATCATCGGTCGTCCGGTTGCTAACCCTCACGGTCGCCTTTTTAACGACCGCGGTGTTCTTTTCGCGAGCTTACCTTTGAGCAGAGGTCCGGCACCCCTCAGGCTCTCAGTCAATAACTCTCTTGTTTTATAGGTATTGAGCTTCCTGCGATTGTGCGCCGCCTCCCTTGGAGCCAGCCGGCCGAAGGCAGAGCTGATCGATCTTTCGGCGGCGGCCTTATCGGTTTCAGCATGGCGGGTTAATGAGGCTGGCGAGCGTTTCCCTGTCAACAGGTGCCCATGCTGACGCTGGCGATGCTGAGGCGACTAAAGCGCCTTTAAGAAATGGTCTCCTTTTCATTATGCGGCCTGGGAAACCAGCTTCGGCATGCCAGCGGAGATCGCGGAACGGTTCTTGCACGGTTACTAATATGTTTATTGTGGGGAGACCTAATGTCATGAACTGGCACACATCTGCAGAGTTTGCCCCTCTGATGCTCCTTGTGAGTGGGTCGGAAAAATACAAGCTTGTGGCGACCCTTTTCCAGGCTGCCGAGATGCTGACAGCTGGCTGGCCGATCGACGATGGAGAAGAATATCTCATAGCGATTAGGGCGTGTCGGAATGCAATTCATGGGGAAATTCCAGCTCAGGACGCGCGGGCAGCGCTTATCCGCGCCGCCGACGAAGCTGGCATTCCGGTGATCACCGTTCACTGAGTTTCACGGCGCTCTTCGGCCTTATCTGCCCGACTTCCATGGTCATGTTCTGAGGAATTGGAATCGCACCACGTGGTGCAGCTAGATCAAGCCGTCTCGTCCACATCGCCGTCTTCGTCGAGGTTGTGCACCGGCAGCTTGGCTTTGGCGATCCGGGCGCCGAGCCGGCCAAAGCGGGGGGCAAATATTTTCCGTCGGCTCTGTCGATTTTCGCATCAGCCGATCGTCCTTGTCATGATGTGCTGGCATCGCGGTCGTGTTCAGCACGTCCTTTGCGCGTCTGAGACGCGCGGCAATAGAAGGAGGATATCGTCATGGATAATCGGAATCTGGTCCCCGCCGCCGTGCTTGCGGTCAAGAACGGTGTACGTTTCCCCAATGAGAGCGAAGCGTATCGCAGCGCCCGCGACGAGCTGCTGGCCGAAGAGATCGAATTGCGCCGGCACATCGAGCGCGTGGCGGTACAGCGCCGGGCGCTGCCGCCGGGCGGTGAGGTCACGAAAGACTACCGCTTCGAAGGCAGCGGCGGGCCGATCTCCTTCAGCGAGCTCTTCGCCGACAAGGACACGCTGATCGTCTACAGTTACATGTTCGGCCCGCAACGCGAGCGCCCGTGCCCGATGTGCACTTCGCTGCTCTCGGCCTGGGACGGCGAAGTGCCTGACATTCAGCAGCGCGCAGCCCTTGCGGTGATCGCCCGCTCGCCGATTGAAAGGCTGCTCGCCTTCAAGAAGGAGCGTGGCTGGCATCACCTGCCGCTTTATTCTGACATGACGGACGATTACAGCCGCGACTATCACGCGATCGGCGGTGATGGCGGCGATGACGCCGCCTTCAACGTGTTCACGCGGCGCGACGGCACCATCCGCCATTTCTGGAGCCAGGAGATGGGCGGGGTGACGGCCGATCCCGGTGAGGATCCGCGCGGCGCGCCCGACCTGATGCCGCTCTGGACCGTCATCGATTCGACGCCCGAAGGCCGGCCGGCGGACTGGTATCCGAAGCTGTCCTACTAAGAAGATGGCGTCGTCCGGCGTCAGCCGGTGGAGCGGTTTCTGGACGCCTCGACCCATTCGATGCTGGTGACCGCGGCATCCGGCAGCGGCGGCGGATCGATGTCGTAGACATAGCCGGAGAGCATGTCGGCGGCGCGTTCCGTCGCCTTGATCTTCGCCTCGGTTTCGGCGACCGCCTTGGAGATCGCTTCGATGCGGGCGCGGAACATGTGGGCGAGCACATCGCGGCCTGACTGCTTTTCGAGCCGTTCCAGATGCAGGCCGACGCGCGAGGCGTGGCGCTCCAGCTCACTCTTGCTGAAACGCGCCTTGCGCAGTTCTTCGGAAAGACTGTCCTGCATGACGGCGACGGGATCGAAACTTCCGGGTGCGCGCTCGTCGAGCACTGCGTCGGTGACGAGCTTCTCGATCATCACGAGCGCCTGCAATTCGGCGGCATCGGCGAATTCGACGTCGTAGCCGGTATCGTCGTAGACCTTGCGCCGGACCGGATCGAGAAGCAGCCCATAGGCTTTCTGGAGATTGGCAAAGGCTTCCGAATCACCACCCGAATCGGGGTGGGCAACTTTCGCCAGGCGCCGATAGGCGGCCTTCAGTTGCGCCTCGTCCGCATCGCGTTCAACGCCGAGAATATCGTATGGATCCGTCACGCCTGCTCCCTTGCTCCCCGGCACGTTGCGGGCAGTCTAGGTCTTCTTCTGCATCAGAAGGGCGAAGTTTAGACCGAAACGAGGAATGACGTCCATGGCCCGAGATGGCGATGGTTTATGCGGATGCTTCGCCAAATCCTCGATTGTTTAATGTTTTCAATTCGTTGTTCTAAGATCAGCCCGTGGTGATCGAAGCGAGATAACATCTGGCTTCGCCATCGATTTCGAGCACGGTTGCGGCCGCGTCCTCGATCAGCAGTGCATCGCCGGCCGCAAGCGCGCCGGTCTCGCCGTCCCGCCGGAATGATAGTGTGCCGCGATGGCAGAGGAACAGGCATGTCGAGGGTGGCAGCGGCACGGTCTTGCTGCCGTCGACATCGATCCGGATCAGCGTGTGAGTGAGCCCGTCACGGCGCGTCATGACGTTGAGATCGGTGATCTCTCCGTCCTCGAGCCTGGCTGCGACGGGGATATCCGCCGGGAAGGCCAGGGGATCGCTTGCCATTGTCAGCAGCACCGGCGTGCTGCCTGCGACATCGAGCACCATGCCTTTGCCATCAAGGATCGCCAGCGTGCGGTCGATGCCTGGAAAGATCGAAAACGGGCCGTCCTCTGCGACCGTCGCCATGCTGATGCGCCAATCGAAGTCGTTGATCGATGCGTCAGGCGGACAGACGGCGATCTCCACCGTCTGTCCCTTGCCGTTTTTCCAGGGCATGCGTTTGTGATCGCCGGCGCGCAAGACCCTCATGAGAGCTCAGTTCCCGAGAATGCCGGGCAGGCGCAGGCCCTTTTCCTTGGCGCAGTCGATGGCGATCTCGTAGCCGGCATCGGCGTGGCGCATGACGCCGGTCGCCGGATCGTTCCAGAGCACGCGCTCGAGGCGTCTTGCGGCATCGTCCGTGCCATCGGCGCAAATGACCATGCCGGAGTGCTGCGAGAAGCCCATGCCGACACCGCCGCCGTGATGCAGCGACACCCAGGTGGCGCCCGACGCCGTGTTGAGCAGGGCGTTGAGCAGCGGCCAGTCGGAAACGGCGTCGGAACCGTCCTTCATCGCTTCGGTCTCGCGGTTCGGCGAGGCGACGGAGCCGGAGTCCAGATGGTCGCGGCCGATGACGATCGGGGCGGAGAGTTCGCCTGTTCTCACCATCTCGTTGAAGGCGAGGCCAAGCTTGTGGCGGTCGCCCAAGCCCACCCAGCAGATGCGGGCCGGCAGACCCTGGAAGGCGATGCGCTCCCTGGCCATGTCGAGCCAGTTGTGCAGGTGCTTGTTGTCAGGCAGCAGCTCCTTCACCTTGGCATCGGTCTTGTAGATATCCTCCGGATCGCCGGAAAGGGCCGCCCAGCGGAAGGGGCCGATGCCGCGGCAAAACAGCGGGCGGATATAGGCCGGTACGAAGCCTGGGAAGGCGAAGGCGTTTTCGAGGCCTTCGTCCTTGGCGACCTGGCGGATATTGTTGCCATAATCGAGTGTCGGCACGTCGGCATTCCAGAAGGCGATCATCGCTTCGACATGCTCGCGCATCGAGGCGCGGGCCGCTTTTTCCACGGCCTTCGGATCGCTTTCGCGCTTCGCCTTCCATTCGCCCATCGTCCAGCCCTTCGGCAGATAGCCGTTGATCGGGTCGTGCGCCGAGGTCTGGTCGGTGACGATATCGGGGCGGATGCCGCGGCGGACCATCTCCGGCAGGATTTCGGCAGCATTGCCGAGCAGGCCGACGGACTTCGCCTCGCCGGCCTTGGTCCAGCGGTCGATCATCTCAAGCGCTTCATCGAGCGTCTCGGCCTTGGCGTCGACATAGCGGGTGCGCAGGCGGAAATCGATCGAGTCGGGATTGCATTCGACGGCCAGGCAGCAGGCGCCGGCCATGACGGCGGCGAGCGGCTGGGCGCCGCCCATGCCGCCGAGGCCGCCGGTCAGGATCCATTTGCCCTTGAGATTGCCGCCGTAATGCTGGCGGCCGGCCTCGACGAAGGTCTCATAGGTGCCCTGCACGATGCCCTGCGTGCCGATATAGATCCACGAGCCGGCCGTCATCTGGCCGTACATGGCAAGGCCCTTCTTATCCAACTCGTTGAAATGATCCCAGGTCGCCCAATGCGGCACGAGGTTGGAATTGGCGATCAGCACCCGCGGCGCATCCTTGTGGGTGCGGAACACGCCGACCGGCTTGCCGGACTGTACCACCAGGGTTTCTTCTTCCGTCAGCGTCTTCAGCGTCGCGACGATGCGGTCGAAATCCTCCCAGGTGCGGGCGGCGCGGCCGATGCCGCCATAAACGACGAGCTCGTTCGGATTTTCGGCGACGTCGGGATCGAGATTGTTCATCAGCATGCGCAGCGGCGCTTCGGTCATCCAGCTCTTGGCATTGAGATCGTTGCCGCGGGGCGCGCGGATTTCGCGGATATTGTGGCGTGGATTGTTCATGGCGGTTCCCCTGTCGAGTGATCGTTATCGTTTCAGGCCTGGCGCAATCTGTTCGATGCGCACCAGAATGTTCTTGAGATGGACGCGAAGTCTGTCTGCCTTGGCGCCATCGCAGGCAAAGGGCGCCGCCTCGGTTTGGAGATGCGTCGATTGCGCGAGCTCCATCTGGATCGCGTGCACACCGGTATCGGGCCGACCATAGTGGCGTGTCGTCCAGCCGCCCTTGAAGCGACCGTTCAGCACACTGTCGTAACCTTCGGCGGCTTCGACGACGGTGAGCGTCGCCTGCTCGATCGCGCTGTCGCACGTCTTGCCCATGTCGGTGCCGATATTGAAATCCGGCAACTTGCCTTCGAAGAGGAAGGGAATGTGGGAGCGGATCGAGTGGCAGTCGTAGAGAATTGCGACGCCATGGATTGCTCTCACGCGCTCGATCTCGGCGGCAAGTGCGGCATGATAGGGCGCATGGAAGTCCCGCAGCCGCGCCGCGACGTCGGCTTCGTCAGGCGCCTGCCCATCCTTCCAGATCGCCTTGCCGTCGAAATCCGTTTCAGGAACAAGGCCGGTGGTATTCTGGCCGGGATAGAGGCTGACGCCCGCCGGATCGCGGTTGGCGTCGATCACATAGCGGTGGAAGGTGGCACGCACCACCGTGACATCGTCGAGCAGGCCGTCATAGAGCTCATGGATGTGCCAGTCGGTGTCGGCCAGCATCCTGCCGTTGCCGTTGAGGCGGTCGGCAATCTCAGCCGGCACGTCGGTCCCGGTATGGGGGAAACCGAGGATGACGGGCGAGGTGCCTTGGCGAATTTCGCATGGAGAGGAGACTTTTTCCGTCGCCATCGTCTCAACCCTCCAATACCGGCAATATGCCAGATGAAACCGAGGCGTTCAGCGCGCCCGTCGCCACCAGTTCGGCGGCGGCGGCGAGGTCGTTTGCCATGTAGCGATCGACGTCGAGGCTCGGAACCTTGGTGCGGATCGCGGTGATCGCCTTGCCAAGTTCCGGGCTTGTCGATAGCGGCGCGCGCAGTTCAACGCCTTGGGCGGCGGTCAGCGCCTCGATGCCGATGATGCCGAACAGGTTCTCGGTCATGGCGAGCAGGCGGCGGGCGCCATGGCAGGCCATCGAGACATGGTCTTCCTGGTTGGCCGACGTCGGCGTCGAATCGACCGAGGCCGGGTGCGACATCTGCTTGTTCTCGGACATCAGCGCCGCAGACGTCACCTCGGCGATCATCAGGCCGGAGTTCAAGCCCGGCTTCTTGGCGAGGAAGGCCGGTAGGCCGTAGGAAAGGGTTGGATCGACCAGCAGCGCGATGCGGCGCTGCGAAATCGCGCCGATCTCGCAGACGGCAAGCGCGATCTGGTCGGCGGCGAAGGCGACGGGTTCGGCGTGGAAATTGCCGCCGGAGACGACGGAATTGTCCGACAGCACCAGCGGATTGTCGGTGACCGCATTGGCTTCGATCTCAAGGGTGCGGGCAACCGAGCGCAGCAGATCGAGGCAGGCGCCGTCGACCTGCGGCTGGCAGCGGATGCAATAGGGATCCTGGACGCGCTCGTCGCCCTCGATGTGGCTCTGGCGGATGATGGAGTTTTCGAGGAGCGCGCGAAGCGCGGCTGCCGTGTCGATCTGGCCCTTATGGCCACGCAATGTGTGAATGTCCGGATGGAAGGGCGCCGAAGAACCCATGGCGGCATCGGTGGACATGGCGCCGGTGATGAGAGCTGCCTGTGCGGCACGATGGGCGCGGAAGAGGCCGGCAAGCGCCAGCGCCGTCGAGGTCTGGGTGCCGTTGATCAGCGCCAGGCCCTCCTTGGCGGCGAGCACGACCGGTTTGAGGCCGGCCCTTTCGAGGGCTTGCGCGCCCGGGAGCCGTTCGCCGGCGAAGAAGGCTTCAGCCTCGCCCATCATCACCGCCGCCATATGGGCAAGGGGCGCAAGATCGCCGGAGGCGCCGACCGAGCCTTTTTCCGGGATCAGCGGAATGACGCCCTTTTCCAGCATGCCTTCGATCAGCCGGACCAGCTCCAGCCGCACGCCGGAGGCGCCGCGCCCGAGCGAGACCAGCTTCAGCGCCATGATCAGCCGCACGATATTCTCAGGCAGTGGCGCGCCGACGCCGCAGCAATGCGACAGGATGAGATTGCGCTGCAAGGTGGTCACGTCGGCGCTGTCGATCTTGATCGAGGCGAGTTTGCCGAAGCCGGTATTGATGCCGTAGACCGGCGCATTGCCGGCGGCGATCTCGGCGATGCGGGCAGCGGCCTTGGCGATCCCGGCATCGAAGGCGGGATCGAGCCTTGCCGGCACACCGGTCCAGTAGATGGTTTCCAGGTCCTTGAGCGAGACGGAGCCCGGGTGGAGTGTGATGGTCATCGACCGTTCCTTTCGCCCTTGAAGACGCGTGCGTGAAGCGGATTGAAGCCGATGCGGTAGACGAGCTCGGCGAGGCTTTCGATATTCCAGATGGCGAGATCGGCGGATTTGCCGGCTTCGAGCGTTCCTGTCTTGTCGAGCAGACCGAGGGCGCGGGCGCCTTCACGGGTGGCGCCGGCGATGCATTCCTCGACGGTGAGGCCGAAGAGCGTCGCCGACATGTTCATGGTGAGCAGCATCGAGGTGAGCGGCGAGGTGCCGGGATTGCAATCGGTGGCGATCGCAATCGGCACGCCTGCCCGCCGCAACGCCTCTACCGGCGGCTTCTGCTTTTCATGGATGGCGTAGAAGGCGCCGGGCAGCAGCACGGCGACGGTGCCGGCTGCGGCCATCGCCGCAACGCCATCTTCGTCGAGATATTCGAGGTGATCGGCTGACAGTGCGCCATAGGACGCGGCGAGCTTGGCGCCGCCAAGATTGGAGAGCTGCTCGGCATGCAGCTTTACCGGCAGGCCAAGCGCCTTCGCCTTGTCGAAGACGCGGGCGATCTCGGCCGTGGAAAAAGCAATGCCCTCGCAGAAGCCATCGACAGCATCGGCAAGACCGAGGCCATGCATGTCGTCGAGACCGGGCAGGACGACATCATCGAGATAATCGCCGTTGCGATTCTTGTAGTCCACAGGCGTCGCATGGGCGCCGAGATAGCTGGTGGCGACGCGGACCGGGCGGATATGGCCGAGCAGGCGGGCGCTCTGCAGCATCTTCACTTCGCCGCTCCGGTTCAGTCCGTAGCCGGACTTGACCTCGATCGTCGTGACACCTTCGGCAAGCAGCGTGTCGAGCCGCGGCAGAGCCTGCGCGACAAGCTCCTCGACCGACAGCGCATTGGTCGCTTTCACCGAGGAGACGATGCCGCCTCCGGCACGCGCGACCTCCTCATAGGTGGCGCCTGCAAGGCGCATTTCGAACTCACGGGCTCGGTTGCCGCCATGGACGATATGGGTGTGGCAGTCGACGAGGCCGGGCGTCACCCAGCGGCCTTCGAGATCGACGATTTCGGAGTGTTCGATGGCCGATGCTGGGAGCTCGCTTTCGGCGCCGGCAAAGGCGATGCGGCCGTTTTCGACAAGCAAAACGCCCTTTTCGACGATGCCGAGACCCTCTTTATCAGGCGCAAGCGTGGCGAGCCGCGCATTGCGCCACAGCACTGGGCGGGTGTCGGCAGATGGGGCTTTCTCTGAAAAATTGTTCCCGGTCATCAGCTTTGCGCCTTTCCTTATGTCAAAACATGTATATACATAATCGACAGGTGACAAGAGAAATTTTGTGCGCTTTTCTGGAAAAGAAAGATCGGCGGCACGGCAAGAGGAGAGGGAAGGTCATGACCACACTTCACGCAGGCACGGCGCTGACGCCGCAGGGCTGGCAGAAGGACGTGCGGCTGACGCTTAAGGCCGGGCGCATCGCGCGGGTCGAAATCGGCACTGCTCCCGAGCCCGGCGACGAACGCCACGCTCTCCTTGTTCCTGCCATGGGGAACCTGCACAGCCATGCCTTCCAGCGGGCGATGGCCGGCCTTGCCGAAGTGCGCGGCCCAGCCAATGACAGCTTCTGGAGCTGGCGCACTGTCATGTACAAATTTGCCCTGGCGATGACGCCTGATCATGTCGAGGCGGTGGCGGCCAAGCTTTATGCGGAAATGCTGGAGGCCGGGTTTTCCCGCGTCGGCGAGTTCCACTATCTCCACCACGACAGGGATGGCGGCACTTACGCCAATATCGCCGAGCTTGCCGAACGCATCGGCGCGGCAAGCGAAGAGACCGGTATTGGCCTGACGCTGCTGCCGGTCTTCTATGCCCATTCCGGCTTCGGCGGAGCTGCCCCGATCGACGGCCAGCGGCGTTTCATCAATTCGCTCGAAAGCTTCGAAATGCTGATGGAAGGATGCCGGACGATGACCGGCCGGCTCGATGGCGCCGAGCTCGGGCTGGCGCCGCACAGCCTGCGCGCTGCGACGCCGGACGAGCTTACAAGGCTCGTGCCGATGGCGGGCGACGGTCCCATCCATATCCATGTCGCCGAGCAGGTGAAGGAGGTCGAGGACTGCATCGCCTGGTCCGGCGCGCGGCCTGTGGAATGGCTGCTCGATCATGCGCCTGTCGATGAGCGCTGGTGCCTGATCCATGCGACGCACATGACCGAGGACGAAACGCGGCGGATGGCGAAAAGCGGCGCGATTGCCGGCCTCTGCCCGATCACCGAAGCCAATCTCGGCGACGGCGCCTTTGCCGCGCCGCTCTTCCTCGAAGAGGGCGGGCGTTATGGCATCGGCTCGGATTCCAACGTGCTGATTTCCGTGCCGGAGGAACTGCGCCAGCTCGAATATTCGCAGCGTCTGGCGCTTCGCGCCCGCAACGTCGTCGCGGCACCCGGCGGTTCGACTGCGCTTTCACTGTTCACACATGCACTTGCCGGCGGCGGTGCCGCGCTGAAGGCGCCGGCCGGCCTCGTTGAGGGCCATTCCGCCGATATCGTCTCACTCGACACCAAAGCCGTTCCTTATCTCACAGGCGACCAGATCCTCGATCACTGGCTGTTTGCAGGCGGCATTTCCATCGATTGCGTTTGGGCACGCGGCCGCAAGCAGGTGGAGGGCGGCCGCCATCTCAGGCGTGATGCCATCGACGGGCGATTCCTCGCTGCGATGGGCGAATTGCTGGCTGCCTGAAAAAGAGCTTTTCCTGTCCAGGCATTCGAATTAGAGCAATTCCAGCAAAAATGTGTAGTGGTTTTTCGTCCCGAATTGCGTAAAAACAAAGAGATAGCGGGAGACCAATCGGAACGTGGCGATGAACCAAAGCAGGGATCCCACCTTGCATCAGCGCATCCTCAGCGACATCGAGGGCCGTATCGTCTCGGGCGATTGGCCGCCGGGGCACCGTATTCCCTTCGAGGTCGATCTCGCCACGCAATATGACTGCTCGCGCATGACGATGAACAAGGTGCTGACCCAGCTCGCCAAGGCCGGCCTTATCGAGCGCCGCAAGAAGTCCGGCAGCTTCGTCACCCAGCCGCAGGCGCAATCGGCGGTTCTCGAAATCCACGATATCAAGGCCGAGGTGCAGTCGCTGAACCTGCCCTATTCCTATGCGGTATCGAAGAAGACGAGCCGCAAGGCCAAGGCGGAAGACAGTCGAAGGCTGGAACTGCCTGTGGCATCCTCGGTCGTCGAGGTCGTCTGCATCCACAATGCCGGTGCGCGGCCCTTCTGCCTGGAGGAGCGGCTGATCAGTCTTGCGACGGTGCCAGAGGCCGCCAATGCCGATTTCCTGACGATGGCGCCGGGGCCGTGGCTGCTCAACCAGGTGCCTTGGAGCACGGCCGAACACCGGATCCACGCCGTCTCGGCCAGTGCCGAAGTCGCCGCCGTCCTCGACATAGCGCGCAATACCGCCTGCCTCGTGGTCGAACGCCGGACCTGGAGCGGCGCCGGCCCGGTGACGCATGTGCGCTTCACCTATCCGGGCGATCGCCACGCGCTGGTGGCGCGTTTCACGCCGGCATCACAATAAGTCTGCTATGTTCCATATACAACATGGGCAGTGTTTTCATTCCTCGAACATCTTGCCGCTGCGCGCTTCCAGCCGGTAGCGGTGGCCGGGATAGACGAGGCGGGCGGTCGAGACCACCTGCTTTGCCGACCATGTGCGCCGGCGGATCGTCAGGCACGGTTCGGTCTTCATGATGGTCAAGAGCTTGCATTCCCAGGCCTGCGGCATCGCCGCCTCGACAACGTGCTCGGAGCCGCTGAGCGGGGCCGCAGCCGTCAGATAAGCGTTCGGCGTCAGCGTCGCGAAATCCTGAGCGAGATATTCGGGGGCGGCTTCCGGATGGACGAAACGGTCCTCGATCTGCACCGGAACGCCGTTTTCGCTGTGGACGATCAGCGAATGGAAAACCGCAGCACCGATCGGCAGTTCAAGCGCGTCGGCGACCTCGGGAGACGCGGTTTCCTGGGCGAGAACGACGACGGAGGCCTCGTGCACATGCCCGCGTTCGGCGATTTCCTCGGCAATGTTGCGGACCTCGAACAGCGCCGAATAGCCCTTGCGCTCGGCAACGAAGGAGCCGACGCCCTGGATGCGGACAAGTTCGCCCTCATTGGCAAGTTCGCGCAGCGCCCGGTTGGCGGTCATCTTGCTGACGCCAAGTTCGACGACCAGTTCGTTTTCCGACGGCACGCGATATTTCGGCGGCCACTCGCCGCTCTGGATGCGGTCGAGGATCACTTGCTTGACGCCGGCATAGAGCGGGGTGCTATCATTCTCCGCCAGTTCGCGCTTCATCTCGCCGGGACGCTTCATTGCCTATTCCTTTTGCACGCAGGGAATTCGCTACATAATTCTACTTTCCTCTTGCATATCATAAAATATTTCATATGGTACCATATACAACCTCCCAATTGGTCCTAGAAATTGAAATAGGACAGGAAAGGGCAAGCCGGCGAAGATCGGCCGTGGTGACGCAAGGTCTGTTTCAATTCCAGAGGAGAATTCACAAATGAAATTCAGCGCAATCCTGCTTTGTGGCGTGGCGGCTTTTTCCGCCTTCGCCGCGCCTGCCTTTTCCAAAGACTGGACGAAGGCGACCATTACACTCGAAGGCGCCTATGCGCCCTGGAACCTCACCAATGCCGACGGCACGCTCGGCGGCTTCGAACCGGAACTCGCCAAGGTGCTGTGCGAGCGCGCCAAGATCGAATGCACGCTGGTCGCCTCCGATTGGGACGGCATGATCCCGGCGCTCAACGCCGGCAAGTTCGACGTCATCATGGATGCGCTGTCGATCACCGAGGAGCGCAAGCAGGTCATCGACTTTACCATTCCCTATGCCGCCACGCCTGCCGCCTTTGCCACCGCCAAAGATAGCCCGCTGGCAAAGGCCGCCGGCACCGGCGCCACGATCAAGATGACACCCGGCCAGACCGGCGTGAAGGAAATCGACGCGCTGAAGGCCGCCTTCAAGGGCAAGACGATCGGCATCCAGGCCGCCACCGTCTACGCCAAGTTCGTCTATGACAATTTCGGCGATATTGCCGAGATCCGCGAATATAAGACCGGTGCCGACCGCGACCTCGACTTGCAGAACGGCCGCATCGACCTCGGCTTCGACGACGCCGTCTATTTCGCCAATGCCTTCGCGTCCGCCAACGGCGCGCTCGACTTCACCGGCCCCGAGATCATCGGTCCGATCTGGGGCGAGGGCGAAGGTCTGGGTGTCCGCAAGGCCGATACGGACCTGCGTGACAAGTTCAGCGAGGCGATCAAGTCCGCGCTTGCCGACGGCACCGTCAAGAACCTCTCGATGAAGTGGTTCAAGGTCGACGTCAGCCCGCAATAAGCGTTTCGGCCTTTCGGCCGCAAACACCGGTCTCCGGCTTCATCGCCGGAGACCGCATGCTCGAACAGGATGATTTTAGGCCGGGTCGGCCTAAAATCTGAATCCTGTTCTCAATTAAAGAGTTAGAGCATGATGTCGTCCGAAAACCGCTTACACTTTTCGGCATCATGCTCTGGTGTCAATCCGCAAAACACTGCCACGGACGGGGAACGGACGATATGGCAAGCTTGGAACTTCTCGGCTTCGGCTCGACGGGATGGGGCGCGCTGCTTATTGCCGCCGCCTTGATGACGCTGGCTGTCACGGCGACGGCGCTGGCGATCGGCGCGGTGCTGGGCGCGATCGTCGCGGCCGCGAAACTCTCCGGCAATTTTGTCCTTGTCACGCTCGGTAACGTCTACACGACCGTGTTTCGCGGCGTGCCCGAACTGCTGATCATCTATCTCATCTATTTCGGCGGCTCGTCGGCCGTCACCTCGATCGGCCAGGCGATGGGTTACGAGGGTTTCCTCGGCTTGCCCTCCTTTGTCGCCGGCGCGCTTGCCGTCGGCATCATCTCCGGCGCCTACCAGGCGGAGGTCTTCCGCGGCTCTTTTCTCGCCATCTCCAAGGGCGAGCTCGAGGCCGCCTCGGCGATCGGCATGCATCGCGGCATGCGCCTTCGCCGCATCATCATGCCGCAGGTGTTTCGCCTCGCCATTCCCGGCCTCGGTAACGTCTGGCAGCTCAGTCTCAAGGATTCGGCGCTGATCTCCGTCACCGGTCTTGCCGAGCTGATGCGCACCAGCCAGGTGGCGGCGGGCTCGACCCGGCAATATTTTCTGTTCTTCATCGCCGGCGGCTGCCTCTATCTGCTCCTGACCAGCCTTTCGGACCGCATCTTCAACGGGGCGGAGCGCCGCGCCAATCGCAGCATGCCGGCATCCGCCATGGGCCAGGCGTAAGGGGCGACTATGGATTTCACCTTCATCGCCTCGACCTTGGTCACCCTGCTCAAGGCCGTACCGACGACGCTCATCCTGTTTTCCCTGTCGATCGTCTCTGGCGGCCTGCTGGCGCTCGTCATCGTCTGGATGCGGACCAGCGGCAACAAGGTACTTTCGGGCTTCGCCAAGGGTTACATCTTCATCTTCCGCGGCTCGCCGCTGCTGATCCAGATGTTCCTGGTATTCTACGGCCTCGGCCAGTTCGGCTTCATCCGCTATTCCTTCCTCTGGCCGTTCCTGCGTGAGCCGATGGTCTGCGCGGTGCTGTCACTGGCGCTCTGCACCGCCGGCTACACGGCGGAGATCTTTCGTGGCGGCATTCGTGCCGTCTCGCCGAAGGAGATCGAAGCGGCACGCTCGATCGGCATGTCCGGCTTCCTGCTGGTGCGCCGTATCCTGGCGCCGATCGCCTTCCGCCACGCGCTGCCGGCCTATTCCACCGAGATCGTGCTGATGATGAAGTCGACGGCGCTCGCAAGCCTCGTCACCGTCTGGGAAGTCACCGGCGTCGCCCAGCGGCTGATCTCGCAGACCTACCGCACAATGGAAGTCTTTCTCTGTGCGGCGATCATCTACCTCGTACTCAACTTCATCATCCTGCAGGGCATGGCTCTGCTCGAATATTCGCTCTCCCGACACCGCCGCGCAGCCCCGCACGCGCTGAAGGCGTAAGCAGTTTTTGATCCGATTGGAGCACCCATGCCAGGCGTAACCCGACTATCGGTCCGCAATATCCGCAAGAGCTTCGGTACGCACGAGGTGCTGCGCGGCATTTCCCTCGATGCGGAAGACGGCGACGTGATTTCGCTGCTCGGCGCCTCCGGCTCCGGCAAATCGACCTTTCTGCGCTGCATCAACATGCTCGAAACCGCCAGCGACGGTGAGATCTGGGTCGACGGCGAGGAGATCCGCATGGTGCACAAGAACGGGCGGAGCAAGCCGGCCAGCCAGAAGCAGGTGGACCATATCCGCTCCGAGCTTGGCATGGTGTTCCAGTCCTTCAATCTCTGGTCCCATATGACGATCCTGCAGAACGTCATCGAAGGGCCGATCCACGTGCTGAAGCGACCGCGCGCCGACTGCATCGCCGAGGCCGAAGCGCTGCTCGAAAAGGTCGGCATCGCCGATAAGCGCCACGCCTATCCCGCCCATCTCTCCGGTGGCCAGCAGCAGCGCGCCGCAATCGCCCGGGCGCTGGCGATGAAGCCGAAGGTGATGCTGTTCGACGAACCGACCTCGGCGCTTGATCCGGAACTTGTCGGCGAGGTGCTGCGCGTCATGCGCGCGCTGGCCGAGGAAGGCATGACCATGCTCGTCGTCACCCATGAGATGAGCTTTGCCCGCAACGTCTCGAACCGCGTCGTCTTCATGCGCGAAGGGTTGATCGAGAGCAGTGGCAAGCCCGACGAGATGTTTACCGGCGGCGCGACACCCGCGTTTCGCCAGTTCATCGGCCATTTCGGAAGCGGTCAATGACGATCACCATCGACGCCGTGCTTACCTGGCGCGATGTCGCGCGCGTCGGGGCAGGGGAAGCGCTTGCGCTGTCGCCCGCCGCTTGGGCGCGCATAGAGCAGGCAAGCCGCATCGTCGCGCGCATCGTCGAGACCGGCGTGCGCGCTTATGGCGTCAATACCGGCGTCGGGGCACTGGCGGATACGGTGGTCGATCGTGCCTCGCAGAGCCTGTTGTCGCGCAGTATCGTGCTCAGCCATGCCTGCGGCGTCGGGCCATTGCTGGCTGCCCGCGAGGTGCGTGCCATCATCGCCGCTGAGATCGCCAATTTCGCTCATGGCCATTCCGGCGTGCGGCGCGAGCTCGTCGAGCATCTCACAGCCCTGCTGGAACATGATTGCATTCCCGACGTGCCGTCCAAGGGCTCTGCCGGTTACCTCGTCCACAACGCCCATATTGCGCTTGTTCTGATCGGCGAAGGCAGCGCTCACCTGGACGGCCGGCGCATGAGCGGTCGCGAAGCGCTTGCCGCGATCGGCCTCGAGCCCTTAGTGCTTGGCGCCAAGGAGGGCTTGAGCCTTGTCAACGGCACCGCCTGCGCCACCGGCCTGACCACTGTCGCGCTTTCGCGCGCCGAACGGCTGCTCGACTGGGCCGATGCGATCGCAGCATTGACGCTGGAAGCGGCGGGCTGCCAGATCGCCGCCTTCGACGCGGCCGTGCTGGCGCTGCGCCCATCGGCGGGAATAGAGAAAGTGGGAGCGACGCTGCGCGCGCGGCTTCAGGGCAGCGGCCTTGTCGCCGCCGCCTTCGGCCGCCGCACGCAGGATGCGCTCAGCCTTCGTTCGGTGCCGCATGCGCATGGCGCTGCCCGCGATATCTTCGACAATTCCGCCCGCGTCGCCGATCAGGAGCTTGCTTCGGTGACGGACAATCCGGCTGTTTCAGGCACGCCGGAACAGCCGATCGTCTCCTCCGAGGCGCATGCGGTTGCCCCGGCGCTGGGTCAGGCGGCCGATAGCCTGGCCATTGCGCTGGCGCAGATCGGCGCGATCAGCGAGCGGCGCATGGACCGGCTCGTCAATCCGCTGGTGAGCGGTCTGCCGGCTTTCCTCGCCAGCGATGCCGGCAGCCATTCCGGCTTAATGATCGCCCAATATACTGCCGCGGCCCTTAGCAACGAGAACCGCCGCCTTGCCGCACCCGCGGCCATGGACGGCGGGCTGACCTCGGGCCTACAGGAGGATTTCCTCGCACACCCGACGGCTGCCGCCGGCAAGCTGCTCGCCGTCATCGACAACGCCGAGTATATCCTGGCGATCGAGCTGATGGCGGCGGCACAGGCGCATGATTTTCTGGCAGCGACGGCGTCGCGGGCGGCAGGCACGGACCTGGTTTACAAGGCTGTGCGGGAGCATGTTTCGCATTATGGTGACGAACGGCCGCTCAACGGCGATATCGAAGCCGTGTGCAGCCTGATCCGCGAGACTGCGCCGCCGGTATAATCGGCCTCAGAACGGCTGGGTTTCGGAGTTCTGCTTTGACTTTTCGCCGGACTCGAGACGTTTGAGGCACTGGACGAAGGTGGGGTAGAGCTGATCCACCCGCGAGAGCGGCAGCGTCCAGTCGCCTTCGTCACCGGCAAAGGTGATCTGCACGTCAGGCATTCCGGCAAAGGAATTCTTGATGATCTTCTTCAGACCGGCGCTCCCCTTGCTGGCCGGGCCCCAGAGGCGAAGCGTATTCTTGTCGAAGAAATCGGCAGCGATTACCTTCGTCGCCATTCGGTCCGTCAGCGTCACCTCGGTTTTGGTCCCGGCCGGAATGTCCCATGTGGTCTTTGCGACCAGCCAGAAGGTCTCGGTTGCGCTCTGGCGGAATTCCATGGTCTTGCCGATCTCGCTGTCCCACAGCAGGCGGCAATAGGGATGCGGGCTCTCATTCGCAAAGCCAACTGACCATTGTCTCGCGCCGCCCATCCATTCGGTCTCGCCGAAGGCGCAGACCGGCTGCAGGAGGGCTGCCATCAGAACCATCACTGTCGGAATTTTCATCGCCGAACCATCTCCAACGCAATCGGCTCCAGCAATAGCAAAAGAAGGTTGAGCTTTTGCTACTAAAGCGCCGCGCGACTTTTCATGTGCATGGACGCTATAGCAGTCTGAACTGCTGTTCCCGCTTGCCGCCTCTGGCTGTGAGTTCGGCTAAGATTCGGCTGGACGCTGCGGCGAACTGAACTGAGCTGACTATGATGTCTTGGTCATGGGCGAATGTTTCTACCTGCCCTTCAGTGGATCGCGCTGCTCACGCCGCCAACCCCGCGATCCGCGAAACCAGCCACAGCATCGCGGCGGTCCCGATTATGTAGGCGCCGAACTGACGCGCCGGTGCGGGCTGTATCGTGCTCAGCGCGCCTGCTGCCCGAAGCACGACCAGCGCCGCGGCGACGAAGATCAGCTGTCCTGCCTCGACACCCAGGTTGAATGTCAAAAGGCTCAGTGGCACATCGGATTGCGGCAAGCCGATTTCCATCAAGGCACCGGCGAAACCGAAGCCGTGCAGCAGCCCGAACGCGAAGGCAACGACCCAGGGGTAGCTCTCGGAGAGCCGCCTTTCGCCCGGCTTCATCTTGATCAGTTCGCTTGCGACGAATGCGATACTGAGGGCGATCGTCGCTTCCACCGGTTTCTGCGGCAAACTGAAATATCCGAGCGACGCTCCAGCCAGCGTGATGCTGTGTGCGATCGTAAAGGCCGTGATCGTCTTGACCAGCATCCAGCGGTCTCGAATGAGTAGCATGATCGCAAGCACGAAGAGCAGGTGATCGAGACCCGAGAGTATATGGTCGACGCCCAGCAGAAAATAGGTCTGGGCGAACTCGAGGCTGGTCTGCGCGCCGGCTGCGGTGAAGGAGGGCGCGTCCGGCATGAGGCGCACGACCTCCGTGTCGCCGTTCTCGTATTCGATGCGGACGAGCGCTTCGGTCATGGTCGACTTGAGGCCGTTGATGCCGATCTCGCCGCCCCTCAATCCCCCCGCACAGGCGACGGTCCTTCGCTCCAGATAAGCTCCGTCCACGATCGACATCGCCGGTTCGGCTTTCTCGATGCACCGCTTCGGCAGTCTTGCATAAAGCCCGAGACGCATGTCGCCTTGCGCCGGAACCTTCCAAACGACGGCGAACTCATCGCTCGCCGTTTCGCGCATGTCGAGATAGGCCGGCCGAATCTCATGAGGGTACCCCGGTGTGGCCAGCAACACCGGCATCAGCACGGCCAGCAGCGCCGCAAGCCGCGTCATGGGTCGGTTCCCGCGCCGGCCGGGCTTTCGACGCTCACCACATAGCGCTTAAGGAGTTCGGCGAAGCGCTGGTTCTCGAGTTCTTTACGTCTAGCGTTCGTCCACTCCCGCGCAACGCCGTCGCGAACCTCGTCGAGCGTCGGCACTCGGCCGGGCACGCGCTCCGTCACGCGGATCAGGTGCAGCCCGAAGCTGGAATTGACGGGACCCGTCCACTGGCCCGCAGGGATCTTGTCGAGTTCTTCCGCGAAATCGGCGCCGAAGGTCTGTCCGATCGATGTCTTGCTCGAAAGCGGCAGGTCGGGCGGGAGCAGCGTGGGGTCGCCAAATAGGGTGCGATCCGTGGCCGAATCGGTCAGCAGCGCTTCGAGAACGGAAGCTGCGTCCTGTGCGGTCGTGTCGCCGCGCCGCTGAGGGTTGAAGTACACCTGCTGGAAGGCCAGCATCGAACCGATCTGGAACATGGCTGCATTGGCTTTCAGATAGGCGTCCAACTCCGCATCGGTCGGTGCCAGCGCTTCGGCGTCGGCGACGTTCAGGAATTCCATCTTCTGGCGCAGGCGGCGACGAACCACCGTGTCGTCCCTGTCGAGCCCGAGCCCCAGCGCCTGGCGTACCAGAATTTCCTCCTTCACATAGTCGTCGATCAGGGCTTTTAGTTCCTCGGCTGTTGGCGGACGTTGCCAGGTCCCCGCGAACACGGCGGCCATTTGCTCGATCTTTGGCGCCGTAATGACGATGCTGTCCGTCTTGTCGTCCGCATCGGCGCCAAAGAGCCCATAAGCCGCAAAGACAAGCAGCGCGAGCAGCAGGAAGTGGACCAGCGGCTCCCTCAACACAGGTTTCAACAGGATCGTCCACACTTTGCCGTATGCTGGGGCGGTCGACGATCCGGCGGCCGGTTCAGCCGCCGGCATCGCGGTCACGGCGTGTACCAAATCGGCGAGGTATAGGCGCGTTCGGTGATCGTCATCCGCGTACCCTCAAGCGGCTTCGTTCCAAAGCGTTTGGCATCATAGGCGGTCCACCGCGGCGTCGGTATCTCGATGACGCGTCCATAGTAGAAGGCTTTCTGCTTCGGATCGAAGCTGGGGTCCTTCCACACAGCGATCAGTTCCGGCGCACCGATGGAGTTGGTCCAGGTCGCGTTCTCGATGTCGACGGTGCTGCCGACCGATGGCACCTTGCCGTCGGCGCCCGGTTTGCGATCCCCGCCCCAAGCGACGTCGTATATCTGCTCATGTGTCTCGCCCTTGTCGTCGAGCCAGCCCTTGATAATCTGATAGCGGTCGAGATTGGCTCCGATCGGGTCTCGCAGCGCGGCGACGAGAAACGCCGGTGCCTTGCCTTCCGGCGCGGCTGTCAGGTCGCCACCCATGGGAACGCCCTTGCCGTAGCCGATCGCGCCGGGGTTGCGGCTCTCGGCATCGGCTGGCGAGAAATCCCACCCGCCGAAGAAGCGCACGGCCATGCGCGATCCGGTTGTCGCGTAGGTTTCCTTGCGCTGCATGGCGTCCCAGATCGACTCGCGCGTGTTTTCCGCCGCCCAGACCGCCGCGTAGCCCGACGCGCCAACCTCCCAGTCCATCACCGTGATACCAGTCTTGGCATCCTTGACGAATGTTGCCGTCAGGCGTTCCGGGCTGGGCTCCTGCGGCGTGGTCTTTCCGAAGAAGTTTTCCTCTTCCATGGCTGCAAGGCCCGTATGCGCGTCGGAGCTGCCGACCAGCCCGACCTTATAGGGGTTCGTGCCAAGCTCGGCTTCGAGCTTGAGGCCGTTCTTCAGCGCGGACCGTGTATATTCGAACTCCAGCATATCGGGCGTCTTAGGCACGCTGGCGTCGAGATTGCCGAAGTCCCAGATCTCGAAGTCGGCGAACTCGTCATTGGGCGAGAGCGTCGGATGCGCCTCGCCGGTGCCTTTCGTCTGCGTCGTCTCGTAGAGGCGTTCCCACCTGGAGCGCTGCTCGACATATTCCTTGTCGACCGGCTTGCCGGTGAAGGATTCAATCAACGGGAACATGCGGCCGTTGGACAGATTGCCGTTGTGCGCAATCGCCAGCACGTTGCCGCCGGTCTTGTCCTCATAGGCCTGCATCCACTTCCATAGATCGCGCGGATTGTCGCTACCCAAGGGCTTAAGCGTCGTATAGGGCACGACCTGGTCGGCCTTGTCGGCATTGTCGCGGAAGATGACATTGCGATGCAGATTGTTGCCTCCCGTGTTCGAGGTCCACTCATAGCCGATGAAGGCGGTGAAGCGGCCCGGATCATTGTATTCCTCGGCGGCCTTTATCGTGTCCTGCCACGCGTTCTTGTAGGGACGTGTCTCCGGCCCGTAGATCATGCTCTTGGGAAGCGTTCCCTTGCCGAAGCTGAAGATGATCTCGAGTGCGGCCTTGCCTCCTTGTCCCGCCTTGATCTCCTCGTACCAGGTCTTGGCCTGCGGATCGGAAATGACTTCCGGCTTGCCGGCGAAGAGGTCGGGGAACATGCCCATGTTGTCCGAGTGGTCGGCCACCACCAGAAAGTCGAGCGGCCGTGACAACTTAGCGGGCTGGCCGCTCGACGCCGTAATCTCCTCGCCGCGAGCGAAGCGGTAGGCGTCGCGAGGCGTCAACCGTGCGCCGAATGCGCCGGCATCGAACGAAGCTCCGGTGTGGAGATGCGTGTCGCCGAAGAGCGGCCGGGTCGGAAAATTGCGCCCCGCATAGGGCGAGTAGACAGGTTTGCTGGAAAACGCCTTTCCAGCCTTCGCGCTGTCCAGACTACCTATGTCGGTGGTCTCCTGGGCCGCAGCCGGCAAGGCAGAGCCCAGGCCTACGAGCCCCGCCACTATCAACTTCGCAGATATCTTGTTCATCGCTTCCCCCTTTTGCAGAAGTTATCCTTGAACTGTCTGAGCTGACTCTTTGTTGATTTGCACCTATGACAGGAAACCTCGTCTCCCCTTGGTCCGAAGCGATTTCTTCATCAATCCCTCCATCATCCGATTGAACCCAGCCCGCCAAGCACGCTACCTCCGGAGTGAAACGATATCGCTCGGATCGATCCGTGTTTGATACCGAACTGCGAACCACCGTTCTTGCCAAGGCGGCTCTCTGCTTCCTGGGGGCGTTGTTCCGGCTCCTGGGCCAGGCCTTCAAAAGGCGAGCATGTTGGGAGGACAATCGCTCGCGGACGAAGTTCGCCAGTCCGGCGTTAGAACCGTATGGCGACCCCGAAAATCGGCCCCTGCTGGACGACGTCGAAGACGAAGCCGTCATTCTCGTAATTGACGCCCAGTGCGCGATATCCGGCGATCGCCGAGATGCTGTCGTTAAACTTGTAGCCGAGCCCCAATGCCAAGTCCCAGTCGAGATCGGCGCCGCCGGCGCCCACCAGACCCCATCCCGTGAGATAGATCTCCGGCGTGAAGAAGTAGTTGCCCCTGACGCCGGCGACGGCATCGACCCATGTGGCGCTGTCCTCGACATCCACTCCCGCCAGAATGCCGCCATTAAAGGAGATTTCGGTTTCGACCGACCAGACCTTCATGCCGCCGACCACGTCGAGATGGCCATTTTGGTCTTCGAGTATGGCGTAACCGATGCCAAGAAATCCCGCGAAGGTCTTCGATGTCACATCGACGCTGTCGGCAAGGATACCGGCCGGCGTGTCGGCATCCGCACCCAGCTTGGTGTAGATCACGTCTCCGACGATGCTGAAGCGATCGTATCTTGCTTCCCCTGCCGCCATGAACGCGAAGTCGAGATTTTCGAGAATATCGCTGAAGTTGGAGTCGAGATGGACTTCCGGAAGCCCGAACTGCGCCGTGTCGCCGGAGATGCCGGCCGCCCAGAAATATGGAGCGAATGTGAATTCCCAGCCGCTCGGGCTCTCGATTGACTTCGCCTCTGGCGCTAGCGGCGTGATATCGGCGGCGTTGCCGCCCGCCGCCCAGCAGATGCTCGCCAATAAAAGCACGGCACGCAGGTATATGGCTTTCATGAGAATCCCCCCGATCTCGTTGGCCGCCTCGGCACTGCTGTCCCCAGTCAGCACTGTGCAGCGAGAAGTACATTTGAACAAGCTAAAATACCTATTTTCCGCTGATCGCCTGCTTCAACTGCCCGATGAGGTCCGAAATCTCCCGGTCCCCACGCCTCGTCGCGCCAGAACTTCCGCGTGTTTCAACGCCACCGGCCGCCGTCGAAGCTTGAGACTGTATTGGAGTGCGAGGCCCATGATGTCGGCAACGCAGGCTGAAGGCCGAGGGGACAGCTCTTCCGGTGATTTTCATCACAGCGCTGGAAGCCGGCTCCGTGGAGGCGGAGGCGGAAAGGGTGGGATGCGTTGCTTCTCTGCGGAAGCAATTTTCCGGAGCCACGCTCATTGCGGCCACTAAGGCATTGGATCGTGAGTGGATCGGGGCGGTAGACATTGCGCTTCGAAGGACGACGGTCGGCGTTCGATTGCCGCTTGACGGAGTGCGGCAGTAACACATTTTTGCCGACCCGGCTGCGGCAGTCCTTTATCAGGACGCAACCGAGTCAATGCCTTTCCCCATCTTGCGGTGGGTGTCCGATGAACCATGGATGGCGGCCAAAGAATGCCGCTGGACCTTGAATCCCGGGGTTGCATTGCCGATTTGGCGAAGACCGACATGGTGTAAAGGGAGCACGACGGCAGGCATGACCGAGGTTCAACGACGAGGTTTTCTGACAAGGCTTACCGCCTATGAACCGCTGACGCTGATTACGGTCGCGTCGATCGCGGGCGGACTGTTCGTGCTACAGCGGCTGACGAGCGAAGTCCTAGAGGGTGAGACATTTCGCTTCGACGAGGCAATCCTGCTGGCGTTGCGACGGCCGGGTGAACTTGCCGTGCCGATCGGTCCTGGCTGGCTGACGCATGCCGTCGACGATATCACCAGCCTCGGCGGTATCACCGTTCTCTCGCTGATGACGGTTCTCGTCACCGTCTATCTTCTGCTCGACCGGCGCTGGCCGATCGCGATCTTCGTCTTTTCCTCGGTACTAACAGGCTGGCTGGCGAGCACGCTCTTAAAGATCCTCGTCGCGCGGCCGCGTCCTGATATCGTGCCGCATCTGGTCGAGGTGAGCGATCTCAGCTTTCCCTCCGGGCATGCGATGGTCTCGGCGGTGACCTATCTGACGCTTGGGGCGCTGCTGGCCCGGACACAGCGTTACCGGTCGACGCGGATCTTCGTCATAGGCACCGGCGTCTTCCTTGCGGTGATCATCGGCTTGAGCCGGATTTATCTCGGTGTCCATTATCCCACGGATGTCTTCGCCGGGTGGTGCGCCGGCGCCCTCTGGGCGCTAGGCTGCTGGCTGATCTCGAAGCGGTTCGTTCCGAGCCGCGCGCCGGATGATGCCGCCGACGCTGGAAGCGGCGACATCAGATAGCGCGGAGCCTATTGCGGCACCTTGAACAGGTGGCGGATACGCGTCACCAGCGAGCCAACCGAACCACCGTTCAGCGCGGCGCCTTCGGTCGCGAAGGAATGCTGGCCGGTCTCGATGCGGTGCGACAAAGTGGCGGCAAGCTCTTCGGCGATGCCGGGCCGGTCGTGCAGCAGCGGCGTCAGGCTTGCCTGGGCAATCTCGTAGACGACGACGAAGGTCAGCGCCCGCAGGCTGGCGGCCTCGCCGACGCCGATCAGCAGCCCGCTTTCGCCGAAATAATCGCCCGGCGCCAGCCGGCCGAGTTCGATTTCCTTATGGCCTTCCTGGCGCGTGGCGACGAGGGCGCCGCTGCGCACGATCATCAGCGATGCGACCGTATCGCCCTGCTCGATGAGAATGGAGTCCTTCTTGTAGGTCCGCCGCGTCATGGAGGCTGCCAGCGTTTCCTTCTCGTCCTCGGTCAGCGAGAAAAACAGCGGGATGGCGTCGAGAAGCTTGAGCGGCGTCGGCCGGTGCGGCTTTATCACCTCTTCCGACTGCAACTGGTCGGGCGGTGGACCGGCGGCGTCGAGCGGTCGGGCCAAGGTGAGGCCTGCGGCCTTGATATGGCGGTAGAGGAGATCGAATATCTCGTTCTTTGCCGGTCCCGCCTGGCCGATATCCCTGACGCGGAAGGAGAGTTCCAGTTCCACTGCATCCGATGTCAGCGATTTGATCTGCACACCGGGTTTCGGCTCGGTCAGGATCGAGTCGCTGCTCAAAAGCACGGCGCGCATGACCTCGATGATCGCCGACGGCCCGATCGTCGGCACCACCCGGACCGTCAGTGAGGCGCCATGACTGCGGTCGGGGCTGCTGAGATTGGTCAGCCCGATCTTGGCCAGAAAGCTGTTGGGCAGGACGACAAGGTCGTTCGAGCCGTTCAGCAGATGGGTGGAACGCCAGTTGGTTTCGACGACACGGCCTTCGATACCGTCATTCAGCACGATCCAGTCGCCGATCGCGTAGGGCCGGCCGAGATTGAGCGCGATGCCCGAAAAGACGTCGCTCAGGGTGCTCTGCATCGCCAAGCCGAGGATGATGGCAAAGACACCCGACGTGGCGATCAGCGTGCCGACGGGAAAGCTGAAGACATAGGCGACCACCGAGAGGATTGCGCCGAGATAGATCAGGCCGATGACCAGATCCTGAACGAGGCGACCTTCTCTCGGCTGGCGTTCGAAGATCAGGAAGACGCGGACGAAGGCGATCAGTGCCCAGGCGGCATTGATCCACCAGACCACCTTGGCAAGGGCGATGAAGACGCGTTCGAAGGTCGAAGCCGGCGCCGGCCCGACTTCGTAGGGCACGATGTCATGATAGAGCAGCAGGACGGTGAGCGCCGCGAAGAAAAACACCTGGCCGGCGAGCTTCCAGCTCGGGAAGGGCCGAAGCGCTATGCGCGTGACGATCGCACCGACCACAGCCAACGTCCCTGCCTGGACGACAGGATCGGCAAGCACTCCGGACCATGTGGGATTATCAAGCATCGACTGTCCACTCGCCAGAGCATGATGCCGAAAAGTGTGAGCGGTTGTCGGTCAAAATCCCTCGCTATTGAATTCCAATGATGACGTCGCGCATCCTGACTTCCAATCCGACTGCGAGGCAACCGTAAAATAGCGCCAGCATCCAGAGCGTCGGAAGCGGACAGGTGACGGATCCGGTCACCAGCGACCATCCGAGCCGCAGTTCAGAGTGGCGCTGACAATCAACCTCATGTCTGTGGCGCCCCGTCCTTGCGGCGTCACAAGTTCTGGAACGCATACAGCGCCGCGCGTCTTTTAAGACACGCGGCGCTGTAACACTTTCAATCCTCGCACGTGCTTTCCGAAAATCGATTCCGATTTGCGGGGCTGATGCGCTTAGGTGCGCGGCTTCAGATTTTCTGGGTCGTAGATCGGCTTGTACCCGACGCTGACGACCTCCACCGGATAGCTCTCGGAAAAATACTCGACATTCAGCCGGCGTCCAACCTGGCAATGCGACCAGGGCAGGTAGGCCAAGGCAATGTTCTTGCCGACCGTTGGGCCGTAGGCGACCGAGGTCGTGTAGGATCGACGGCCAAGCTCGTCGACCAGAACCTCGCCCGTGGCGGGATCGACAACCGGCATGTTGCCGACGGGATAACGCTTCACGCCTGATTTGTCGGTATTCTCGGTCATCACAAGGGTGCAGAGCATGGCCGGCTGGTGCTCACGCGCTTTGTATTCCAGATGTTTTGCCTTGCCGCGGAAGTCGGCTTCCTTGACCTTCGGACGGGCGAGATCGGCTTCGATCAGGTTGTACTGGGTCAAGAGGTCGGCGTTCTGCAGGCGCAGGCTCTTTTCCATGCGGCGCGAATTCGCATAGGTCTCCACGCCGAAGGCCATCACGCCGGTCGAGCGCAGCGCATCCCAGACGGCGAGGCCGTCTTCGTACTTCATGTGCAGTTCCCAGCCCTGCTCGCCGACATAGGAAATGCGGAAGGCGGTGACAGGCTTACCGGCGATTTCGATCGGCTTGATCGCCGCAAAGGCGAAGTTTTCCTGATCGAGCCCGGCCGGATCGGCGACAGCCTTCTTCAGCGTGTCGCGCGCGTTCGGACCCCAGATGCCGATCGTTACGAATTTTTCCGAGACGTCGGTGATGATCACGTCAAGGCCACGGTCTTCGGCGACGCGCTTCATATAGTGCAGGTCGCGCGGTCCGGCATCGGCGCCGTTGACGAGACGGCACCGATCGGCCATGCGGAAGACGGTGAAGTCAGCGCGGACCATGCCTTCGTCGTCGAGGAAGTGGGTGTAAACGCCCTTGCCGATGTTTGCATCGCCGCCGATCTTGGCGGCGCACAGCCATTCCATCAGTTCGACATGGTCAGGTCCCTCGATATCGACCATGTGGAAGTGGCTAAGATTGACGATGCCGCAATCCTCGCTCATCGCCAGATGCTCGGCATTCGACACGCGCCAGAAATGGCGGCTGTCCCATTCGTTCTCGCGAACCGGGACGCGGTCGGCGTATTTCTCCAGAAGGTGCTCGTTGGCGGCGTAGCCGTGCGCACGCTCCCAGCCGCCAAGTTCCATGAAGTAGCCGCCAAGCTCCTTTTCGCGCTCGTAGAAGGGCGAGCGTTTGGCATTGCGGCCGGATGCATAGGGTTCGCGGGTGTGAACAGCCGGGAAATAGATCTTCTGGGCGGCTTCGTAGCAGCGGCCCTCGATGAACTCTTCCGTCAACTGATGCGGATAGAAGCGGGCATAGTCGATGCTGTTGTGATCGATTTCAGTACGGCCATCGGTCATCCAGTCGGCGATCAGCTTGCCATAGCCCGGGCCGTCCTTGACCCAGATGGCAACGCAATACCAGAGACCGCGCACCTTCTGGCTCTCGCCGCAGGATGCGCCGCCGCCGGCGGAAACTTGCAACAGGCCGTTGAAGGAGTGACCTTCGTTATAGCCGAGTTCGCCGAGGATCGGCGTCAGTTCCATGGCGCGCTCGAGCGGCTCGATGATCTGTTCCATCTCGAGGTCGCGCTGCGAGGGCGAGAGGCGCGCTTCGTGTTTTTCGAGAATGTCGCGCGGATGGCACATGCGCGGATTGGTGGTCTCGTAATAGCCCCACTCGATCTGGCCGCCCTCCGTCGTCGCCGGGTCGCCGGTATCGCGCATATAGGCGGAGTTGCCCTGGTCGCGCAGCAGCGGGAAGCCAATTTCCTTGCCGGTGCCTTCAAACTCGTTATACGGACCGAAGAAGGTGAGCGGGTGGTCGACCGGCATGACCGGCAGGTCTTCGCCGACCATCTCCGCGATCAGGCGCCCCCAGAGGCCGGCACAGACGATGACGTGGTCGGCCATGATCGTGCCGCGATGGGTGACGACGCCCTTGATGCGACCGCCTTCGACGATCAGCGACTTCGCCGGCGTGTTGCCGAACACCTGCAGCTTGCCGGCCTTTTCGGCGGCATCGACCAGCTTGCCGGCAACGGTCTGCGAGCGCGGAATGACGAGGCCGGCATCCGGATCGTAAAGGCCGCCCATCACCTGATCTTCCTCGATCAGCGGGAACTTCTCCTTGATCTCGGAAGGGCTGACATAGTGAGCGCGCGTGCCGAAAGCGCGTGCCGAGGAAAGCTTGCGCTTGATTTCCTCCATCCAGGCATCGTCGCCGGTGCGCGCCACTTCGAGGCCGCCGATGCGGGCGTAATGGCCCATCTTCTCGTAGAAATCGATCGAATATTGCGTGGTCCAGACCGACAGATAGTCATGGCTGGTGGTGTAACAGAAGTCCGAGGCATGGGCTGTCGAGCCGATATCGGTCGGTATGCCCGACTTATCGATGCCGACAATATCGTCCCATCCCCGCTCGACGAGATGATGCGCGATGGAGGCGCCGACGATACCGCCGAGCCCGATGATGACGACCTTTGCCTTTTCCGGAAATGCTGCCACGTGCTGTTCCTTCTATTTATCGCACGAATTAAAATGACCTAGCCGCGCTTGACGTACGCTTCGCGCGTGAGATGCAGGAGCCATGCCAGCCTCGTAAGGGGTGTCACATTTGCCGAAACAGCGGAACCCCCAGACCGCTCCGCATGGAAGCTGCGATGAGGGTATTATGCATAAGGCGCGTGATCGTCATTGGTCCTACGCCGCCTAGTAACGGCGTAATTGCGCCAGTCCGGATCGAGGCGGCGAGACAACCGCAAAACAGCGCCGGCGCCGCGACGATCAAGGCGCTGCAATCGCTGCAAGTCGGTCGATGTCCACCAGCACGATGTCTTCGGAAACAGGCTCGCGATTGTGCAGCCGGAACCATTCGGCTGCTTCGCGCACGCGGTCACCATGCGGCGGCGGATAGGCGCCAAGTCCGAGAACCCATTCCCGCACGGTCTCGCGCTCCATCCGCCCGGCCCGGTATCGATCGCAGACGGTCTTCGCCGATGCGACGAGATCATTGATGCTTTTCACAAATATTCCTCAATGCACGGATGGCTCTTCATCTTCGAGAAACGATCGAATGCCGTCGCGCGCGACGACGGCCAGGAATTCGTCGAAGGCATCCCGGTCGGTCGCAAATGGCTCGTCCCAGCGGATCAGATCTTCCGCCTGCGTGACCACTTCCATCGTCCAGTCTTCATTGCTGCCGAATGTGCGGAAGATATCGACGAGCACGGTGATCCCGTCGTCGGTGAATTCTCCCGCCAGTTCGGAGTGTTCGAGCTTTTCTTTCTTTGCCATCATTCAGCCACCTGCACCGGGCGGTGCGTCGTTTTTGAGATATTCTTCATATTGAACCGTCTCGGTTTCATTCGTGTCGATCGACGCATGCGCGCGTTTTGCAAGGCGAACACCCGCACCCCCACCATTTTCAGGGATGAAAATAACGCCGCCGCCTTCCAGGGCGTGCTTCACATCCTGAAGGGTTCGTTCGTAGGGAGAACGCTTCCCCGCCTCGAAATTAGCAATCGTCGCTTTGGCGACTTTCGAGGCCGAAGACAGGTCGTCCTGTGACCATGCCAAAAGGGCACGAGCAGCGCGGCATTGAGCGGAGGATAGACACAAAACAATAACCTTGCATCAAAAGTGTGATTCTGCCTCGGGAAGATTATATTAAAAACGCAATCTCGATACAAGCGATGATGAGAGCAAACACATGGATTGGGGCCGTGCCGAGAGGCGGTTGCCGTTCGCTGGAATGGAATCCAGATGTTATCGCGCGACGAGATTCTTTCGACCTTTAATAACTCCGCTCATCCAGTGAAAGGGGAGGTTGATTGACTGAATATTATTAAAGCCTAATTTTAAAGCCCCTTATCACGCACCCGGGAGGTTACAATGCGTGAGCCAGATATGCAGAAACTCGATGCGCTCGTCGGTCGTCTCGTTGGTGACGTCGGCGCCGCCATGTCAGGTGCCTTGGTCGTGCTTGGCGACCAGGTCGGAATCTTCAAAGCGATGGCCGACGGAACGCCGATGAGCGTCCAGGATCTGGCCGCGAAAACCGGAGTAAAGGAGCGCTATCTCAGGGAATGGCTGAGCGCCCAGGCCGCTGCGGACTATGTTGCGTACGATGAAAAGACCGATCGTTTCAGCCTGACGCCGGAACAGGCGATGGTGTTTGCCGAGGAAAACAGCCCGGCCTTCTTCGTCGGAGCCTTCGAGGTCGTCCAATCCATGTGGATGGACGAGTCAAAGGTCGCCGATGCCTTCCGCACCGGCAAGGGTCTCGGCTGGCATGAGCATAGCACCTGCCTCTTTCGGGGAACGGAGCGGTTCTTTCGTCCGGGCTATAACAGCCATCTCGTCGCCGAATGGATACCGGCTCTGGCCGGGGTCGAGGCGAAGCTCAAGGCTGGCGCCAGTGTCGCCGACGTCGGCTGCGGTCATGGGGCATCGACCATCCTGATGGCGCAAGCCTATCCCGCGTCCCGCTTTACCGGCTTCGACTATCATGGCCCGTCGATCGAAAGAGCAAAGGCCGCCGCGAAGGATGCGGGTGTTGCTGACCGTGTGACCTTCGAGCAGGGCTCGGCGGCGGAATTTCCGGGGCGCGGCTATGATATGGTCGCCATGTTCGATTGCCTTCACGATATGGGCGATCCCGTCGGCGCCGGCCGACATGTCAAGGACACGCTTGGGCCGAATGGGACGTGGCTGATCGTCGAGCCTTTTGCCCATGACCAACTCAAGGACAATCTCAACCCGGTCGGGCGCGTCTATTATGGAGCGTCGACGATGATCTGCACGCCGGCATCGCTCTCCCAGGAGGTGGGGCTCGGGCTCGGCGCGCAGGCGGGAGAAATGAAACTTCGCAAGGTCGCGCGCGACGCCGGATTTACGCATTTCCGTCGTGCGACGGAAACGCCGTTTAACATGGTGTTCGAGGTGCGGGCTTGAAACAACCGGGTTGCCAGGCGGCCGGCTATCTCAGCTTGCCGATGCTGGCATACATGCCCGTCGTGCGGAATTCGGTGGGGTTGGTGCCGTAGACGCGGCGGAAGACCTTGGAGAAATAGTTGGGGTCCTCGAAGCCGCACATGATGGCGACTTCCTTGACCGGCAGGAAGTCGGCCTTGGTCAGAAGCTTGACGGCGCGCTGCAGGCGTTGCTGCAGCACGAATTCGGCCGGCGGCATGCCCTCGCTCTCGGCGAAGCTGCGCGAGAAATGCGCGCGGCTGAGGCCGACGATACCGGCGAGTTCGCTCACCGGCAGCGGCTTTTCGAGATTGGCATTGATATGGTCGATCACCGGCTGCATGAGGCTGAGTTCAGCGGCAAAGGCCGACGAGCCGAAGACATCGTCGTAAAGCGCCATCGCCGCTTCATAGGCGATCGCCGAGGCGGCACCCGGGGACGTTGCGCCCTTGACCAGGCGCAGGCTGCAATCGGCGAGATGATCGATGGTCGAGGGCTGCAGCTTCAGCACCGGCCCGGCGGTCGACAGCACCATCTGGTGGATGCGCAGCGTTTCCTCGCCATTCATCGAGATCCAGAAATATTCCCAGCGGTCGCCCTTCTCCAGCCAGTAGCGATGATTGTGCGGGACGAGCACCAGAAGTGTATCGCCGCCCTGAAGGCGATAGTTGCGATTCTGATAGCGCAACTTGCCGCTGCCGCTGATCGTGTGCTGCAACACGGTGAAGGGCGTCTGGCCGCGCCGGCGGCCGTCCCAGTCATAGCTCTCGTTCTCGCGCACCTCATAGCCGGCGCTGGTCGGCATGGCATGCAATCGCTGGCGGCCGCGGGGCAGAGAAACCGTCCTCATCGACTGTCCGTTGGCGATCAAATCTTGCAGCACAAAATTACCCCCGAAAGCATAATCCTTCTCTGGTCGCCCTGCCGATTTCGGGCATAATCCCGGCCGACAAGAGGAAGAGACCACGGTCGACAGAGCGGCCGGGAGGAAAAAGGCAGATTTTACGGCGTTTTCAGCCACATGCGTCAGCATGCGGCCTGATCCTCCATGGCCTTCTTTTCCTTAGCATTCGATTGGGTCGAGGTGAAGATCATGAGTTTCAAAATCGCTATCATCGGTGCGGGCAGCGTCGGTTTCACCAAGAAGCTGTTTACCGATATATTGTGCGTTCCCGAGTTTCGCGACGTCGAATTCGCGCTGACAGATCTCAGCGAGCATAATCTCGAAATGATCAAGGCAATCCTCGACCGCGTCGTCGAGGCGAACGGGCTGCCGACGAAGGTGACGGCGACGACCAACCGGCGCCAGGCGCTGGAAGGCGCGCGTTATATCATCAGCTGCGTCCGGGTCGGTGGGCTCGAGGCCTATGCCGACGATATCCGGATCCCGCTGAAATACGGCATCGACCAGTGTGTCGGCGATACGATCTGCGCGGGCGGCATTCTCTATGGCCAGCGCAACATTCCGGTCATCCTCGACTTCTGCAAGGATATCCGCGAGGTCGCCGAGCCCGGCGCGAAATTCCTGAACTATGCCAACCCGATGGCGATGAACACCTGGGCGGCGATCGAATATGGCAAGGTCGATACCGTCGGTCTCTGCCACGGCGTCCAGCATGGCGCCGAACAGATCGCCGAGGTGCTCGGCGCCAAGTCGCTGAGCGAGCTCGACTATATCTGCTCCGGCATCAACCATCAGACCTGGTTCATCGACCTGCGCCTCAACGGCCGCAGGATCGGCAAGGACGAGCTGATCTCCGCCTTCGAGGCGCATCCCGTCTATTCGCAGCAGGAGAAATTGCGCATCGACGTGCTGAAGCGTTTCGGCGTCTATTCCACCGAAAGCAACGGCCATCTCTCGGAATACCTGCCCTGGTATCGCAAGCGGCCGGACGAAATCACCCGCTGGATCGACATGTCCGACTGGATCCACGGCGAGACCGGCGGCTATCTCCGCCATTCCACCGAAACGCGCAACTGGTTCGAGACGGAATATCCGCAATTCCTGGAATCCGCTGCAAAGCCGATCGATCCCGCCAAGCGCTCGAACGAACATGCAAGCCATATCCTCGAGGCGCTGGAGACGAACCGGGTCTATCGCGGCCATTTCAACGTCAAGAACAACGGCGTCATCACCAACCTGCCGTCCGATGCGATCATCGAATCGCCGGGCTTCGTGGATCGCTTCGGCATCAACATGGTCTCCGGCGTCACCCTGCCGGAAGCTTGTGCGGCCACCTGCATCGCCTCGATCAATGTCCAGCGCATGTCGGTGCATGCGGCAATATCGGGCGATATCGACCTCTTAAAGCTTGCCGTACTGCACGATCCGCTGGTCGGCGCCGTCTCGACGCCGGAAGAGGTCTGGCAGATGGTCGATGAAATGGTCGTCGCCCAGGCGCGCTGGCTGCCGCAATATGCGCATGCCGTGCCGGCCGCCAGGGAGCGGCTGTCGAAATCGAAGGTGCAGACCCGCGACTGGGCGGGGGCCGCACGCCGCAACGTCCGCTCGATCGAGGAGCTGCGCGCGGAAAAGGCGGCGCTGAAACAGGCCGTCTGATTTTCTTGAAGGATGGGTCGTCATGGGTTTCCGGGAGGGAAGTCCATGGCGTCAGGCCCGCTTTCATGTCGTTCGAGGAAAAAGGAGCCGCGTGAGCCGTGCTCCGGAACAAGAGGGAGAAACGATGATGAATTTTCGTAACGCAGGCATTCTGGCCGGACTGGCGCTCAGCGTCTCAGCCGCGGCGCTGAATGCATATGCCTCCGAGCCAACCGTTCCGCCGGCGCCGGCGGACTTCCCGGCCGAAGGCAAGATCAACTATGTTGCGCGCGACTCCATCCTGGAGTTCAAGGCGCTGCCCGAATATCACGAGCCCGACTGGGTCACGAAGAATTTCGTCGCCACCGGCAAGCTGCCGCCGGTCAAGGACCGCCTGCCGAAGGAGCCAATGGTCTTCAAGACCGGCAATATGCCCGACGGCATCGGTGTCTACGGCGATACGATGCGCCACGTCATCGGCGGCCGGCCGGAAGGCTGGAACTATGGCGCCGGCCAGACGCAGGGCTGGGGCGGCATCGATATCGGCCTTTCCGAATGCTTGACGCGCACCGCGCCGCTGTTCCAGGTGCAGGCCTCCGACACCGAGCCGCTGCCGAACCTCGCCAAGAGCTGGGATTGGTCGCAAGACGGCCATAAGCTGACCATGCACCTGGTCGAAGGCGCCAAATGGTCCGACGGCGCGCCGTTCAACGCCGACGACATCATGTTCTACTGGGACGATGAAGTCGTCGACCCGAACGTCTCGCCGCTTGGCGGCGGCGCCTCGCCGGAAGCTTTCGGCGTCGGAACGACGCTGAAGAAGGTCGACGATTACACCGTCGAATGGACCTTCAAGGAGGCCTTCCCGAAACAATATCTCTATACGATGTCCTACCCGAACTTCTGCCCGGGTCCGTCGCATATCCTCAAGCCGAAGCATCCGAAATATTCGAAGAACACCTACGACCAGTTCAAGAACGCTTTCCCGCCGGAGTTCATGAACATGCCGGTCATGGGCGCCTGGGTGCCGGTGGAATATCGCTCCGACGATATCATCGTCATGCGCCGCAACCCTTACTACTGGAAGGTCGACGAGAAGGGCGATCAGCTGCCCTATCTGAACGAGCTGCACTACAAGCTCTCGACCTGGGCCGACCGCGACGTTCAGGCCGTGGCGGGATCAGCCGATTTCTCCAACCTCGAGCAACCCGAGAATTTCGTCGCCTCGCTGAAGCGTGCCGCGGAAAAGACCGCACCCGCCCGTCTCGCCTTCGGCCCGCGCCTCATCGGCTACAATCTTCGCATGAACTTCTCCGCCAACGGCTGGGGCAACCCGGACGAGCGCGGTGAGGCGATCCGCGAGCTGAACCGCAACGAGGATTTCCGCAAGGCCGTCACCATGGCGCTCGACCGCAAGGCGATCGGCGACTCGCTGGTCAAGGGGCCGTTCACCGCGATCTATCCCGGTGGGCTCTCCTCCGGCACCAGCTTCTACGACCGCAACTCGACCGTCTACTATCCCTTCGATCTTAAGGGCGCCAAGGAGGAACTCGCCAAGGCCGGCCTCAAGGACACCGACGGCAACGGCATCGTGAACTTCCCGGCCGGCACGCTCGGCGGCAAGGATGTCGAAATCGTCATGCTGATCAACAATCAGTACACGACCGACAAGAGCCTTGCCGAAGGTGTCGTCGGCCAGATGGAGAAGCTGGGGCTGAAGATCGTCATCAATGCGCTCGACGGCGCCAAGCGTGATGACGCCCATTATGCCGGCCGCTTCGACTGGCTGATCCAGCGCAACACGACGGAACTGTCGTCGGTGGTGCAGAATACCGAACAGCTTGCCCCTGTCGGTCCGCGCACCAGCTGGCATCATCGCGCCGGCAAGGATGATCAGCTTGATCTGATGCCGTTCGAGAAGGAGCTTGTCGATGTCGTCAACAAGTTCAGGACGAGCCAAAGCAACGACGAGCGCGTCGATCTGATGAAGCAGTATCAGAAGATCTCGACGGAGCACGTCAACACCGTCGGCCTGACGGAATATCCGGGCGCCCTGATCGTCAACAAGCGGTTCTCCAACGTGCCCCAGGGTACGCCGATCATGATGTTCAACTGGGCTGAAGATTCGGTTATCCGCGAACGCCTGTGGGTGGCCGCCGACAAGCAGGGCAAATACGAGCTGTTCCCCGAACAGCTGCCCGGCAAGCCCGGCGACAAGGGTCCAATAAACTAGAGCTCCCTCCCAGCTGAAGTGAGCTTCCGGCCGCGCGTGCAGCGCGCGGCCGGGCAAGACCAACAAGCCGGCCGCGCTGACGAGGAGCGACTGGCGGCAAGGAGAAGCGAACCGTCTAATGTTACGATTCCTGCTCGTGCGCATAGCCTCCGCGATCCCCGTTCTCTTCATCCTGAGCGTGGTGACTTTCGCGATCATCCAGGCCCCACCCGGCGACTACGCCGACTACATCCGCTCCCAGCTGATCAACCAGGGTGGCGCGTCCTATGCGCAGGCCGAAGAGCAGGCGCAGGCTTACCGTGTCGAACACGGGCTCGATAAGCCGCTGGTCGTCCAATACGTCAACTGGATCGGCGGCATCGTGACGCGCGGCGATTTCGGATACAGCATGTTCTATAACAAGCCGGTCGCCGATGTCGTTGGCGAACGCCTGCCGAGGACCCTGCTTCTGGCGCTCGTCTGCCATCTCTTTGCCTCGGTGCTCGGCATCGGTTTTGGCATCTGGGCGGCAACGCGACAGTACAGCTGGATCGACAGCCTGCTATCGGGAATTTCCTTCCTCGGCATGACGGTGCCGCGCTTCCTGATGGCGCTGATCATCGTCTATCTCCTGGTCTTCCAGCTCAATGTTTCCGAGATCGGCAGCTTCTTCTCGCCGCAATATGGCGGCGCGCCATGGTCCTGGGCGAAATTCGTCGATCTCGTCCACCATGTCTGGCCGGTCGTCGCGATCGCCACCTTCGGCGGGCTCGCCTACAACATGCGGGTGATGCGCGGCAATCTGCTCGATACGCTGAACGCCCAATATGTCGAGACGGCCAAGGCCAAGGGGCTTTCCGGAGCAGCCGTGGTGATGCGTCATGCGGTGCCGAACGCGCTGCACCCGCTGGTGATGTACCAGGGCGTCGTGCTGCCCTATATGCTGACCGGCGAGATCGAAACCGCCATCATCTTCGCATTGCCGACCGTCGGTCCGGCGATCGTCGGCTCGATGGCCGTCGGCGACGTCTATGTCACCGCCACCTTCATGATGGTGCTGTCGGCCACCCTGATCATCGGCAACATCATCGCCGACATGCTGCTCGCTCTTCTCGATCCGCGTGTCCGCCAATATGGAGGAGCCTGAGATGCTTGCTTTCGACTCTTCTGCAACGCCGCCGACAACCGACATCGTGACCAAGCCATCGCGTGGGCATGAGAGCTATATCGCCCTTGTCTGGCGCCGGTTGAGACGTTCCTGGACCGGCATGGCCGGGCTCGTGCTCGTCGTGATGCTAATCCTCATGGCGATCTTTGCCGATTTCTTTGCGCCGATGGATCCGAAGGCGACCGATGTCGGCTTCGCGCCGCCACAGGTGATGAGCTTCCACGACAAGGATGGCAATTTCGTCTTCCAGCCGCGCGTCTACGCGCTGTCGGATTCCGAAGAGCTCGATCCGGTTACCTTCCAGCCGATCGTCGGCATGGATTACGATAATCCGCGGCTGCTCGGCTTCTTCGTCAAGGGTGCCGAATACCGGCTTTTCGGCCTGATCCCGGCCAACCGGCACTTCTTTGGATCGACCGACGGCCAGCCGGTGCATTTTCTCGGCACCGACAAGTTCGGCCGCGACGTGCTGTCGCGCGCCATCATCGGCTCGCGCATCTCGCTGACGATCGCCCTGACGGTTGTCTTCATCGTCACCATCATCGGCACGACCGTCGGCATGGTGTCGGGTTACTTCGGCGGGACCTTCGATGTCTGGCTGCAGCGTTTCGTCGACCTGGTGCTGGCCTTCCCGCAATTGCCGCTCTACCTGGCGCTGACCTCGCTGATCCCGGTGACGGCGCCGACCAATGTCTTCCTTGCCTTCGTCATCGTCGTCATGTCGGCGCTCGGCTGGGCGCAAATGTCGCGCGAGGTGCGCGGCAAGACCTTGGCGCTCGCCCGCATCGATTATGTCCGGGCGGCCATGGCCGTCGGCGCCACCGACACGCGCATCATCATGCAGCACATCTTCCCGAACGTGATGAGCCACGTCATCGTCGCGGTGACGCTGCACATACCGAGCGTCGTGCTGTTGGAATCCTTCCTCGGTTTCCTCGGCTTCGCCGTCAAGCCGCCGCTGATCTCCTGGGGGCTGATGCTGCAGGATACGGCGACCTATTCGGTCATCGGCTCCTATCCCTGGATTCTCGCTCCCGTCGGCTTCGTGCTTGCCACCGTCTTCGCGTTCAACGCGCTCGGCGACGGATTGCGCGACGCGGTCGATCCTTATTGAGGTGATTGATATGGCACTTGCATTGGTCAATTCCTTCGCCCCACCCGTCCGCCATGACCATGATGGCCGTTCGGACACACCTGTTATCGACGCCCGCAACGTGGCGGTGAATTTCAAGGTCGAAGACGGCATGGTCGAAGCCGTCAAGGACGTCTCCTTCCAGCTCTATCGCGGCGAGACGATCGCGATCGTCGGCGAATCCGGATCAGGTAAATCGGTAACGGCGCGAACGGTGATGGGGCTGTTGTCGAAGCGCGCCGTCGTCTCCGAGAAATCGACGGTCGCCTATGACGGCAGCAATATCCTGAAATTCTCCGAGCGGGCGCGCCGCAAGCTGCGCGGCGACCGCATCTCGATGATCTTCCAGGAGCCGATGAGCTCGCTGAACCCGATCTATACGATCGGAAGCCAGATCGTCGAAGCGATCCGCGTGCATCGCCGGATCAGCAAAAGGGATGCGCAAAAGCGCGCGCTCGAACTGCTGGAACATGTGCAAATCCCCGATCCCGCCGCGCGGCTCATGCAATATCCGCATCAGCTTTCCGGCGGCCAGCGACAGCGCGTGATGATCGCCATGGCGCTTGCCAACGATCCGGATGTGCTGATCGCCGACGAGCCGACGACGGCCCTCGACGTCACCGTGCAGGCGCAGATCCTGAACCTGATCCGCAACCTGCAGAAGGAACTGGGGATGGCCGTCATCCTCATCACCCACGACCTGACCGTGGTGCGGCAGTTCTCCGATTACGTCTATGTGATGCAGTATGGTGAAGTGCGCGAGCACAACACCACCGAAGCTCTGTTTGCCAATCCGCAGGACGCCTACACCAAGCATCTGCTTGCCTCCGAGCCGCGTGGCGAGGCCAATCCGCTGCCGGAAGGGTCGGATGTCATCCTCGATGCCAAGGGCGTGCGCGTCTCCTTCATGATGCGTCACGGTACCTTTCTCAAGCCGGCGATGCGTGAGCTTGTCGCCGTCGACAGCCTCGACCTGACGCTGCGCCGTCACGAGACGCTGGGGCTGGTGGGCGAATCCGGTTCCGGCAAGACGACGTTCGGCCAGGCGATCCTGCGGCTGAACACGCCCGACAGCGGCGAGATCCGTTTCGACAATCAGCCGATCCACGGACTGTCCCGGGCCGAGATGCGGCCCTTGCGCGCCCGTATGCAGGTGGTGTTCCAGGATCCTTTTTCATCGCTCAACCCACGCATGACGATCGGCCAGATCATCGAGGAGGGGCTGGTCGTCAACAGGCTGGGCGCGACCAAGGGCGAACGGCAGGACCGGGTGCGCGAGGCGCTTGTCGCCGCCGGCATGCCGGGCAATATCCTGTCGCGCTTCCCGCACGAATTTTCCGGTGGCCAGCGCCAGCGCATCGCCATTGCCCGCGCCATCGCGCTGGAACCGGAATTCATCCTGCTCGACGAGCCGACATCGGCGCTCGACCTTTCCGTCCAGGCGCAGATCATCGAACTGCTGCGCAAGCTGCAGGACGAGCGCGGCTTAAGTTACCTCTTCATCTCCCACGATCTCAAGGTCGTGCGCGCGCTCTGCCATCGCGTCATCGTCATGCAGCATGGCAAGATCGTCGAAGAGGGTCCCGTCAACGAAGTTTTATCCCATCCCAAGACCGCTTACACCGAACGGCTCGTCAAGGCCGCTTTCGAGGTAGCATGATTGCCGAATGCCGGAGGTTATAATGGCAAGAAATCCCAAAATCACGTTCATCGGAGCTGGCTCCACCGTCTTCATGAAGAACATCGTCGGCGACGTGCTGCAGCGTCCCGCGCTGTCAGGTGCGACCATCGCCTTGATGGATCTCAATCCGCAGCGGCTGGAAGAAAGCGCCATCGTTGTCAACAAGCTGATCTCGACGCTCGGCGTGAAGGCGAAGGCCGAGACCTATTCCGACCAGCGCAAGGCGCTTGCGGGCGCCGACTTCGTCGTCGTCGCCTTCCAGATCGGCGGCTATGAGCCTTGCACCGTCACCGATTTCGAAGTGCCGAAGAAATACGGGTTGCGCCAGACGATCGCCGATACGCTCGGCGTCGGTGGCATCATGCGCGGGCTTCGCACCGTGCCGCATCTCTGGAAGGTCTGCGAGGACATGCTCGCCGTCTGCCCCGAGGCGATCATGCTGCAATATGTCAACCCGATGGCGATCAACACCTGGGCGATATCGGAGAAATATCCAACCATCCGCCAGGTCGGCCTCTGCCATTCGGTGCAGGGCACGGCGATGGAACTGGCCCACGACCTCGACATCCCCTACGAGGAAATCCGCTATCGGGCGGCCGGCATCAACCACATGGCCTTCTATCTCAAATTCGAGCATCGCCAGCCGGACGGATCCTACCGCAACCTCTATCCCGACCTCTTGCGCGCCTATCGCGAGGGCAGGGCGCCGAAGCCCGGCTGGAACCCGCGCTGCCCGAACAAGGTGCGCTACGAGATGCTGACGCGGCTCGGCTATTTCGTCACCGAAAGCTCGGAGCATTTCGCCGAATACACGCCCTATTTCATCAAGGAGGGCCGCGACGACCTGATCGAGAAATTCGGCATTCCGCTCGATGAATATCCGAAGCGTTGCATCGAGCAGATCGAGCGCTGGAAAGGGCAGGCGGAGGCCTATCGTTCAGCCGACAAGATCGAGGTTCAGCCGTCGAAGGAATATGCCTCCTCGATCATCAATTCGGTCTGGACCGGCGAACCCTCGGTGATCTACGGCAATGTCCGCAACAATGGCTGCATCACCTCGCTGCCGACCAATTGCGCCGCCGAGGTGCCCTGCCTCGTCGATGCCTCCGGCATCCAGCCGACCTTCATCGGTGACCTGCCGCCGCAGCTAACCGCGCTGATCCGCACCAATATCAACGTGCAGGAGCTGACGGTGCGGGCGCTGATGACGGAAAATCGCGAGCACATCTACCACGCCGCGATGATGGACCCGCATACGGCAGCCGAACTCGACCTCGACCAGATCTGGTCGCTGGTCGACGATCTGCTCGCCACCCACGGCGACTGGCTGCCCGAATGGGCACGCACGACCCGCAAAGTACAGGCCGCCTGACACCCCCTCTCCCGGGTGAGGCGTCAAGAAGCCCCGCGGTCGCAACAACCGCGGGGCTTTTGCGTGGGGATGGGGCGTTTGGCGATTTGGGGACGTGACTCGCATGGCCGGATCGACATCCTGTCACCCCTTTCTTGAATGCCCCTTCAGAGCCGAATCGAAGGCGCTTAACCGAAGATAAGGCGAGGCTTTCGAAGCACGGCGGTAGGACGCAGCGCAACAGCGAAGGCTATCGCGAGCGGTTGTTGGGTTAAAACGAAAGAGCCTCATGCTGCTGCCAAAATTCCGGCCGGATCGTCCGCTTGGAACAGATCTTCCTAATATACGTTTGTGGGAAGCCTGCCCCACGGAGGACGCCATGATCAGCATCTGGGATGCGAACGTCGAATTGAAGATAGATGATCGTCATCACGTCATCAGGAGCGCTCGAGAGGCGGTCGCATTTTTGAAGAAATCCTGGCCCGATAACAGAAGCGCAAGCTACGCGACAGCGCGGAAGGTATGTCTGGACGCGGCGAATGGCGTTGTTCCCGGTGCGGAAGCGCGAGCTGCATTTGAGGCTGCGGCGAAGGAGGCCGGCATCCTGCGACAAACTTAACGTTGCTTCGTTCGAAGTGAGGAAACTGGATCTTGCCGCCTGCCCTCGCCGCTCGAGCGCCTTCACATAAGTCACCTTGATCTCCTCAAAGCGGGCGATGTCATATTCCTTGGTTTCGATCTCGTGATGTGGCCGAGGCTTCCTGGGGCCCTTTCCATGGACATCGAGCCAGGTCAATGCGCCGGCGATGCGGCCAATCTGGGAAGAAGGCGGGCCGGCCCTAATCTAACTGGCCAAAACGACCCAAAACAGGGTAAAAATAATCGAACTTTCCGGTACAATTTCAGTCGTATACCGCATATTCTGCGAGGATCCATCACGATGCGCAGGTCGCTTCTACTCGCCGTCTGCCATTGCGTTATATCGATAGTGGCGATATCCGGCTGACGGCGTGAAATTGCGGTGATAGGCCGCAAGATGGGGCAGGAGGGCATCGATCGCATCCCAGGCTTGCCTTTCACCTGCCGTTTCGGGCCGTTCCAGTTGCTCGCCGATTTCCGCAAGAACCGCTTCCCTGTCGATTGTCACAACTTTTCCGCTATCGACGACGAGACGGCCGCCGACGAACACCTGCGTGATGGCATGCCGTCCGCCGCGATGCATGACACTCTCCACAGCCGGCGTGCGGGAGTTCACATGCGGCCTGCCGATCTTGCGGCGGTCCATCAGCACGATGTCGGCCTGTTGACCCGGTTCGAGCCGGCCCGTAAAGCCGCCGAAGCCGACGGTTTTGGCGCCATGTTCCGTCGCCATCTGCAGCACGGCACCAGCATCGGGACGGTCGTTCCACAGGCCCGTTTCGCGGTGCAGTGCCCAGACCAATTTCATTTCCAGCGTCATGTCCCGGTCGTCGGCGATGTTCGACTGGTCTATGCCGAGCGCTATCTTAATGCCGCGACGGCGCATTTCGTTGACGGGAGCGATGCCGCTGCCGAGCCGCAGGCCGGATGAGGCATTGTGGCACATGCTGCAGCCGCAATCGGCTATAATGTCGAGATCCTCACGGCTCATCCAGTTGCCGTGCCCGAGCGTGACGTTTGGCCCGAGGCATTCGAGTGCCTTCAAATGCTGGACGGCGCTGTGGCCGAAAGTGTTGTGGGCGAAGCTTGATTGCCGCTCGGTCTCCAGAAGATGCATATGGACCTGCGCGTCGGTTTCGCGGGCCGTCTCGAAAATCGTCTGGAGGCACTCGTCGGTGCACCAGTGCAGATTGGCGGGGGCGAGATTGATGCGGACGTGATCCGGCCGTGCGTCGAACCAGCTTTCCCTGAGCGCGCGATAAAATGTCATCAGGTCTGCGATCGGGATGTTCGAGGCGTCGAGTTTGGGGGCGATCCAGCTGCGAACGGCTTCGGGAAGGGTGGCCAGCACCCTGGCGTCTTCGTCATAGGTCAGAATATTGCGATCGCGGATCATGAAGGAAAAGCCGGCCCGCATGCCGATATCGGTATAGGCCTTGAGCGTGGCGTCGGCCGTCGCCATCCAGCTCTCGGGTGCGCCCGCAAGTCCACTGTTGATATGCTGCACCATCGTCGTACCGCTTTCCAACATCTCGATCGCCGAATAGAGCGTATCCAGCCGGACATCGACCTGCCGCATCGCCCGGAACTGCGGCAGCCATAGTTCCAGAGGCGCGAAGGGCACGCCCTGCATCAAAGGCGTGATCCCGAAATGGTGGTGGCTGTTGACCAGCCCCGGCATGGCGATCATGTCGGGAGATCCGAAGCGGGCAAGATGCTCGTTGCCGTAGCCAACGGCGGCAAGAGGCCCGATCTGCGCGATCATGCCGCCAGCGACACGGAGGCCCACGTCGTGGCGCATGGACATGGTGCCGTCAGGCAAAATACCGCACAGCACGGTTCCGGCTTCAATGATGCAGTCACCCGACATCGGCTCTTCAAGGCTCATTTCGTGTAGTCTCCGATCAATCCGAGGCGGCGAGCGACCACGACGCGGTAGAGCGGGTCGCCATAGACTTTCATTTCCTCGCTGGCGGAAAAGGCGAGACTGATATCGTGCTCGTCGTAGCTTTGCGCGGCGATCGCATGCATTTCGGGCCAATCCGGCACCTGGATATGACGCCAGCGATCGACTGCCGTTCTATCCGGCATCTCGGGAAACCCGAGTTCGCCCATCAGAGCGGCGATCCCCTGCCAGAACACCCGCAACATCCGATGGAGGGTCGCCTCATCGCAATGCGGCTCAAGGAGACGGATCCAATGCAGCCCTGTAATGATGTGCAATGCGGCGAAATGCTGGGTTGCTGCAAATATGGCGAGCGCAGTTGCCGCCATTTTTTCCATCGTGTCCGGCCCGATGTCGAGCCAATCGACGACGGGCGCAAATTCGAGCACGTTGCCGGCGTCACGCATGTTCTGCCAAAGAAGGTCGTGAAGCTGCATGCCATGCAAGGGCTTGATCGCAGCGGTCATGGCCAAGACTTCGGCCGGGTCGTGCGTGATCGCCGGTGTCCCTTTTGCTTCGGGCAGCGGCAGATAGGTGGCGCTCCAGTAGGCGAGCGCAATGGCGACATCGGTCTCGTCGACGCGAAGTACCCCGTAGGCCGCCCGCATCAGCGCGTGAAAAGCGCTGGCGCCAATGCCGTCGGCAAGATCGGGAAGATAAAGCTCCAGTGCCTCGTGTATTCCGAGCCGCGCCACCTCGCCGGCAAAGAAGACGCGCAGATCGGGCTCACGCTCACGCATTCCGACGGCGGCTTTCCAGCTCTTGCCATCCAAGCGCTTCAATGGCTGGGCGAAGGGCGCAAGCTGCTTGGCGTCTCGGTAGTGATGGAAGAACCGTCGAAGCTGAGCCGACCCGCCGCCGATCCGGTCCAGCGCGACGAGGACCATCGGCGCATGATTGGCGAATGTGCGCGAAAATTCAGAACCCCATGCCGGCATGTCGGCTAGCAGCGTTCTCAGTTCGTCCGAAGTGCTTTCTTTTGGTACCATGGATCTAAACTCCTCGTTGAAAACGGAATGCCCGCTTGCATTCACACAGTTGGTTGCCAGGCGTCCCGGTGAACAGCTTCCGCTTCCGTCTCAATCAAGGGTCCGATGACCTCGATGCTTTTCTGGCCCGCCGAAAACACATCGCGGCATGGCAAATTCATTGTCGGGTTGTCCGGGTGATCCCCTGTCATGGCCTTCAGCCGATGTTCGGAAAGGCCGTAGACGACCCGGCCGATGCCGACCCAGTAGATGGCGCCGGCGCACATGGCGCAGGGTTCCGCCGAGCTGTACAAGGTACACTGCGCCAGAAACGGCTCGCGATAGAGCTTCGAGGCACGCGTCGCCAACAGGCGCTCGGCATGGGCCGTTGCATCGAGGTCGGGGAAATATCCGTTTTCTTGCTCAAGAAGGATTTCACCGCCGGGACCGGCAAGAAGCGCGCCGAAGGGCATATTGCCATGGGCTTTGGCCCGGTGCGCAATCTCGAAGGTCAATCTGAGAAGGCTTTCGTGATCAAGGCTCATGTCCGTTCTCCTCTACCGTATGCGATTGGCTGTCTTTCGCATCGGCCTGCCGCATCACCGGCAATCGCAGGGTGGAGGGGTAGCCATCGCCTGACCGCAGCACGAGGGTCGTGACCAGCCGATCCGTTACGGCCGCGTCCTGCGGGCGTGCGCCGGTGCCAGGATTGACGGGGAAAGCGGGAAACGACGCCGCCTGTATCGATAGACGCAGGCAATGTCCCGCCCGCACCGTAACGTGAACGGGCCGCAGCGCGACGGAAACCGGCGATCCTGCGCCGTCGGCCTTTACGGTTTTATGTCCCGACGTCACGCTGATGGCGGCCCCATCAGAGGTGAGCATGCTCAAGGTGCAATCCAGGTCGAAACTCGGCCTGTCGGCGGTGACGAAGAGGTCCACTTTCGGGGCTCCGGTCAGCAGGAGCGGCCGGTCGAGGGGATCGGAGGTGTAGACCAACACGTCGGCCCTGTCGTCGATGGCCGCCCGGTCGGCAAAATCCGGCGGCGTGCCGAGATGCAGCCCGACGCTCGGGGCCGGCCGCCATGGATCGTGGACGAGATAATCGGCGCTCGCGAGCCCCGGCTTCTCGGCAAGCGTTCCATCGATGCTCGTCGCGGCCGCCCGGCCGCCAGATGAGAGATGAAGCACCAGCATCTCGGCTGTGGGCAGGCTTTCGAAACCGGCCCAGGCCTTTTTGACGACATCGTAGAGCCGGACCTTCGGGTAAGGATTCTCGCGGCCTTTGAGCGCCTCGTCGAAGAATGCGACGATCTCGCGGTCGATGCCGTCTGCCGCACCGGCCCCGGCATCCAGAGCCCCAACCCTTCGACCCCAGGGGATATGCGACCACGGGCCGATCGAGAGCCGCTGCAGACCATCGCCCGCGGAAAAGGCCTCGAAAGCAGCAAATGTACCCTCAAGCATAATGTCGTTCCAGCCGCCCATATGCAGGACGGGAACGTCGAGCGTCACGCCCTCAAGCAGCGATTGCGGCGACCTTGCCTGCCAATAGGACAGATCATCGGCAAGCCAGTCATGGTAATGTGTGTACCTCGATGCCAGCTCAAGCACCTCCGGCCGTCCCGAAATCACGCCAGAATGCAGAAAGGGCAAAGCCGCATGCAACATATGAGCAACGGCGAGGTCGCCGGCCAGCCGGGCATTTTCGACGGCCATCTGGCACGCCCACATCTGGTTGGACTGCAGACGGAACCCGTCGCCTTCGAAGGCCCAGTGGTTGCGCACATCAAAAGCCGCCATGGCGATCGCCATCGCATCGGGCACTTTCCCGCCGGATTTTCGGGCGCCGGCAAGGGCCAGGAACTGGTTCATGCCGTGGTAGCTGAAGCCATAGCTTGCCACCATGCCGTTGCCGCCGGGAAGATCGGCCGCCAGCGACAATGTCTGCGCGCCATCAGCGACATCGTCCTCGAGAATGCTGAAGACCCCTTCCGAATCTCCACGGCCACGAACATCCTGCACCAGCACCACGTAACCTTGGCCCGCATACCATGCGGGATGGGCCAGAACGACCGTCGAGGCGACCTTTCGCCCATAGGGCAGGCGCATTACCAGAACGGGATGGCGCTCCGGGCCGACGGGACGATAGACGTCGGCTGCGAGATGAACGCCGTCCGCCATGCGCATTCGAAGAGTTTCGATGTCGCGAAGTGCCAGCATGCTTATCTCATGACCGAAAAGCGGGTTTCGGAGGTGAGCCTCTTCATGTCGAATTTGCGCGTCGCCTCGATGAGGCGCACCAAACCTGCCGCGGCCCGGTCAAGCACCAGCGCGCCTTTGACGGCGTCGGCATTGGCGGCATTTCCGCTAACGCCTGCGGGATGAAGGTCCTGGGCCTGCCAGCCAAAGCCGACCGCGCCTTCCGCCGTCAACGGACTGCCGGACTGCTCGATGTCGACGGTCAGCGGCACGAAATCTTCGGCCTTGTCCATGGCGACCAGCTCCGGCGCGATGGCCAGCATCATGCTGGTTTCGATATCGCCGCCGTGAATGCCGTGAACGATTTCCGCGGACGAAAACAGATCGTCGACCGGCGCGATCCTGAACCAGGAGCAGGCGACCGCCAGCATGCCAAGTTCGACACGGATATCGCGGCAGGTCATCTCCATCAGCGAGATCTGCCCGCCATGAGAATTGAACAGGATCATCTTTCGGACGCCGGCCCGCTTCACGCTTCTGGCCATATCGAGCCAGACGAGCCGCAGGGTTTGCGCCGATATGGTCAGCGTCCCCGGATAGGCGAGGTGCTCATCTGACTTGCCGACACCGAATGCCGGCAGGATGAGGACGTCCGCGTTTGCGTCAAACAACGGCACCATCCGATCGATGATGGCTGCGTTGATGGCGGCGTCAACCTGTACGGGAAGATGGGGGCCATGCTGCTCGACAGCCGCAATCGGCAGGATGACGACGGTCTCGCTCAGGTCGCGGGACGCAAAATCCGCGGTCGAATAATCGGCCCAGTAAAAGGAATGCGTCATGCGCCACTCCGCATGGCCGGCTTGCCGGTATCTTGCGAGCTTGCCGATTGCCGATTGGCCTTGGCTATCACGATCTCGAAGTCGTCGGCGATCGGCAGATCCGGTGAGACATAAGATGCCAGTTCCGGCAGGATGACCGCTTCCCGATCGAGCAGCAGCCGGCGCAGGACGCCGCGCACGAGCCGTGGAATGGCATGCTTGTGCCCACTGATCGACGTCGAGTGCGGACCGTGGCTGACGAAACTGCTGCTGTTGAAGGCAAATACCCGGCTGACCCACGTCTCATCCGGATCTTTCGGGATGAAGCCGTAGAATCCGTCGAGATAGGGAAACCGTGCCAGCCGGGCATCCGCGCGGCCGTCTTGCGGCGTGTAACGTTCGCCCCAAAGCGCGACCTTGTCATGAATGGTTTTGAGTTCAGGCCTGGCGGCGAGATCGACATCCATCCCCGTTGCAAGAAGCAGGTGATCGAACTCCAGAATACCGTCCGGGGTGGTGACGCGGATCGCATCTGGCTGTTGAGAGACCTCCAGCCATGGTGTTGCGGGACGAAGCTTGAAATTTTCAAGGCGCATTGCGGTCTCGAAACTGCGCACCGGCGGCGGCTGATCGACGCTGCGAAAGAACCGGGCGATATCCCAGCGTGTGGTCTCGGAAAGCTCAGGGTAATGCGTCATCATGCCGGGCGTCTCGACCGCGCGGTGGGGATTGGTGCGCGGCAGGCGCGCGCGCCGGAAGCAGAGATCGACGGAGGCAGCACCGGCTTCCAGCGCCTTGATCGCATTGTCGAACGCAGAGGCGCCATGGCCGAGAACGCCGACGCGCAATCCTTTCAAAGCGTCGAAATCGACGGGACCGTTCGTGTGATCGAACTTTTCGGGCGCCAGTGCTTCTGACACAAAGGGCGGCACCCGCCATGCGCCGGCGCCATCATACCCGGTGGCCAGCACCACGGTTCGTGCCAGAGATTTTTCAATCCTGCCTCCGATGCGGGTCGTGACCGCGATCAGATCGCCCTCCGGCGCGACGTCCAGGACGTCGCAATGATTGGTGATGGCGATCTCGAAAACGTCGGCATACCAGTCGAGATAGGCCTTCCAGTCTGTTCGCGGAATGCGGGGCAGATCCGTCCAGGCCTGCTGCCCATAGCGCGTTTCGAACCAGCGGCGGATGGAGAGATTGACGACGTTGAACTCGTTGCCGACCTGGGTCTTCGGGGTGCGCAATTCCTCCATGCGGGCAAAGGTCAGCCATGGCCCCTCAGCGCCCGGCGCTCCGCTGTCCAGGACGCGGATGTGCCGGAGCCCGTCCCATTTCAGGGCTGCTGCGATCGTGACGCCTGACTGGCCACCACCGACGATGATCGCATCGGCGATGTCAGCCGCGTCTGGTCTCGGCAGGTCGCTGAGCCATGCTGCGCTCGGGTAGCCGAGGGCGGCAAGATCGGCAAGGGCTGCCTGCTTCAGGTCATCAAGCGTCACGCGCGGCGCATCGATTGGGGCAATCATCATAGGTCATCTCGTATATGGGCCATACGTCCGCGCAGGCGGCGTCGGCGATTGATTTCGGTCAGCGCCACGATCAGGACCGTCAACACGAGGACGGCCACCTGCATGGCATTGAGGTCGGGCTTCAGCTCGCGCCGGAATTCCGATGCGACGATCAGCGACAGGGGCTGCGTGCGGCCGGCGAGGAACATGGAAATGGTCAGATCGGCCAGCGACAGGATGACCCCGATGGAATAGGCGGCACTTAGCGCGACGCTCAACTGCGGCAGCAGAACGCGCCGGAAACTCTGCCATGGGGTGGCGCCGAGATCCCGCGCCGCCTCCTCAAGTCGCGGGTCGAGCCGGACCATCACCGCGGCAAGGATTGTAGTGGTGAAGGGAATGACGACCAAAGTCTGCGCCAATATGAGCGCGGTTGCCCCACGGCCCAATCCCACCCAGCTCATAAGCATGGCCTGCGCAATGGAAAGCACCGTCTTCGGCACCAGAAAGGGCACGAGGACAAGGATGGCGAATGCTGCGCGGAACTTCATGCGTGGCGACGTCACCGCCAATGCTGCCATCAACCCAATCAGCGCGCCGAGCAGACCGACGGGCTGTGCAATCAGAAAACTGGTGACGAAGCCGCCCAGAAACGCTTCGTTGCCGAAAAGATCGGCATACCAGGAGAGGGTAAAACCGCTCAACGGGAAGGCCATCGTGCTTGCTGCGTTGAAGGAAAAAATTCCGAGAACGACGATCGGCAAATAGAAGAAACACACGGCAAGACCGAGCGTGAGGATGACCAGGCGGCTCATGGTGCCCCCCGTCGAAAGACCGCGCGGGCGCCATCGAACCGAAGCAGGATGGTCACAAACCCGGTGGCGAAGGCGAACAGAATGACGAGAAGGCTCAGGGATAACGCGGAGGCCAGCGGCCAATCGAACGCCGTCCCGAACAGGTTGTCGATCATCGCCATCGGCGTCGCGCCCGACGTCCCGCCCAAAAGGCTCGGCGTCATCATGTCGCCGGCGGCGAGTGCAAAGACCGTAAAGACGCCGACAGCCAGTCCGGGCGTGGTCAAAGGCAAGATGACCTTGAAGAACGCGTCTATCGGGCGAGCCCCGAGATCCCGTGCGGCTTCGATCAACCGTTTGTCGATCAATTCCGCCGATATCCAGATGGCCAGCACCATGAAGGGCAAATTGTTGTAGAGAAGCACGAGATGCGTGGTGAACGGCGAAAACAGCAGGAATTTCACCGGCTCATCGATCACGCCCAACCATTTCAGAGCGGCGTTGACCAGTCCTTCGGAGCCGAGAACGACCCGCCAGGCATATATCCGGACGATCTCGCCGGTATAGAGCGGCGTCAAAAGGACGATGCTGCCGATGCCTTTCCAGAGAACGGGCAGCCGCGTCATCGAGACGGCGATCGGGTATCCGATCAAAGCCGCCAGTAAAGCCGTGCCCGCGCCCGAGACGACCGACTTCCCGATCAGAAAGGTGAAGACCGGATTGGTAAACATCTGAGTCCAACTCTGTCCGGAAAAGGCCGGAACGAGCGTGAAGGCATCGAGATCCACCTCAAAGACGCTGAAAACCAAGAGCACGGCAAGCGGTAGAACGCATCCGAGGATTAAAATAAAGGCGACTGGCACCGCGAGATGTGCCCGGTGAAGAACCGAAGCCATCAGTCGATCCTCGTGATGAAGGCGCGGTCCTGATCGACGACGAGCCCGACATTCGCGCCAGGCGAAAGCGGGTTATCCGCCATGAACCGCAAAATGACACCGTTAACCTCGGCCTCGACAAGGTAGCGATCTCCTTTGAACACCACATGCCGGATCGTCGCGTTCAGGCCATCCGTGCCAATACGGACATGCTCCGGCCGAATGGCGAGCACTGCCTTATCCCCTTTCGCCAATCCCTCCACTGCCGGGCATTGCACGGTAGAGATGGCCGTATCGATCGCAGCCGATCCGCAGGCCCCGCCGCCATCGACGATTTCGCCTGGAATGAGTGTCGCCGCGCCGATGAAGTCGGCAACGAAAGCGTTGGCAGGACGGGCATAGATTGTCAGCGGCGCAGCCCTTTGAACGATGCGCCCCTTGTTCATGACAACGACGATGTCGGAGAGCGCAAAGGCCTCTTCCTGATCATGCGTGACGTAGACGAAGGCAATACCGAGACGCCGCTGCAAATCCTTCAGTTCGATTTGCAAATGCCCGCGCATCTTTTTGTCCAGTGCAGACAAGGGTTCGTCGAGAAGCAGCAGATGCGGCTCGGCGATGATGGCGCGGGCCACCGCGACCCGCTGCTGCTGGCCGCCAGAGAGCTGGTGTGGATACCGATCGCCGAACTCCGCCATATGCACGGCATCCAGAGCCCTTTTGACGCGCGCGGCCACATCGACATTGCTGTGGCGCCGCAGTGTCAGCGAGAACGCGACATTTCCGAATACGGTGAGGTGCGGAAACAGCGCGTAGCTCTGGAATACGGTGTTGACCGGACGTCGCTCCGGCGGAACGCCAGAAAGCGACCGTCCGTCAAGCACGATCGATCCCGCGTCCGGCGTCTCGAAACCGGCGATCATGCGCAAGATCGTGGTCTTGCCGCATCCGGAAGGGCCGAGAAAGGTAGTGAAAGCCCTTTCGGGAATATCGAGATCGACGCTATCGACCGCGCGGTCCTTGCCGTAATTCTTGGTCAGACCGCGCGCCGAAAGCAAAAGCCCGGATCTTGACGGATCGGCCGCCATGTCAGGCGTCGTCGTCATGATCAGCTTGCCTTGACTTCATTCCAGATCTTCAGCCACTCGGAATAATTCTCCGGGGCGACCGGCCACATGAACGACTTCATGACATCCATGTCGTCGACGAAGATCGCTGCCTGCTGCTCCTTCGACAATTCGTCGCGGATGATCGAGGACGTGGTCGCATAGTTGCCGATTTTAGCGATCTGGGTCGCGAATTCCGCCCCAAGCAGATAATCGATGAACTTGTAGCCGATCTCGCTCTTTTCCGCAGACAGCGTGGCCGGCATGGCAAAGCAGTCGCACCAGCCCATAATGCCGGCTTTCGGCTTGGCCATCCCCATCGCCAGCTTGTCTTTCAACGCATCATAGGGAACCCGCCACGAAAACGCGCAGGAAACCTCGCCGGTGGCAAACAGATTGGTGAGATCGCCGATCGTCTGCCAATAGGTGCGCAGCAGCGGCTTTTGCGCAACCAAAAGCTTCTTGGCTTCCGCCAGCTCCTTGGTCTCCATGAGAAAGACCTTGTCGCGCGGCACGCCGGCGACCAGACCGGCGATGCCAATGGATTCCAGCGCATAGTCGCGCATGGCGAGCTGGCCCTTGTATTTCTCGTTGAACAACGTCGTGTAATCAGGCTCGCTCTCGAACTTGTCCTTTCGGTATACGATTGGATTGAGGCCCCAGAGATAGGGAACCGCGAACTGCTTGCCCGAGGCATCGAGAACCTTGGGCGTGGTCTTGAAGACGTCGTACATCTTGGCGGCGTTGGGGATCTTCGCCATGTCGATTTCTTCGAGCAGGCCTGCTTTGATGTAGCGCCAGCTTCCATTCAGCGACGGATTGATCATGTCCCAGTCGGAAGCCGTGCCGGTTTTGAGCGCCGCGAACTGCGCGTCCTCGCTGGAAAGATAGGACAGCTTTACCTTGACGCCGGTCTGCGCCTCGAAGGCCGCAATGTATTCAGGGTGCCCGTTGGAATCCCAGGTCGCCCAGACCATTTCGGAAACGGCAGCTTTGGCACTGCTCAGTGAACCGAACATCCCCGCCGCCGCGCCGGCGGCGATCCCTGCAAGCACTTCACGTCGGCTAACTCCTGAACCTGCCATCATGCCCTCATCTGGTTGCGAGTGAACTGCGACCAATGTCGTTTGTTTGGACAGGAAAGCCTATAACCGAACCCAAATAGACTATATTGCACTGCGCAAAAGCCGGGAGACCTCTGCCGCGATCCGGCGAGATTGGTTTAAACGAAGATCGGCGCGCCGGACCGCAGGAATGTGATCGGTACCGACTCCGTCGGATCGCAGACGCGGACGCCGGCCGCAACCGACTTGATCATCTGCCTGAGCCAGACGTGATCGGGAGACTGGTGCTTGCACTCATGCCAGAGCATGTAGAACTGCATCTGTCCGAGCTCGCGCGGCGCCTCCAGAACGACGAGTGGAAAGGCCTGAGCGATTTGCTCGGCAAAAATCCGCCCCGTCGTGAACACGAGGTCCGATTGTGTCAGCACGTAGGGCGTGATCGCATATTCTGGCACGGATACAGCGATGTTGCGCTTGAGCCCGAGTTCGATCAGCCGCCCGTCGATCGGGCTGAGATGGGCCCGCTTGTCGGACGTCGGAGAAAGATGCTTTTCCTTCAGGAACTCGCCCATCGAGATCGGTTCACGTTGACTTGCCAGTCTATGGTTCGGGCGGACGACGCAGACAATGTCGGTCGTTAACAGGGGAGACATCCGCAGATACTCCGGCGGATGGGGCCAATTGCCGATGACCGCATCGATGGACCCGTCCGCAAGCTGGCTGATAAGGTCATCATAGCTCGGCATGTGGGACGCATCGACGCCGACATGGGGTGCCTTTTGTGCAATTTTTCCGACCAGCTGAGGCAGAAACACGGCTCCGAGGCAATTGTCCGCGATGATGCGGAAGTTTCGCGTCGCATTGTCCGGGTCGAAGGTGGCGTGAGGCGACAGATGCGCGTCGATCTGGCCGAGAATGTCGCGCAACGTCTCCTTCAGGGCGAGACCTCGCTCCGTTGGTACCAGCGCCCCTCCTGATCTGACCAGAAGCGGATCGTCCAGCATTTCCCGCAACCGTTTCAGCGTCAGGCTGACCGTCGGCTGGGCCTGCCCGAGAATGTCGGCGGTTTTCGAAACGCTGCATTCCGTCAGCAAGGTCAGGAGCGTGCGCATCAGACGCACATCCATCATCCCATTCGCCTGTCGCATCATGATCAGCCTTCCCTTGTCGAACGGTGCAACAAGCTTGAGAAGAGGCATATTTCATGCCAGCCGGGGAGCTCGCTGGTCGTGCCTGCAATAACTCCGATCAAGAGCATCGAAAGTTGTCGGGCAGACGACCGCCCGATTTGGAAGTATTCCCGCACGGGGAATTCGCGCCCACTACCGTGTCCGGTGCTACTCCAATGTAAGTCATCACGTCTGCTCCACGAGCAATGCGACCCCCTCGCCACGCGGGAGGAAGCAGTCCTTTCGGCCCTCTTCATCTGCGACGATCCAGACAGCGTCGCCGCCAAGACCACAGAAATGCGGATAAACCACCGCAATCGTCGCGCCGATGGCGATCGCGGCGTCGAGTGCATTTCCGCCATCCCGCAGAATACGAGCGCCGGATTCGCTCGCCAGCGCATGCGGGCTCGTCACCATGCCACCTCGTCCCTGCGCAAATCCGGGTCCATTGGTCGCTGGTTCGTTCGGCGTCATGCGTTCTTTCTTCCAAGGCTTGTCTTTTGGGCAAAACCGGTTTTCAACGTGTCACCAATACACGCCCAGGAGACAAGCATGGCCATCGATCTCGTGATCCGCAATGCATTTCTGCCGGGGTCCGATGGCTTTACGGATATCGCGTTCGCGAATGGCCGTATTGCTGCGATGGCGCCCCGTTTCGTTTGCGATGCGCCGGAGTACGATGCCCGCGGCCGGTTGATCAGCGGGGGTTTGATCGAAACGCATATCCATCTCGACAAGGCTGGGATTATCAGTCGATGCGTGCTCTGCACGGGAACGCTGGCTGAAGCCGTCAGCGAGACGTCGAAGGCAAAAGCTGCCTTCACCGAGGAGGATGTTTACGCGCGCTCTGCCGGGATCATAGAGCAGGCGATCCTCAACGGCACGAACCGGCTGCGCACATTCGTGGAGATCGACGGGCGCGCCGGGTTCCGGTCCTTTGACGCCATCAAGCGGCTGCGTGCCGACTACGCCGCCGCCATCGACATCGAAATCTGCGCCTTCGCCCAGGAAGGGCTGACCAACGATCCGGGTACGGAGGAAATGCTGGACACGGCATTGGCGTCCGGCGCGGATCTCGTCGGCGGATGCCCCTACACCGATCCGAACCCGGACGACCATATCCGCAGGATCTTCGATCTTGGCGAGCGTTACGGCGTGCCGGTCGATTTCCATCTGGACTTCGATCTCGATCCGGCTGGATCCAATCTTCCCCTGGTGATCGCTGAAACTCTGGTGCGTGGCTACCAGGAGCGCGTATCGGTCGGTCATGTGACGAAGCTGTCTGCCCTGCCGCCGGAGGCATTCGAGGCCGTTGGCCGTGGTCTGGCGCAAGCCGGCATTGCCGTGACGGTGTTGCCGGCAACGGATCTGTTTCTGACGGGGCGGGCGGTAACCCATCTTGTTCCGCGCGGCGTTACGCCGGCGCATCGGCTGGCGGAACTCGGCGTCGTCACGACGCTTTCGACCAACAACGTCCTCAATCCGTTCACCCCCTTCGGCGATGTCAGCCTCATCCGCATGGCTAATCTCTATGCAAATGTCGCGCAGATCGGCACCGCCAGTGGCCTTGAAGCGGTGTTCGATATGATAACGATTAACGCTGCCCGGCTTGTGGGGCTGAAACAGTACCGGCTTGAAATCGGAGGTCCCGCCACGCTCGTTCTGTTCGATGCGATCTCCGGCGCTGACGCCGTGGCCAGGCTTTCACCCGCAGTGACGGGCTGGAAGGATGGTCGCCAGACATTTTCGCGGCCGGCACCTCGACTGCTTCTCGGGCAGCAATGCCAAAGTTTCGATGACAGGCTGGAATAGCGGCTTTCGGCGTTCATCGGCTGCCAAGGGTTCATCGATCGACGGATACCGCGCATCAATTTGTCGCCATTGACGGCCTACCTGCCGAAAGCTGTAAGAGGAATTCTCAACAGTCTTGACCTGATGCCGGTCACCTATCGGTAGTCCTCGTTCTTTATTTTCTCGATGCCGAGGAATCGTGACAGAAACTGGAACGCACCCGATTCTTGCATTGTTGGCGTACTTGGTAAGGGTCCAATATTTTCCACGCGGCGGGTTCCTAAAATTTTGGGTACTTGAAAGTACCCAAAATGTCCCTATAGTCGAATCCGTTGGAGAAAAATCGGCCAATGGACTTCGCACTTCTTTTCAACCTGTTCCGGAAGCCTAAGCTGGCCAACGTCACTGACGTCACACTCTGGCACAAGCACGAGACACTCCTCCCGGTGCCACTCGTCGATGGCGCCGCCCGAAACCCATCGGGACAAATCTGGCGCCGGCTGAACGGTGTGCAATGGGAATATAAGCAGGACCCGGAAACGATTGAAGAATTCGATGCTCGACAATATTGAGGCTTAAAGCCCAACTGTCGCACGGAACCTAGAGCAATTCCAGCAAAAGTGGGCAGCGGCTTTGCGTCCGGAATTTCGCAAAAACAAAGAGATAGAGCATTTCCGTGATTCGGAGAAAAACGGAAACGCTCTAGCCTCTGTATTTGTCACGTCGGCTGCGGAAAGCGCATGATCTGCAATCGGCATAATGGTCGTTGGAGTGTCGGCCACTGCCCAATGGAGGCCGTGACCATGGCCTGTGCGGCCTGTTTGTGCCACCCACGACAGGCCGACGGGGATCGATGCATCCCCGACCAGCACGTCAGATGGTGGCCTTTGGCCTCAATCAGGCAAACCACGCACGAAGCTGAGCGAAAAACCCGTCTGGTTTGGTGCCTGACATCTTCCGCAAACGGCGAGCGACGACTGCCGCGCTGACGCGTTCACCGAAATGGCAGAAGCAGACAAGATCATGCAATTGCTCATCACTGAGTTCGAAGAAGCGTTTGGCTTCGCCATAGCTGTCATTTTCCATTCCTGCCGCGCGCAGAATGGGATCAGCGAATGCAACGGAGATCGGGGTGCCGTCATCTCTCAGAGCAAGCCGATCGGCCATCGGCTGATATTCGGTTTCGTGCAGGGTCTTGAGAAACGGCCTGGGGCTGCGTTCCAGACTTTCGGCCCAGCGTTCAAGCCGTTCGCGCCGCGTTATTTCCAGGCGCTTGCAGGTCGGGCTGACCTTGGCGATGGTTTTCAACTGATCGAGTGCGTACTGTTCCATTTCGGCCTCCTATCTCCGGAAAAATAGATGGTCCGCCTCCCGAAAATAGCGTCTCTCAGGTCGCAGCTGATGTCCAATCACGATTGAAAACGGCATCTCGTTGACGTTTCCGTAATCACTGCAGGCGCTTTGCTTGCTGACTGGCTCTTTTCTCATAGGGTTTCTGCGCCATCTCATCCCAAGGCAACCAGACGGGGTTCGGTATGGACGAGATATTCGAACAGCTGCTGCACCTTTCCGCACGCACCGAAACGCTGATTGCGGTCTACGATAGTCATGACCGGCTACGATACGCCAACGGCGCCTTTCGTTCGGTCTATTTCATCGAGCCGGATGAAACGCCACTCTGGCCGGATCTCATGCGGCGCAATTTTGAGCTGCGGCGCGGCACCGTCATTCAGACGAGCAATTTCGACGAGTGGCTGCGGTCGACACAGTCACGCCGCGGCAAGATCGGCTATCGCGCTTTCGAGACGGACCTCTACGATGGCCGATGGTTTTGGATGACCGAGGCGGTCCAGAAGAACGGTTGGATGATGTGCATTGCAAGCGACATCACCAGTCTGCGAGCCCATGGCAGGACTGTCCGGCAAGATCGCGATCAGGCGATCAAGGCGTCTTACACCGACGAACTAACGGGTGTCGCCAACCGCCGCTTTGTGATGGCACGCGTCGATGACATGCTGGCAGCCGCTGAGCACGGAAACAACGGATGCCTTGCGGTCTTCGACATCGACAATTTCAAACACATCAACGATCGGCTTGGTCACCATGCCGGGGATGTCGTCCTGCGCGATTTTGCCCATCGCATTCATCAGAATGTTCGCCGCAACGATTGTTTTGGGCGGGTCGGCGGAGAAGAGTTCCTGCTCGTGATGCCGGCAACCGGGCCGGAAGACGCCATTGCCATCGTCGAGTGCATGCTGACGGTGATCCGGTTCTCTCGGCCTCTGCCTGAATCTCCCGACTTCAGCTACACCTGTTCTGCCGGCATTGCCGCTTGTGCCCCGTCAGACAGCGCGTCCGACCTTTATCGACGCGCCGATCAAGCACTCTATGCGGCCAAGTTAAGCGGCCGGGACAGGGTGCGCGCAGCCTAAGTGCCTAATGCATGTCGCCCGGAAGTGTGCAGCGGTTCCGGGACAACGACATGCATAAAAACAAAGATCTATACGGTTGAACCTCAATGTGATCAGTCGACTTCGACGCGCCGCAGTCGTGGCTGACGGCAATCTGGACTTGTTCGCTGAGGCAGGAACCTATGCTACTGCGCGCGATCTCCTAAATCCCCGACCCGTAGAGCTCCTGGTCATCGTCGCCTTCCCAAGGGGAGGGCATCGAGGTGCGATTGGCCGAGGGCATCGGCATCCAACACTTCAATTCCGGCTCGGCATATTCGATGATGTGCCCTGGCGAGGAATCAGAGGCGCGCCAGCCTTCTCCAGCGAACTGATCGCCATGCGACCAATAGGCGAGGTCAACTTCCGCCGGCCCCTGTTCGGACGGGCGAATCGTGACGAGGATCCGGCTACCGTCTCTCGGTGCGCTTGCCATGTCGCGCCAGCGGTCTGTGTCGTCCATCGTTTTTCCTCCTGCCTCGCTGCAGGTTGCGAGTGTCGCCTCGCCATCGGAAACGGTCAATTGAAACTTTGACGACCGATCCGATGGTTTGACCCGGTCATGGTATGATCTGAAGAGCGCGCTGAAGGCTTGACACCGCTTGTCGATTTTGCTTAGGCGCACGTTCGCCGCGCACTCCTGCCTCCCCTTGCGGCGCATCTGTGCGCAGAAGGGGCCATCCGTTCGAAGTTTACAGGCAACTGCTAGAGGCCGTGTTGCGCTTTCGTAATACATTGTCAGTGATTGGTGGAAGCCGCCTTGTCGTAACGCCTCTTGCGAGCAAGCTGATTACCGTCGGCAGCGCTTTAGCTTGCTTTGAAATGAAAATGCTGTCCCTTGACAGTATGTCCGGTGTCGCGATCCCCTATGCGGAGCCGAAGCACTATGTTATCGAGGTCGGTGCCCTGAAATCATCAAAGGCCGATCTGTCGGTTCTCGTTCTTACCGGGGATCCCTTTCAGGATTGATCCGCAGACTATCCACAAAGCCGCTAAACCATTCGCGGCATCTCCCCACGCTAATCACCCACCCCACTAAAATCCGCCGCCAGTACCGCATCCTTCAGCGCCCGCGAATACGCATGCTGCGGATCGTCCAACACCGCCCGCGCTCGACGATTTGACCTGCGAACGCACTAATTTTTACGTCCGGCGGTCGCCGATGGAATGCAGCCTACCGAGCACCGAAACTTATTCGGTCACTTTTTCGGCCCCGCTTGCTTAGTCTTCTCGATGGATTCCAGCTTCTTCCCAACATTCTTTCTTATGACACTCTCCAAGTCGACGTTGGCGCCGCCAGAAACAAACACATCGATCGCAGCTGGTGGTGATGTTAAGTTCCATAGGTGATCCAAGATGACCTCGGATCGATCACATATGCAGCCATGTGTGTAATCTCTTGCTCTATGCTTTCCATGGATGTAGTCCCCGTGGTCGGGAGCTCCGGCTGTAGGGTTCAAGCGCGCGCGTATCGTACCCCACTCAACCTGCATGTCCCAGTGGGTACCTTGATGGTCCTGGACGTCTCGACTAACTTGCTGAATGCCGTAGAACGGCTTTAAAGTTCCGTCGGTATTCGCTTCGTTCGTATCTTCACCGCCACGAATATCCAGGCGCATACGGTAATGCCCGTCGTCCAAAGGATTAAAGGACCTGCCGCCGGAAAATGCAGTCGATCGCTTCACGACCGTTGCATTGTCCAGAAGTGTAAGCTCGCCTAAAACACCGCCCTCGGAATTTGTGCCCAATTTGATGAAGGTGATCGTAAGCGTCACAGCCGAACTCCACATATAACCATCAGATAAACCCCACTTGCGCACGGCCGAAGCGGCTATAACCTCAGATTGAGACAACCTTCGCTTCCATCTTCCATTATTCAATACGTGACGGAGTCAGTTACCGACGACAATGGCGGACTGCCCTCTGTGGTTGCGATCAGTCGGTAATATCCTATCTGCCTATCCATCGCGATGGACTTTCGCGTTGAGGCCAGAACGGGCGTGAGCGAGACGCGGCATAGGAGATTGGAAAGGTTGTAGAACTTGCTTTCCCAAGCCAAGAACTTCTCCCGATCGAGAAAGCATTTTCTTCGACCAACTATTTTGTCTTCATTCCCGATCAATATGATTTTTTCAGGAAAAGGGGACAGTTCGTGGCTTGTAATCAAGTATTCGTCGCCATCGAGGAATTCCTTCCACTCCATCCGGAAAAGGATATTCTCCAAGTAGTCAAACGCTCTGAGCTGCTCCGGCAAATCCTGAATGTCGACCTCGTAGGCAAGGTCAACGAAACTTCCCTTCTTGTTATTCCATTCTTGCTCGGCTGAAACATTGAAATATGTAATATGAACCGGGAGCATCGGTGCCTACCTTATACGAGCGAGAAAAAGCATCAATCCATCCTGAACCGAAAGGCGAACCTTTCTGATCGCAGGGGGATTGACCGGAACGACGAATGTGACGGGTTCGTCCGAATATGTCACAGAGCCGTTGTCGTCGACATTGCTCTCTTGACCGGTGATCGTGACGACGGGTTCGTCGAGTTCAACCCAATAACTATTGTAAATTGCTCCGCTCGGAACGCCACTTGCAGCTTGGTCAAGAGGGAAACCAACGTCTGGCTGAAACCTGAGATATACGGGCAGAACGCCATCTGAGTAAGCCCATTCTTCCCGATTTGCTGTTCGATTGATGTAATCGTATAGCAATTTGTCAGCGGTTGGCTTTGTTGTAGCCGCCATGCTGTAGACATCGAAGTGTTGTACGCCGCCAGAGACGAATGGAATCGGATATTCGATCCCAAGAACACCGAGAAAAAGCTTAGAAAGTCCGGCAGAACCATTAATTCGGCAATCGAAAGAAAGACCCCTAATTCTATTTGGCATATATACCTCCCATCACGCACTCTACCAATAAGGGAAACACATCGAATAATTTCTGTCAATCAATTTGGTGCAGGCATGCCTGATGGCTTCCATAAATATTTATCTGTTGTTGGGATGCAGAAGTTTATACGTAATTCAGCGTATGTCTTGCTTGCGACATTGGGACCTGTGACTCCCGTTGATGTGAGAGGCACTAAGATAGTTCGGCCAGTCTGATCGGCAGCTTTTCCTGCAAAAAGAGGAGTTGCTCGTCGATCTGGCCAGCTTCGATAAGTGCCGGTATCGGAGAGTGATTGAGGCTGACATGCTGGCAGATGATATTGATATTGCGCGTTTTATATCGAGGTCTTTGACCATCCTGGCGGCAATCGATTTCACGGCCATCTCTTCGAATTCCGCTGCCGCATCGCCCGTCGGCACCAATTCAGTTCCGGCGTTCCCGGGCTGGATAATTGGCTGCGTCGCCGCGCCCGCGCCAATCAGGCAGCCGGCGCATCGCGCACCCTCGTCGTTTGCTGAGCGAGTTCCTGCGCTACCCGAGATATCAGCGAAACGCTTTTGGACGGCGGTTTTATCCTCGTTTTCTGACCCATCCAATGCACCGTCATCCCCTAAGTTGCGCCCAATTAGACGAGAGCTCGTGGTTCAGCTCCGTTCAGCGAGGGTCGAATGTCTACCGTTGGCTCCAACAGGATTCTTAGGTAAAGGGCCTCAGGTGCATGACAACGGCGAAATTGTAGCCAAAAGATCACGGAAAACCCGCAGGTGGCCAACATCGGAGTTGGTGTCTGGAAAGAGCCACTCTCGCCACTGCGGTTCGATCTGGATTGCGGAACAGAGGTTTTTAATCGCGGATTCTAAATGTTTCCCTTTATCAGCTGCCACACCACTCGTCGATGAAAGCCCGAGCCGAGCGATTCCCTCAAAGACGCGCGACTGCCCAGAGCTGCCGCCATCATCATTAGTCACGCCGCGAAGTATATCGAGTGCGTTTGAATAATCGCCGTCAAAGACCAAGGCACGCCCGTAGCCATAACGATAGCGGCTGTTCTCAGGATCGCCTTTATATAACGCTCCATATCTCTCCACAGCCGTCTTATAGTCGTCAATCCAGATTGAAGCATCTGCGATGTTAGCGCGCTTGGTCGCACCGTTATCTGGATCGGCTTCTATTGCCTTATTCCATGCGTCTATTGCCCCCCGGTAGTCGCGCATCGCGTATTTGCTTTTGGCTTGGATGTCCCAGCCGATCGACTTGGCACCGCAATCGCAAAGCATTTCGCCAGCTCGGCTTGCGGAAGTCCACTGCTTTTGCTCGAAATATCTCAATGCGTCGAGTTGAAGCGAATTCGCTTTGTACCAAGGACACGGGTAAAAAAAGAAGATATACACAGCCAAAACTGCAACTGTAAGAACACTGAAGATTGTAATGGTGCGCCCACGATATCGTGTGATCGGTTCATAGATGTTTTTGGGAGCGCGCTGTAAGTACGGCTGTAAAGCCGGCACAGCTAAAACCGCTGCAACCGCAGAAATAACGCTCAGTATAAACGCGACGACGTCTAGGTTCATTGCGCAGTCCCCGTTAATTGCAATGATAGCAGCAACAGGGATCGCCCCCCGGACCTGCCATTAAATCAGGCGGAGACAAGAATGTAAGTATTACTAGGAATATAATCTTGAGCATTCGGATCATTACACTGCCCTTAGTATGACGATTACCGGATTAATAGCATTTTGTGCGTTGGACGTCGAGGTGGCAGATCACACGTGGAAGTGTTTTATTACTTTCCTCCAGCCGCCGGACCTGGTTCCAGTGTCGAGCTAACAGTCGCAGGCATTCGCCCTCTTCCCTCGCAGTACTCACCCCGCCGCACTAAAATCTGCCGCAAGCACCGCATACTTCAGCGCCCGCGAATACTCATGCTGCGGATTATCCAACACGGTCCGCGCCTGTCCGCGCTCGACGATTTCGCCTTTGCGCATGATGATAATGTTGTCGCTGATGTAATAGGCGGTGGCGAGGTCGTGGGTGATGTAGACGATTGAGAGACCGAACTCGTTTTTCAGGCGGCCGAAGAGATTGACGATGGCCATGCGCAGCGATGCGTCGACCATGGAGACCGGTTCATCGGCCACCAGCAGGCGGGGTTGCGGGATCAGCGCGCGGGCAATGGCGACGCGCTGGAGCTGGCCGCCCGATAGTTCGTGGGGAAACCGGCCTTTCACTTCTTCCAGGGTCAGGCCGACATGGACGAGGGCTGCATCCGCCATCCGCTCCGCCTGCTGCCGGTCCGGCCGTTTTCCCGAGGTGGAGCTTGAATAGCAATAGGGGCCAATCGGAACTTACATACGGCTGTGCTGAGTTGAAATCCGCTCTATCGAAAAAGGCAGCCACAAAACAATCGGGAAACACGCACGGTAAATAGTCATACCCCGAATGCAGGGTTTGGCTACCGACCTGCCTCTGTCATTCCTTTGTCCTTCATACGGCAAAATTCAATCAACTGCTCCGAGGTCATTGGTCGTGCCAGAGCGTAACCTTGCAAGATATGGCAACCGAGATCTTTCAGGATCTTCGCATGCTCCATTGTCTCCACGCCCTCTGCAACGATGTCGATGTTCTGCGATCGGCCGATTTCGATGATGGAGGAGACCAGACGGCGCTGAGATGGAGACGCGATAATCGGCTTGATAATTTCGCGGTCGATCTTCAGGCGTCGCGGCTCAAATCGCAGCAGACTGACGATACTGGCATGTTCGGTGCCGAAGTCGTCGATCTCGATTTCGATGCCAAGCTTTTTGACGGCTGGAATGATCTCCTTGAGAACAGGTTGAAGATCATTGAAGGAGATTGTCTCGAGCAGCTCGAAACATAGGCGACCCTTCGCGATGGGAAGCTCGGCCAGCTCGGCAAGTAGATTTGCCTGCGCTAGCCGACGCGCTGAAATGTTGACCGAGACACGGGGAATTTGCATTCCCAGGCTGTCCCATCTTGTCAGCTCGAACAGGGCCTTGTGCAGGATCAGCCTATCCATGTCGCCGGTGCGCCCCAGCTTTTCCGCGGCCTCAAGAAATTTGTCCGGGGCGAGCAGACCTTTTTGCGGGTGATCCCAACGGGCAAGTGTCTCGACGCCGGCAATGTCCAATGTGATTGCATCGAACTGCGGTTGGAAGAATGCAACGAGTTCATCGCGATCGAGCGCATGCGTGAATTCGTCCGCCAATTCTTTCGAATGGATCGCGGCGCTACGAAGCTCTTCCGTGAAAACCGCCGCACGGCCGCGGCCCGCCTTCTTCGCCTCGTACAGAGCCAAATCGGCATTGAGAAGCAATTGGCCGAGGTCCCGCCCGAGAGCACCTTCAGTCTCCCAGGCGACGCCGACGCTTGCACCGACAACACAGGCCGCACCCTCGATGAAGAGGGGTTGATCGAGCGTATCGACAATTTTCCGGGCCAATGCGTTTGCCTTCGGCTCGGGATCGGCACTCCAACTGGCGAAGATGAACTCATCTCCACCGATCCGAGCCGCTGCATCGTTTGGACCAGCCAAATCGGCAAGGCGCGAAGCCGTTGCCTGCAAGACCGCGTCACCGCCCGCATGCCCTTTGGTGTCGTTGATCTCTTTAAATCGATCCAGGTCGATATGAATGAGGATCAGGCAATCTTGTGGACGCGGTCTCGGCGGTTGCGAGATCATCCGGTCGACAAATCGTCGATTGGGAAGCCCCGTCAATGCGTCATGCAGTGACAGGTACTCCAGCCTCTGCCGTGCTCGAACAAGCTTCTTCTTGTGAAGGCGAAGCTTTTCGATCGTTCTTTGGCGTGATCTGGTCAGAAAACCGATCCAGACAATCGGCGCAACGACACATAAGGCCAACAGGCTCGCGTAGAACTCAAAAATGCCGATCCCGCTATTTTGGCCCCATCCCTGCTTTGGCAGTGCGGCGAGGGTCCATCGGCCATAAACCATGTCAACGGATGTCTGGACCGGCTTCCTGGAAAAGGTTGCCAGGCTGCCGAAAAAAACCTGTGTGGGCGAATTCGGCTCGGGGACGGTGCTGATGGCGATCTCAAGCTCGGCCGAACCAAGGCCACTTTCCTGATAAAGCTTTGGTATGTCGACTATTCCGGAAAGCAGGCCCCAAAAGACCTGGCTTGTTCCGTTGTTGATGTAGATCGGGCATCTGACCACAAAAGCGGTTCCACCTTGAACAAGCTCCACCGGGCCTGTCAGAACGATATTGTGCGTGTTGCGCGCCAGCATCGCGGCAGCCCGTTGCTTCTCATTGGTTCGGTAGTCGAGCCCGATGGCCTTTTCGTTTCCTTTCTCCGGATAAACCCACCTGACCACCATGTCGGGCGCAGCGGCGAAGCTTCGCAATTGTGAATCGGGCTGCAGGATCTGCGCGGCAAGTTTGGAAAATCCGTTTTGGCCCATTTCTGGATTGACTGCGATGCCGGCCGCCAGCCCCTGCAACAGCTTCACATTGCTGTTGAGGTTCGTCTGAAGCCGGGAGGATATGGTGGCAAGCTCGCCGGCAACGATCGAGCGTTCATCGGCCAGCGATCGCTCCAGCCGCCAGTTCGTTGCGACCCAGACGACGATTGCTGCAATAATTGCCGCAAATATTGCCGGAGCGAATGCGCTGGTATGGCTTATTACAGAGCGAGCGAGATTGCTTCGAAACTTCATCAGGTTACCGGCGTGGGTGACAGGCCCTCATCCTTGCACGGTTTCTTTAAGGCAACGCTAAACCTGCGAGCGTTTCAAAACACGCAAAGTGCGGTGAAGCTTAAGGTGGTTCGTGTTTTGTACTGTAACGAGCTATTGCTCGCCTGGCCCGAATTATCAGGCAGGCTTTGACGTTTCTAAACCGTCTATGATGGCTTTCGGATTTTCCTCAACGAGGTAGGGAAGAATGGCGGAGATCAGCGACGGCAACCTGTTCTTGGGAAACGCAACAATCCGTTGCAGGTCAATATTGGCCAAGGTCATCTGGCGTGTCGCAAGCGCCACCAAAAATTCAAGTATTGCCTCGCCTTGGCTGTCCGCATGGTGCTCGAGCATTTTTAATATCAAATGGCTGATCTTAGCGCTGTGGTTCGCCGTGGCGGCGTGGGCATAGCTCAATTCGTGGGGGAAGGCCGCCCGAAGCAGGGACGCTTGGATTATGCCGTCATTGAAGCGCGTGAAGTTTTCGCTCGATAGCACGTTCATATGGAAAGGTGATTGCGCCAAAGGGGACGCTTGTCCAGTTTTCGATGGCTTTCGACGGCTCTCAAGGATGCTTGCGATTGTCGCAAACACATCTCCTTGCTTGATCTCAGACCCATAAGCGCCGTCCCAAAATGCAAAGCTTGGCCTCAACTCGAGAGGCTGAACGGAGGTATTGGGGAGAAAGAAGTCGTCTCCAACAATCGTGCGGGACAGAATGCGGATCCGCCGGTCGATAAAGCGGATCACCTTTTGCTTCGCAGTGCCCATCGACAGGTCGACTTTCACCTTCCTCCAGAAGGCCAGTTCTTTTGTCCAGGTCGAATACTGGTTCTCGTGGGGCAAGGTCATTGCATCCACGACGCAAAAGATATGCTTATGCTCCTTATTGTTGTGCTCAAGGTCTTTGAGCAACGTTCCTTGATATTCGGCAAGGCTGTGTTTGTTTACGCCGGCAAGGTAGGTTCGTGGCAAGTTTTCGAAAGGTTTGCGAAGATCTCGAGAGGCGTCCTGAAACGACTGGCCTGATCCTAAGGTAGCTGCGACAATCACCACACCTTTGCGGCTTCGCGTTGTATCATCAGGCTTTGAGTTCGACAGAATTTGCGGTCTAGGAAGACCGAGCTTGTGGACTTCATCCGCTACAATTTCTGCCAGTATCTCGCTGTCCCTACCCATGGTCGGTAAAATGTGGGAAGTGGACGCCGGGACGTTTCGCTGAACGAGCTTGCTGATGATGGATCGATTGCCGGCATCAAGTAGTGTGTGTTCCAGGTCGACAAACAGACCGTGACCTGCCCGCTCTTTGTGCTGTCGCAGGCTGAATGCGTTGTGGCCACGATACTTCTTCATCACCGCCATAAGCGCCGGCGTGGCAGCTGCCTCGACGAGCGTATACGCGGAGATTGTGGCGGCATCGGCGAGAAACTGGTCGCCGACAAAAGTGATCACACGGGATCCATCACGGCACCAAGGGCATTGGGTTTCCTCGAAAGTCTCAAGCATCAGCGGCTCAAGTTCCTTGATCGTTTCGCGAGCGTCGAAAACAATCGTCCCTGAAGGCTGCCTCGTGGTCGAGAACAGGGTAATGATGCGCTCCGGTGGCAGTTTCGTCTTTCCTGCCACAATTTCTGGAAGCGAACCGCTGGCGGTCGCGGAGATGAGCACCAATTCCTTCGATGGATCTTGGATCCAGAGCCGATCCAATCCCTCGTAAGAAAGAAAGCTCTGTATCTGGATACTCGAAGTCCGGTTGGTTAGCCGCCCCTTCAATGCGTAGGCGGCATACACCAAGGCGGCAATCGAGGACGAGTCGACCCAGACCTTTTCGTCGTGCTCGCCAAGATAGGGTAGCAGAGCTAGTGCGAGGAAACCGATCTCCTCGCCTTGGATCAGTGTATTCGCTGTTCTGAAGAAAGCGCGCGAATGGCGTCGGCGCGGATGGACGAAATGGTGCGCATGGGGCGCAACCAAAACGGCTTCGCGCGAGGAAACAAGATAGAGCGTGCCGGCCTGAATGATGCTGTGGAAGTCGGCGCTGCCAAGCTCTAAGCTGCCCTGTAAAACCGAGGATGTCGGCGCGGTCACTCGGCCGCAGGAATCAAATGACGCAAGGACGATCGCGGTGCCTTCCGGCAATCGGATTAGGGTGTCCGTTTGAATCATATCTCTTAGAGCATCTCTCATCGCTGGCGCAGCATCAGCCGGCGCGATGATAATCAGGGCTTCAGGATATGGATTGCCGCTCAGAATGTCCTGATCGACGATTTCAACCAGATCCTGCTGCCGAAACTCTGCAAGCGTTGTGACGAGGACAAGGCAATCAGCGTGCTCCTTGCGTGCCCAATGAAAATGGTAGAAGGCGCTCATCAGTTGCCGAGCCCAATCGGAATGAGAATTGTGAAAACAGCGCCCTCAACTCGCGCATGTTGTTCAGGCGATCCGCCGTCGATGTCGAGAAACCGAAGATCATCGTCAGTAACCCGCGGTTCTGTCATTCCAGGTGGAAACCATTTGCATAGCGATAGTCGGCCGGTTCTCAGCCGCATAAAACCTCCGGCGGATTTCAAGGCGTGCATCACTCGAGGAAGGCCCCATCCGTGCGATGGATTGGGAACCGTAGTAATGCTCTTCAGAAAGCACTTGTGAACCAGTTCGTACTCCCCTCCAATCGGCATCTCATCGGGAATTGGCGCACCGAAGGCCCGCGCGGCGAGCCCCGGACCGCTGTCAAAAACCGAGACTTCGAGAAACTCGACGCGAGGCCGAGCTGCAAGACGTTCCATGCTTTCGATATATTCGCGGAGCGCGGAGAGGCCCGCAGAAAACGCCTCATGGGGGATGTCGACCGGCCGGAGAGCGAACACAATACCGCGAGCTGAACGCCGGTAGAGTGCGCCTTCGAGGTCTGTCCGAGCGTGGAGATGTGTGTTCGAAAAGAGTTCTCGAAACAGACTCGCAAGCAACTCGGCATCTACATCTTCCATGCGAAGCCTATTTCGCTTGATAAGCCTGACCAAAGCTTGTCGGACAAGTCCGGTGAAATCACCCAATACCTCACCGGTTCGGGGATGATAGAGAAACGGGTTGGGGCCATCACGCTCTAGGTGATCGATTGAGACCAACGGAAGCGACTGGCCGTGGATTATTTGGTCAAATGTCCCAGTATAGAGCTTGTTTAGACGTTTGCTCACCAAACGCAGCATGCCGGCCGTAACGTCACGCTTGCCGTCGCGGCCAATAATGCGATCGGCGAAGGATGCAGCGATTAATCCATAAGTTCGGTCGAGTAACGTCTCGGCAGCGTGTTCTGGATCGACATCGCCATTGAGATGCAGTGTTGCTGAAGGTTCATTGCGGCGCGACCAGGTTATTGCCAGTTGTGCACCGCTAACCGAGCCGCCGGCTCTGGCCTCGAAAGGCCACTTGTTTGGGACGGTCAGGCTGCTTGAGCGCTCATTGACAAGACCGAGGACTGACTCGAGTCTATCATACACGGCGCTTTGGGCGAGGCGATCACGAATTTCTGCGCCAGGTGTCATAGTTGAAAGACTTACCGTTTCGCCAATACCGACAAAAAATCGTCCCACTCGCGCTTTGACATCGCAGTATCGGAGTGCTCGACTTTTTCTCCTGCCAGCATCCGGCGCAGGGCTTTGACGCCCTCGCCTGAGAAAGTCGCCGCGTCGAGGCGGTGTTCGCGAAACGCGGCGTAGGTCAGCGGGACCCATTTCTGCAGAACGTCCAAAATGACGTCGGCGTAAACTCTGATCTCGTACTGCGCGTGGGAATCAGCGCGAAGGCGAAGGAAATTCATAAGATTGTGGAGGTCGGTCTTCCAGTACCACTGGGTGTAGAAGTTTAGCGAAAGGTTCATGCGCGCAAGCTCACGAGCCAACCCTTGCCTGTCCTCATCAATTCTTTCGCCAGTCTCATCATGGTTTAGCATGTCCAAATAGTGGTCATACGATCGTTGGGAATCTTCTTTTAGCAGCTCGAGAATGTGTTTGGCTTCCGCCGGACCAACGACGTTACCACGACCCTGCCGGTTTTGTACCGACTGGGCAGCCAGCTGCTCCGGTGCAGGTAGGTAGAACTCACGGTCGAGGATTGAATAGCGAGCGGAGTATTCGTTGACGTTCGCCATTCGGTGGCGGATCCATTGGCGGGCAACGAAGATCGGCATCTTCACATGAAGCTTGATCTCGGCCATTTCGAACGGAGTCGTGTGCCAATGACGTAGCAAGTAGTTGATGAGGCCACGATCTTCATTGACTTGTCGCGTACCGCGGCCGTAGGAGACCCGTGCTGCCTGAACAACAGCGCTATCGTCGCCCATATAGTCAATAACCCGGACGAAACCGTGGTCGAGTACTGGGATCGCCTCATAAAGTATTTCTTCCAGGCCGGGAGCTACTATTCTCCTGGTGGGTGCTGTGGCTTCGCGCGACTGCTGGATTTGGAGCTTTTGTTCGTCCGAGAGCGTGCTCATATGCTATCCTCGCGTGCCTATTTTTGGAAAATTGTCTCGGCTCCAAACCGATTTGAAACGTAACCGGTTTTATCCATGTGGTGCAAACAAATGGTTGACGCCAGGGAACTGCGATTAAGTCCAAGCCACCCCGTCTCAGGGTGCCTATGTCGATTTCCGCGGCCGATTTTTCGGTCGCTGTCGTTAGCTGACTTGCGCGAATGAGCACCTTTTCTCGTCTCCCGCCGCAAAGAAATCACCGGGTGATAGACGCTCGCACTCGCCGCATCTCCCTATACACAGCACTTACACCGCCGCACTAAAATCCGCCGCCAGCACCGCATCCTTGAGCGCCCGCGAATACTCATGCTGCGGATTATCCAACACGGCCCGCGCCTGTCCGCGCTCGACGATTTCGCCTTTGCGCATGATGATGATGTTGTCGCTGATGTAATAGGCGGTGGCGAGGTCGTGGGTGATGTAGACGATGGAAAGACCGAGCTCGTTTTTCAAGCGGCCGAAGAGGTTGACGATCGCCATGCGCAGCGATGCGTCGACCATGGAGACCGGTTCGTCGGCCACCAGCAGGCGGGGTTGCGGGATCAGCGCGCGGGCGATGGCGACGCGCTGGAGCTGGCCGCCGGATAGTTCGTGGGGAAACCGGCCTTTCACTTCTTCAAGGGTCAGGCCGACATGGACGAGGGCTGCATCCGCCATCTTCTCCGCCTGCTCTCGGTCCGGCCGGTTTCCCGAGAACGAAAAATTGCGGGCGGTCTCGAAGAGATAACGATCGACCCGTTTCAGCGGATTGAAGGCTTCGAAGGGGTTCTGCAGAACCGGTTGGACCTCCTTCATGAAAGCCTTGCGTTCGGATCGGCTATGGATGGCGACGGTCCTGCCGCTGAATTGAAGCTCGCCTTCCGTCGGTTCGGTCTGGCCGAGGATCATCGCCGCGATCGTCGATTTTCCCGAGCCGGATTCTCCGACGATCGAGAGGATCTCCGGCTCCGCTCCGAGTTCGAAGCTGACGTCCTTGACCGCCGTGATCAGCCGCCGGCCAAGCATGCCGCCCTGCCGGTAGACTTTCGTGACATGCGAGAGGCTAAGAAGAGCGCTCAAACCTGATCTCCCGTAACGGCAAAACACGCCACGCGCCGCTGCGGCTCGACGGTGACGAGCGGCGGAACCTTCTGCGAGCAGATCTCCATGCGCTTCGGACAGCGCGGGTGAAACCGGCAGCCCTCCGGCGGCATGGCGAGGTTCGGCGGCCGCCCCTCCAGCGAAGGGCGAGCCGTCGCATCGCCGATGCGCGGCAGGCTGCCGACGAGGTGCTGCGTATAGGGGTGGAGCGGTTTGTTGAAGAGTTTGGCGGTCGGCGCTTCCTCGACGAGACGCCCGGCATAGACAATGCCGATGCGGTCGGAGACCGTCGCGTGAACCCCCATATCATGGGTGACGAACAGGAAGGACGAGCCCATCTCGCGCTGGATCTCGCGGATCATCGACAGCACGTCGCGCTGAACGATGACGTCGAGCGCGGTCGTCGGTTCGTCGGCGATGATGAATTCCGGCGTCAGGATAGTCGCCAGCGCAATGGTCATGCGCTGGCGCATGCCGCCCGACAGTTCGTGGGGATAGGCATCGAGCAGATGCGGATCCAGCTTCAGCCGCTGCAGATGGGTTGCGACCCTTTCGAGAAAGACCGGGCCGCTGACCTTCATGTGGCGAAAGGCGAAATCGGTGAAGGAATGACGGATCCGGCGCACCGGATTGAGCACATTCATCGAGCCCTGCATGATATAGGACAGATGCTTCCATCGCAGCGCCAGCCGATCCTCCGGCTTCATCGCGTAGATATCCTGGGTGCCGCCGTCGAAATGGAATGTCACCTTCCCGGACACGACCCTCAGCGGCGGCCGGATCGCGCCGGCGATGGTCTTGATCAAGGTCGTCTTGCCGCTGCTCGATTCACCGGCAACGCCATAGACCTCACCGCGGGCAATCGTCAGGCTGATATCGTCGACGGCGCGCACCTCGCGATCGACGCCGTAGAGGAAGGCACGGTAATAGGCTTTCAGGTTCTCAATTTCGACCAGAGGATCCATACTAATTTCCCATCCGGTTCAGCCGGCTGCGCGGATCATTGTATTCGTTCATCGACATGGACAGCAGGAAGAGCGCCAGGAAGAGGACGACGATGACGGCGACGGGGGCGGCCACCCACCACCATATACCTGATATCAGCGCCGAATGCGCATTGGCCCAATAGATCATCATGCCCATGGTCGGCGTCTCGATATCGGTGAAGCCCAGCACCGATAGGGTGATCTCCATGCCGATCGACCAGATCATGTTGTTCATCGTGGTGGCAAAGACGATCGGCAGAACATAGGGCAAGTGCTCCTCGACGAGGATCTTGCGCATGCTCATGCCGGAATAGACGCTCTGGGTGGTGAAGGACCTCGTCTTCAGGCTGATCGCCACCGAACGAATGAGGCGTGCATCATAGGACCACCCGAGCGCGGCCATGATGAGGATCAGCGCGGTCCAGGTCATGCTGTCCTTCAGCACGAAATAGAACAGGATCAGCAGCGGAAATTGCGGGATGACCATGACGCTGTCGTTGATGGCCATCAGCACCCGGTCGACCGCGCCGCCGGCATAACCGGCGACAAGGCCGACGACCAGCGAGATGATGCGTGAAATGAAGGCGACGCCAATGCCGAAAAACAGGGTGTTGCGAAGCGCGGTCGTCAGCTGCCAGAAAACGTCCTGGCCGCGCGACGTCGTGCCGAGCCAATAGTCGCCATCCGGCGGCATGTCAGGCGGCAGAAGATAGATGTCGGTCGCGCCGTAAGGCGAGAAATAGGACACCACTATTATTGCCACGATGACGGCAAAGAGCAGCAGGCCGCAGAGGAATTCCATATTCTGGCGCGCGAGGTCGCGGACGATCGTAAACATGCTCTATTCCACCTTGATGCGCGGGTCGATCAGCGGGCTCAGAATGTCGATGATGAAGACGGCGGCGGCGACGCCGACGATCGACAATGCGCTGAGGCCGAGCACCAGGCTGTAGTCGCCGGCATGCACTGCTTCGATCAGCAGGTTGCCGATGCCCGGATAGCCGAAGACGATTTCGGTAATGACCGTGCCGTTGAAGATCGCGCCGAGCGACATGGCAAGCCCGGTGAACTGCGGCACCATGGCATTGCGGGCGATGTAGGAGCGCAGGATCTTTCGCTTCGGAACGCCGCCAAGCTCGGCGAAGACGACGTAATCCTCGGTGATGATGTTGGAAACGAGCGCGCGCATGCCGATCAGCCAGCTGCCGGCGCCGACCATGATCAGCGACAAGGCCGGCAGGATCGAGTGTTTCAGGATATCGAAGACCAGGGCAAAGGAGAGGTCCAGATTGGCGTTCATCTCATAGCCGCCATTGATCGGCAGCACCGGCCAGAGATAGCCGAAGACAATCAGAAGCACGAAGGCCAGAATGTAATAGGGAATGGGAAGTAGCGCGATGAAGACGAGGCTGACGGCCTTCAGCACCATATCCTTGCGGTAATAGCCGGCGAGTGCGCCGATCGCATTGCCGAGCACGAAAGTGATCAGCGTCGACACCGTCATCAGACCGATGGTCCAGGGCAGGGACCGCAGGATGATGGTGGAAACGGGCGTGGGAAAAGCCGATAGCGAGGGACCGAGATCACCGGTCGCTAGCCGAAGCCAGAAATGCAGGTATTGCTGCCAGATCGAACCCTCCATGCCGTAAAGCTCGCGAAGCGACTGACGCATCAGTTCGATCGCATTCGGATCGGACTGCCCCATCTGGGTGATGGCGCCTATGCTTTCTTCGACCGGATCGATCGGGGTCAGGTGGGTGACGAAGAATGTTATCGTCACGCCAAGAAATACAACGAGCAGAAACTGACCGAACCGCTTCAGCACAAAGATCAGATAGGACGTCATAGGGCGGTGGTTCCTCTCTGGTTCCCTTCATCAAGTGGAAAGGATCGACGGACATGCCACATGCCCGTCGATTAGGAGGCCGGCGCGCAACACTCGCGCCGGCGTTGGGAGGATTATTTCGGTTGTGCCGGCTTCAGCTTGACCATCATCAGCCTGGAGTTTGCCCAATTCGGCACCGGATCGGTATAGGGATCCGATATCGTCGGATAACCGGTCCAATAGGTCGTATCCATCGAGGTGAAGACGTTATACGACATCAGCGGGATCGTCGGCATTTCGCGGGCGACCAGCTTCAGATAATCCTTGCCGAGCTCGACGCCCTTCGGATCGTCGGCGCTGATGCCGCGGATGCTTTCGATGATCTTGTCGAGCTCCGGATTGCTCCAGCGCTGCCAGTTGCGCGGCGGCTGATTGTCACCCTTCTTGGCCACGAACTGCGAATGCCAGCTATCGAGGAAGAACGACAGGTCGGGGTCGCCGCCCCAGGTTTCGACGCTCCAGGCAATCGCCACCTGGAAATCGCCGGGCTGTAGCGCCGTCTGCCATAGTTTCGCGGCCGGCACGGCTTTGGCGTCGATGCCGAATGCCGCCCATTGCTGTGCGATCAGCGTCCCGGCGCGGGTGAAGACCGAGCGTGTGTCGCCTTCCACCGTCATCCGGATCTTGAAGGGCTGTCCATCAGGGGTCAGCCATTTGCCGCCGGATTTCTTGAAGCCTGCCTTCTCCAGCAGTTCGCCGGCAGCCTTCGGATCCGGTTTCCACCAGCCATAGCCGAAGGCACCGCTGATTGCCTCCGGGTCGGTCGGGATCTGGTCCTTGAACTTCGGCTGCTTGCGCAGGATATCGGCGGTCTGTTGCCCGACCGTCGGGTCATAAGGCTTGATCTTGCTCTTGCCGGTATCGATCTCGAAATTCTTCAGCCAATCCTGCATTGGCGCCTGATAGTCCTTCATCGTGGCCGCCGTCGGCGGCACGCCGAGCGCCGAAAGCGTCGCTGCCCCGCGATAGCTCGCCATATCAACCGCCTTGATGTCGATCAGCAGGGCAAGCGCCCAGCGTACATCGGCGCTGTCGAAGGGCGGATTCTGGGTGTTGAAGATCACGGCCGGAAGCGTCGGGTCCGGATGGGCGAAGGGGAAGCCCGGGAACCAGGTTTCGATCGTCTTGGATTTTTCCTTCAGCGTGAACATGCCCTCAGGCGTGTTGTCGTGAATGATATCGAGATTATGCTCGAGCTGAGCGATGGTGCGTTTATCCGGCGGGCCGGGATCGGCATAGGTTACATATTTCGGGGCCGGCTCGCCGAAGCGGGCAAGCGAGGTGCGCTGCCAGTCGTCGCGCTTCTCCCAGGTATACCACTTGCCCTGGGGGTCGAAGGACTTGAGCTTGTAGGCGCCGAGCGAAACGGGATTGGCGAAATCATAACGAAGCGGATCTTCGACTTTCTCGAAGACATGCTTGGGCATGATCCAGGCGCCGTTCCAGCGAACGGTGAAGATGGCATGGAAGCGCGAATTGGGCTTCTTCAGCTTGAACACCACAGTCGAGGGGTCGGTCGCCTCGACGCTTGCAACCTGCACCGAGAAAGCAGCACTCCAGACCATGCCGGGATGATCCATCTGCGTCTTGACGGTATAGACCACGTCGTCTGCCGTGAACTCCACGCCGTCGCTCCAGAAGAGCCCCTTGCGCAGTTTCACGGTCATCTCGGTGAAGTCGGCATTATATTGCGGCTTGTCGGCAGCCAGCGAATTGTCCCAGGTCGCGCCGCCAAGTCCTTGTTCGGGGTCGATATACCAGAGCGTATCCATGGTCAGCTGCTGCAGGCCGGTCGAAACGCCGCCGCCGCCATTGACCCAGATGTTGAACCAGCCGGGATTTTTGATCGTCCCTTCCGGATTTTCGACGATGAGCGTCTCCTTGCGCGGCAAGGAGGTGTAGTCATCGGCCTTGGCCGTGGCTGTCAGGCCGAGTGCGGCCAGCGCGACGCCAAATGCGAGCCTCTTCCACTGTTGCATGAACTCCTCCCTAGAAAGCGACGATACGGCGGCCGCAAGGGCACGCATGGGCACGTCGCGGTTGTCGGTTCGCAGAAGCGTCAGGACTTGAACAGTCAGGTCCGGGACCTCAGTGAACCATCTCTCCGGCTCCCTGCCTCCTCGCAGCGAGCCGAATATCCCAGAGCATAATGCCGAAAAGTGTCAGCGGTTTTCGGACGACATCATGCTCTAACTCTTTAATTTAGAACAGGATTCAGATTTTAGGCCGCCCCGGCCTAAAATCATCCTGTTCTAGCCGGGGGCGCCCGAATGGGCTACCCGGCGCTAGCTGTCACACCGACAGCCGGATGACGTTGTAGGAGAACGGCTTCAACGCCGCCCGCAGCCGTCCATCCTCGATCTTTCCACTCTCGACATTGACGGGGGCGACCGTCTTCGGCCGCGCTGCCGTATTGACGGCCCCGAGGTCGCCGTGGGTCATCTCCACCTGCTCGACCACCCGGGCATCTCCGAAGCCTTCCAGCCGCACATCGAGATCGAGCGCCGTGCTCGGATGGCGGTTGACGGCAAAGAAGGTCAGCGTCTTGCCGTCTTCGGAATGGACTGCCGATACGTCGAGATAGGGGACGTCGTTCTCCTCGTCGCTGTCATAGGTCGGGCCATCGACGACCAGCTGCAGCGCCGTTCCACGGCCATATCTGGAGGTGTAGTAGAAGGGGTAATAGATGGTCTGGCGCCATGCCGCACCGCCATCCTCGGTCATGATCGGGGCAATGACGTTGACGAGCTGCGCGATGCAGGCGATGCGCACCCGGTCGGAGCGCCGGATGAAGGTGTTGAGGATGCCGCCGACCTGCAGCACGTCCTCGAAATTATAGATGTCTTCCAAGAGATGCGGCGCATCCGGCCATTCGTCGCGCGCCAGGATCTCCTTGTCCTGCTGGTTGGAATGATACCAGACATTCCATTCGTCGAAGGAAATGCCGATCGTCTTCTTCGAGCGTTTTTTCGCCTTGATGTAGTCGATCACGCCGCCGATCGTGGTGATGTAGCGGTCGAGCTTCGTTGCGCGGGCGAGATAGTTGAGCGTGTTTTTCTCGCGGTTGGCGAAATACATATGCAGCGAGATATGGTCGGCGCTGTCGTAGCACTGCTCGAGGACCTGGGCCTCCCACTCGGGATAGGTCTTCATGTCGGAATTGGACGAGCCGCAGACCACGAGCTCGAGCGACTTGTCGAAGCCGCGCATGGCTTTGGCCGTCTCATCCGCCAGCCGGCCATATTCATAGGCCGACTTGTGGCCGACCTGCCAGGGACCATCCATCTCGTTGCCGAGGCACCACAATTTGACATCGTGCGGATTGGACCAGCCGTGCTTGCGGCGCAGATCAGACCAGTAGGTGCCGCCCGGATGATTGCAATATTCGAGGAAATTGCGGGCGGCATCCAGGCCGCGTGATCCGAGATTGACGGCGAGCATCGGCTTGGTATTCGCCTTCTTGCACCAGTCGACGAATTCGTTGACGCCGATCTGATTGGCTTCGCGGGTGCGCCAGGCAAGGTCGAGGCGAACCGGGCGCTCGGCACGCGGGCCAACGCCGTCTTCCCAATTATAGGCCGAGACGAAGTTGCCGCCGGGATAACGGCAGTATGGCGTGTCGAGATCACGGACGAGATCAAGGACATCCTGGCGGAATCCGTCCTCATCGGCCGTCGGGTGACCGGGCTCATAAATGCCCCCGTAGATCGCCCTGCCGAGATGCTCGAGAAATGAACTGTAGAGCCTGGAATCAATGGTCGCGATGCGGAAATCGCGGTGAACCACAACGTTCGTCTTCAACGGATCCTCCCGTTTATATATCAGATATTTTGTTTTCTTGCCTCTAACTTGATATCAGGAATGTTGTTGTGTCAACCAAGTTGCGACTTTAATCATACTAATATGGCTTTCAGAAAAAAATGTTTGATTCCAGTTACTTGGGCGACTTTATCGATCGCCGAAACTGGAAAGAATTGTGATATTTAAATCAAGATTTCCGATTTCAATTTTTCAGACGTGCAGCCGCATGATGATATCGCGTCCGTGATTTCCGAAGCCACGGCCGAAAATATTGACGCCACCGGTATGGCCGGCATTCTCGGCGATGCCGACCCGGAGCCGGATCGAGGAATGCTGGGTAAGGGCGAGATCGCTGAGCGTGACATTCGAGGCGGCGATACCGTCGATGAAGGTTCCGCGCGTGGAGATGCGCCAGGTCTTCATCATCCCATATTGCGAGCCCTCGAGCTTCCACCATGCCGGCGTGAAGGCGCCGCGCTTGTCGCCGTAGTCGCCGGGCGAGGTCCAGGTTCCGATCGCCATTCCATTGACCCAGAGGGTTATGTCAGACGGCCAGTCCGGATTGGTGCCGGGCACCTCGGACGACAGCTCCAGCGAAAACTCGATGGCGCGGATATCCTTGTTCAACACCTTGGCATTGTTTGGGAATTTATATTCCACATAGCCCCTGCCGAACCAGACGAGCCCGGCCTGCATGCGCTGCGGATCGAGGAAATAGTCGGGAACATCGAGGGGGCCGATGACGCTCTCGGTGGAGCAAAGACCACATGGCGCATGGACGTCGCAACTGGTGTAGAGCCCGACCGGCATCTCGACTTCGATAATATTGTTGGCCCTTTGGGCGGCACTTTCCTCAAAGCTGATCAGAATTTCGCTGTAGATCGCCGAGCAGATCTTCTGGTTTCCCTTGCGGGCCTTCGTCAGCTGGGAATCGACAAGCCGGGCGTCTTCCAAAATCTGGATCCCGGTGGCGACGGTGGATTGGGGAAGGGAAAGAGCACGCGCGATATCGTTGATATTCATCGGCCCTTTGGCGCAGAGCAGCTTGAGCATCTCTAGCCGCGCCGGCGCCGAAAGCGCGCGTATCGCATCATTATTCTCGCCGGCGGCAATCGTCAAAAACGAGCGTTCCATCATTCCCCCACCATTTCCGATGAAATGATGTATATCGGAAATTATGATACATCAAGTGGGAATGCTTCGGCGGTTTGTAGGATAACGGCCCGGTTTCAAGCCGCCATGAATGAACGTGAAGCCCTTCCGACTTCCGATATGACGGCGGTATCCGGAGCGTTACGCGTCAAAGTCCGGCGCGTCTCGGATCGGCTGGCGGGGCGGAATTTCGAGCTCAATTCCCCCGACCGATCGCAAGCGGGCGCGAATGGCATCGGCGAGATTCCTGATTGTTATGCTGGCCATCGCTACCTCCATTCATCAATGACAGCATATAAATCATTGATTGCATATCTCAAGCAACGGTCGCGAATGCGTTTCAGTCCTCAGCCTGGCAGGTCCACAACAAGAGTGGTCCGCCGGCCCGGATCAATGTCCGGTCGCGTCAGATTGCAGATCGGCATCGGTCAGGGTTCCGAGGAAAGCGACGATGTCGTCGATCTCGGGATCGGTGAGGGCGGGGGCATCGCCCGGTTTCCTGCCGAAGGGCGGATCCTGGTTGAGATTGTCCCAATAGGCCTGCGGCAGGTCATCATATCTACGGACCGTGCCGTCTGAATTTTTCGGATACCAACGGCCGGGATCGCTGTCCCGCGTTGCATAGAAGGAGACGACGTCGCGCAACGAGTGGAAATAGCCATTGTGGAAGAAGCTCTTTTTCAGCGCGACATTGCGTAGTGTCGGGGTGCGGAACAGGCCGCAATATTCGCTGCGTCCGGCAAAGTCGGTGCGCTGAGGGCCGCAAAGGCCGAGATCGTGATAGTTGGGATCGTTGTTGGCGGGTATCGCCATGTTGCGGGGTGCGGCGAGCCCGAGGAAGCCGAAGTCTGAAAATTGCGGCGGCTCGCCGTCATTGGCGGGCTCGCTTAAGTGACAGCTCGAACAGTTGCCCTTGGCTGGGTCCTCGAACAGCCGTCGTCCGTGCAGCTCCTGCGCCGTCAGCGTCGCTTTGCCGGCGAGAAAGGCATCGTAGCGGCTGGAATAGGGATAGAAATCCGGGCCGCTCTGTTCGAAGGTGGCGAGCGCCTCGACGGCGGCATCGAAGGCGTCCTTAGGATTGTCGAACACGGTCTCGCCGAAGACCGCCTTGATGTCGTCGGCATAGGCGGCCTTCTGCAGCTTCGCCACCACCTCGGCCGCATCCTTGTTGCCCATCTCGAAGGGCGAGAGCAGCGGTATCTTCGCCTGATCGGCGCCGTGATCGACCCGGCCGTCCCAAGTCAGGCCGCCCGTCGGGCCATTGTCGACGCTTTCGTCGCCCTCGTCCTCGGAATCGTAATAATGCTCGGTGAAAGCAGGCACCGATTGCAGATAGCGCAGCGTCGGAACGGCGCGCAGGCCCGGCTGGTCTCCATGTTCGCCACCCATTTCAACCGGCATGGCCGATGCCGGGCCGAAGGCATGAGCCGGATCATGGCAGGACGCGCAGGCCTGGAGCCCCGAGGCCGACAGCGAGGGATCTGAGAATATCTTGCGGCCGAGCGCGGTGAGCGTTTCGGCCCGGGCGAAGGCTTCCGTTCGCGACATCGGTCCGGGATGAACGCCGGCGGCGGTCGCCGCGCTGCTTTGCCGCAGCGGAAGAAGGGCAAGACAGACCGCCGTTGTTGCCATGCCGACGGCCAGGCCGGAGCGCACAAGCCAAAAAGTCTTCGTCGTCATGATAAGGATTCCAATAAGTTAGTACTGGTTTCCGCCATGATCGAACCAAGCTGCAACAAATTGATGACGGCCACCTCCTGCGGCATCACGGCAAGTCCTGATGTCACAAAGTTGATAGACGGCCGGAATAGCGTCGAGGTGCCCCCGAGCGTTCTCCGCTCCCTCTAGCCAACGCCCCCTAGCCATGAGGTACTCCCCGTGAAAAGACTGAACCTCCTCCATTCCATCTGTCTCGCCGGATCGGCCATCGTGCCGGTTGCGGTGGCGACGGCAGCGCATGCGGCGCCGGCCGGTTACGACAAGATCGACAATGTCGTCGTCATCTATGCCGAAAACCGCAGCTTCGATAATCTCTACGGCAGCTTTCCCGGCGTCGACGGGCTCTCGAACGCGACCGCCGATCGCGTCCGCCAGCTCGACCGCGATGGCCAGCCGCTGTCCGAACTGCCGCCGGCCTGGGGCGGCCTCACCGCCAAGGGTGTCTCGCCTGCCGTCACCGAGGCGCAGTCGGCCCATCTTGCCAACGCCTCCTTCGCGATCGACGATCCGAAGGGTTTCGCAGAGGCGCCTTCGGTCATCACCCGCGACCTATGGCATCGCTTCTACCAGGAGCAGATGCAGATCGACGGCGGCAAGAACGACAAGTTCGTCGCCTGGGCCGATTCCGGCAGCCTGGTCATGGGTCATTACGACGGCTCCATCCTGCCGATGTGGCAGGTCGCCAAGAAATACGTCATTGCCGACAACTTCTTCCAGGGCGCCTTCGGCGGTTCGTTCCTCAATCACTTCGCGCTGGTCTGCGCCTGCGCGCCCTATTATCCGGATGCCGACAAGAGCCCGGCTAAGCCCACCATCGCCAAGGTCGATGCGGACGGCACGTCGCTGACCGTCGCGGAAAACGCCCCGAAGTCGGCGCTGGAGGGCGCCCCGAAATTCGTCTCCGACGGCACGCTGACGCCTGACTTCTACGCCGTCAACACCATGCAGCCGCCCTACCAGCCGAGCGCCAATCCGCCGGCCAAGGACGGTGACGCGGCCTATGCCGATCCGGCGGCCGCAACAACGCTGCCGCCGCAGCATGAAATCACCATCGGCGACCTCATGTCGCTGAAGGGCGTCAGCTGGGCCTGGTATAGCGGCGCCTGGCAGGCAGCCCTGGACGGCAAGAATGGCACGCCGGTGCCGAACTTCCAGTTCCACCACCAGCCGTTCAACTATTTCGCCAATTTCGCGCCTGGCACCCCGGCGCGTGCGGAGCATCTGAGGGATGGCGGCCTTGGCGGCGAAGCCTTCCTCAAGGATATCGACGATGGCAAGCTGCCGGCGGTTTCCTTCTACAAGCCGCAGGGCAACCTCAACGAACATGGCGGATATGCCGATGTTTCGAGCGGCGACCAGCATCTTGCCGATATCGTCTCCCACCTCGAGAAGAGCCCGCAATGGGGCCATATGCTCGTCATCGTCACTTATGACGAGAATGGCGGCTTCTGGGATCACGTCGCGCCGCCGAAGGCCGATCGCTGGGGTCCGGGCAACCGTATTCCGGCCTTCATCATCTCACCCTTCGCCAAGGGCGGCATGGTCGATCACACCCAATACGACACGACGTCGATCATCCGCTTCATCACTGCGCGCTACGATCTGCCGGTGCTGCCGGGGATCATCGCCCGCGACAAGGCGCTGCGCAATAACGACCGGCCGCCAATGGGTGACCTGACGGCCGCGCTCGATTTGACGCATTGACCGATTGGAGCGGCCCCTGTTCTAACCGGGGCCGCTCCATCTCCTTCTGTTACGCATTCCGGACGCAAAAACCGCTGCGCACTTTTGCTGGAACTGCTTACCGTCACCGGCGCAGCAGCGGCCGCAACGCGGCCTGTGTTTCCTTCAGCAGCGGCAGATAGCGTTCCTTCATCTCCGCGGCGGGGACGAGGGCGGCCGGCGCGCCGATATTGATCGCCGCGACCGTTTCGCCGCGGTCGTTGTCAACAGGCACGGCGATGGAGCAGAGGCCGATCTCCAGCTCCTGATCGATGATGGCGTAACCCTCGGCGCGGACCCGGCGGAATTCGGTGACGAGGTCCTCGGGGTCGGTCTTGGTATTCGGCGTGTTTTGCCTCAGCTCGCTGCGGGCGATGATGGCGCGCGCCTCGCTCTCGGCAAGGGCTGCGAGCAGCACGCGCCCCATCGAGGCGCAGTAGGCGGGCAGGCGGCTGCCGGGGGTGAGGTTGATCGACATGACGCGGCGCTGCGAAGCGCGGGCGATATAGACGATGTCGGTGCCGTCGAGCACCGAAGCCGAGGCGCTCTGGCCGGCCTTTTCCGAAAGATGATCGAGATGCGGCTGCAGCAGCGCCGGCAGCGGCGTCGCCGCGAGATAGGCATGGCCAAGACGCAGGATCTTCGGCGTCAGCGTGAAGAACTTGCCGTCATAATCGGCATAACCGAGCTCGGCGAGCGTCAGCAGCGAGCGGCGCACAGTGGCGCGGTCAAGCTCGGTCAGCTTCGATGCCTCGGCGATGGAAAGCCGCTGCCGGGTTTCACCGAAAGCTTCGATAACCTTCAGGCCGCGGGCGAAGCCGCTGACGAAATCCGTTTCGCGCATGGGTTTGGTTCTCCGATCGATTCATCCATTTTGTGCGATATATGAACAAATGTCAAATATCGCACAAATTTCTTGCCGTCCGGCCCGCTGCGCTTTATCCCTGACTCTCAAAGGACGGGAGGGCCAGTTTCCCGGCCGCATCTAGCCAAGGAGAGGTCCCGCATGGACAAGACAGTCGGGAGCACGGCGGAAGCCGTCTCTGAGATCGGAGATGGCGCGACCGTCATGATCGGTGGTTTTGGTGGCTCGGGCGCGCCGATCGAGCTCATTCATGCCTTGATCGACAAGGGCTCCAAGGGCCTCACCGTGATCAACAACAATGCCGGCAACGGGCGCATCGGTATCGCTGCGATGATCGATGCCGGCATGGTCAGAAAGATGATCTGCTCATTCCCGCGTTCGTCGGATCCGCGCGCCTTCACCGATAAATATCTGGCCGGCGAAATCGAGCTCGAGCTGGTGCCGCAGGGAACCCTTGCCGAGCGCATCCGCGCCGGCGGGGCCGGTATCCCGGCTTTCTATACGCCGACGGCCTACGGCACCGAACTGGCCAACGGTAAGGTCATCGCCGAATTCGATGGCCGCCATTACGTGCAGGAGCGCTGGCTGAAGGCCGACTTCGCAATCGTCAAGGCTGAGATCGGCGACATCCAGGGCAACCTCACCTACAACAAGGCCGGCCGCAACTTCAATCCGCTGATGTGCATGGCGGCGGCGAAGACCATCGTCCAGGTCTCATCCATCGTGCCGGCCGGCGGCATCGATCCCGAGCATGTGGTGACACCAGGCATCTTCGTCGACCGCGTCGTCACTGTTCCCAATCCCCAGCAGGAAGAAGAGCTCATTCGAGCCGGAGTGGCCTACGTATGACCATCGATACTCGCGAAGACATCAAGCTTTCCAATGCGCAGATCGCCTGGCGCGCCGCGCAGGACATCGCCGACGGCGCCTATGTCAACCTCGGCATCGGCTTTCCCGAAATGGTCGCCCGCTATCAGCCACCCGGCCGCCAAGCGATCTTCCACACGGAAAACGGCATCCTGAATTTCGGCGAACCGCCGGCGGCAGGCCAGGAAGATTGGGACCTGATCAACGCCGGCAAGAAGGCGGTGACGCTGAAGCCGGGTGCTGCCTTCTTCCATCACGCCGACAGCTTCGCCATGGTGCGCGGCGGCCATCTCGACGTCGCGATCCTCGGCGCCTATCAGGTTGCCCAGAGCGGCGACCTTGCCAACTGGCGGGTGGGCAGCAAAGGCGTGCCGGCCGTCGGCGGCGCCATGGACCTGGTGCACGGCGCCAAGCAGGTCTGCGTCATTACCGAGCACGTCACCAAGACAGGCGAACCGAAACTGGTGGAGAAATGCACCTTCCCCCTGACCGGCGTTGCCTGCATCACCCGCGTCTATACCAGCCATGCCGTCATCGACATCGTCAGGGGACGCTTTGTCCTGCGCGAGAAGCTTGCCGCGATGTCGCAAGAGGAATTACAGGCGATGACCGGCGCGCCGCTGCACGTCGAGGGTCCGGTTGGCGACCTCGTCGTCCCGCAACTCTGAGGAAAAGCCATGACCGAAGCCTTTATCTGCGACTATATCAGAACGCCGATCGGCCGCTTCGCCGGCTCGCTGTCCCAGGTGCGCGCCGACGATCTCGGCGCGATCCCGCTGAAGGCATTGATGGCGCGCAACGGCGCCGTCGATTGGGACGCCGTCGACGACGTCATCTTCGGCTGCGCCAATCAGGCGGGCGAGGACAACCGCAATGTCGCGCGCATGTCGGCCCTGCTTGCCGGCCTGCCGATCGCAGTACCCGGCACGACGATCAACCGGCTCTGCGGCTCCGGCATGGATGCGGTGATCACGGCGGCGCGCGCCATCCGCTCCGGCGAGGCCGAGCTGATGATATCAGGCGGCGTCGAGAGCATGTCACGCGCGCCCTTCGTCATGCCGAAGGCCGAGACGGCCTTTTCACGGGCGGCGGAAATTCACGACACGACGATCGGCTGGCGCTTCGTCAACCCGCTGATGAAGAAGCAATATGGCGTCGATTCCATGCCGGAGACCGGCGAGAACGTCGCCGAGGACTATCATGTCAGCCGCGAAGACCAGGATGCCTTCGCGGTGCGAAGCCAGGCGAAGGCGGCCGCCGCCCAGGCAAACGGACGGCTGGCGAAGGAAATCACCCCGGTGACCATCCCGCAGCGCAAGGGTGATCCTGTCGTCGTCGTCGAAGACGAGCATCCGCGTGCGACGACGATCGAAACGCTGGCGAAACTCGCGACGCCTTTCAAGAAGGAAGGCGGCACAGTGACGGCAGGCAATGCCTCCGGCGTCAATGACGGGGCGGCGGCGCTGATCGTCGCTTCCGAAGCGGCGGCGCGAAAATACGGCCTGACGCCGATCGCCCGCATCCTCGGCGGCGCGGCTGCCGCCGTTCCGCCAAGGGTGATGGGAGTCGGCCCGATCCCGGCCTCGCGCAAGCTGATGGCACGGCTCGGCATGACTCAGGAGCAGTTCGACGTGATCGAACTCAACGAGGCCTTTGCCAGCCAGGGGCTGGCGGTGCTGCGCGCGCTCGAGATTGCCGACGATGATGCGCGGGTAAACCGCAATGGCGGCGCGATCGCGCTTGGCCATCCGCTTGGCATGTCGGGCGCACGCATCACCGGCACGGCGGCGCTCGAGCTTCTGCAGACCGGTGGACAATATTCGCTGTCGACCATGTGCATCGGCGTCGGGCAGGGGATTGCGATCGCACTTGAAAGGGTTTGAGGTCGGGACGCTTCCAGCTTTCGCCGGAGGCTTTCGACCCGTTGCGCGCCATATCAGGCTTCTGTAGAAATCGGACATGTTGATCCGACCCGCAGACAAGAATGATCAAAGCGCGATCTGGAGGATCATCGGTCCGACGATCCGCGCCGGCGAAACCTACGCGCTCGATCGCGATCTGAGCGAAGCGGATGCGCTGGCCTACTGGATGGGGCCGGACCGCGAGACCTTCGTCGCCGAAGAGGATGGCGCGATCCTCGGCACCTATTACATCAAGGCCAATCAGGCAGGCGGCGGCCGGCATGTCTGCAACTGCGGCTACATGACCGACGCTGCCGCGAGCGGCCGTGGCGTCGCCCGGCTGATGCATGAGCATTCCCTGGAGCATGCCCGCTTGCTGGGCTTTCGCGCCATGCAGTTCAATTTCGTGGTCAGCAGCAATGAACGCGCCGTTGGGCTGTGGCAATCTCTCGGCTTCGATATCGTCGGCCGGCTCCCTGGCGTCTTCCTTCATCCGACACAGGGTTACGTCGACGCATTGGTGATGTTTCGTACCCTCTAAGTGCGAAGAAAAAAGATGTGAGTGCGCTGTCGAATTCGCAGCGGTTCAAACGTCTTTGGATTGCAGGCGCAAAATGTGGCAGGCTTGCCGCATGCGTCGCGATCACTCTGTCGGCATGGAGGTTATGAAGCCATGAGTGTTTCCTATCGTTGGGTCATCGTCGCTGCGGGCGCTTTGATGACATGCGTTGCGCTCGGCGCGATGTTCTCGCTGGCGATTTTCCAGGAGCCGATCGCTACGGCGACCGGCTGGTCGCATGTCGGCATCGCCAGCGCCATGACGCTGAATTTCATCGTCATGGGTTTCGGCGGATTCTTCTGGGGTGCGGCAAGCGACCGGTTCGGCCCGCGCGTCGTCGTGCTGATTGGGTCGGTGCTGCTGGGCCTGGCGCTGGTTCTCGCGAGCCGCGCCGAGACGCTGCTGCAATTCCAACTAACCTACGGCATCCTTGTCGGACTGGCCGCCAGCACGTTCTTCGCGCCGATGATCGCGGCGACGACCGCCTGGTTCGACGAAAACCGCGGCCTTGCGGTGTCGCTGGTCTCCGCCGGCATGGGCGTCGCGCCGATGACCATCTCACCTTTCGCGCGCTGGCTGATCTCGGCCTATGAATGGCGGTCGGCCATGTTGATCATCGGCGTCGCAGCCTGGGTGCTGTTGGTGCCGGCCGCTCTGCTCGTCAGGCGCCCACCTGTCGAGACCGTCGATAGCGGAACCGAGTTCGCGGCCGACGGCGCCCGGCCGCAACTGTCGAAAGTCTTTCGATCGCCGCAATTCATCGTGCTTGGCCTGACCTTCGCAGCCTGCTGCGCAGCGCATTCCGGGCCGATCTTCCACATGGTGAACTATGCGACGATCTGCGGCGTCGCACCTATGGCCGCCGTCAGCATCTACAGCGTCGAGGGCCTGGCGGGACTGGGTGGCCGGCTGCTCTATGGCAGCCTTGCCGACAGGATCGGGGTGAAGCCGGTGCTGGTCGCCGGCCTGTTGGTGCAGGCGGCAGCCCTTGCGACCTATCTCTTGGTCAGCCGGCTCGGCGAATTCTATGCGCTCGCCATCGTCTTCGGCAGTGCCTATGGCGGTGTGATGCCGCTCTATGCCGTGCTGGCGCGGGAATATTTCGGGCCACGCATCATCGGCACCGTCTTCGGCGCGGCGACGATGCTCTCCAGCCTCGGCATGGCCTTCGGCCCTTTGATCGGCGGCTGGATATTCGACACTTTCGCCAATTATTCCTGGCTGTTCATCGGCTCCGCCATGGTCGGACTGGGTGCGGCGGCGATAGCGCTCGCATTCCCGCCTCTCGCCCGCCAGAAGCCGCAGCCGGCCTTTGGCATGGCGCCGTAACGCGACCCTTTTCGGATCTTGCCGCAACCTCAGGCGGCCGTCGGTGACGATGGCCGCTTGCATGAAGACCGCCCGGCCTTCTATGGGCGATACAAATCTCGCCCTTTCGTGCATTGCCCTTCGTCGATTTCCCCTGATAAGACTTCTCCTATTCGTTTCATCACCTATGTCCTTGGTTTTTCGGGAGGCAATCGTCGCCATGGTCGAACTTGCGCAATCGCTCGCATCCATCAAGCTGCCGGACCTGTCCGGCAAGGCCGTGCTGATCACCGGCGCCTCGACCGGGATCGGCGCGGCGCTCGCCCGCGCCTTTGCGGCTCAAGGAGCCAAGGTCTGCGTGCATTACAATGCCAGCCGCGAACCGGCGGAAAAACTTGCCGAGGAGATCCGGGCTGCCGGCGGCACGGTGCATCTGATCCAGGGAGACGTGTCGAGGGAAGGCGAGACCGAGCGTGTTGTCGAGGAGACGGCGAAGACCTTCGGTCATCTCGACGGGCTCATCAACAATGCCGGCGGCATGCTGGGTCGCAAGCCGACCTCGGACTATACCGACGCGCATTATGCCGCGGTCATGGACCTCAACGCCCGCTCGGTGCTGGCGGCCACGCGTGCGGCGCATCCCTGGCTGAAGAAGCAGGGTGGCTTCATCATCAACACCACCTCGATCGCCGCACGCAATGGCGGCGGCAATGGTGCGATCCTTTATGCTGCGTCCAAAGGCTTCGTTTCGACGATCACCCGCGGTCATGCCAAGGAATTCGTCCCCGACAGGATCCGCGTCAACGCGGTGGCGCCGGGCGTTATCGCGACGCCCTTCCATGAGCGTTATACCAATGACGAGCAGATGGAGCTGCAGCGCAAGTCGATCCCGATGGGCTTCGTCGGCACGTCGGAAGATTGCGTCGGCGCCTATCTCTTCCTCGCCTCGCCGACGCTGTCGGGTTACATCACCGGCCAGATTATCGAGGTCAATGGCGGCCAGTTGATGCCGTAACCGCTTCGATCGGCGAGCAAGATCCTTCGCTTTCCCCCTTTTAAAAGGGAACTTTCGAACCGCCGTGACGTTACCCGCTTGGTTTTTTCAGCAAGCGGGGCACCATGAGCTTTTCATTTTCGGAACTCGACTTCCTCAAGCCGGAGCTGGGAGCGGAGTATACGGGTTCTGGCACCCATTTCGCGATATTCTCCGCCCATGCGGAACAGATGGAGCTCTGCCTCTTCTCGCCCGACGGAAAGAATGAGATCGCCCGGCTGCCGCTGCCGAAACGCGAAGGCGACATCTGGTCGGGCTATATTGCCGGCGTCGGGCCGGGCACGGTCTACGGTTATCGCGCTCATGGTCCCTACGATCCTGCCGCCGGCCATCGCTTCAATCCGAACAAGCTCCTGCTCGATCCCTATGCCAAGCAGGTGACGGGCGATCTGAAATGGGACGATGCGTTGTTCGGCTATCAGATCGGCGAGGACGACCTCTCCTTCGATGAGCGCGATAGTGCACCCTTCATGGTCAAGGGCGTGGTCCAGGATCCGGATTTCGATTGGGCGGGTGAAGAGGCGATCCGCCGTCCCTGGCCCGATACCATCATCTACGAGGCGCATGTGCGCGGCCTGACGATGACGCATCCGAAGGTGCCAGATCGGCTGCGTGGCACCTTTCTCGGTATGTGCAGCGATCCGATCATCGACCATCTCGTCAAGCTCGGCATCTCGGCGATCGAGCTTCTGCCGATCCAGTATTTCCTCGACGATCGCTATCTCCTGGAAAACAACCTACGCAATTATTGGGGCTACCAGACACTCGGCTTCTTCGCGCCGCAATCGCGCTACATGTCCGGCGACAAGATCACCGAAATCAAGACCATGGTGAAGAAGTTCCATGCCGCCGGCATCGAAGTCATCATGGACGTGGTCTACAATCATACCGCCGAAGGCAGTGAGAAGGGACCGACGCTGTCCTTCCGCGGGCTCGACAATGCGAGCTATTACATTCTCTCCCCCGACGATCCCCGCCACACTTTCGATACGACCGGCACCGGAAACACGCTGAATGCCGCCAATCCTATGGTGATGCGGATGGTGCTCGACAGTTTGCGTTACTGGGTCGGCGTCATGCATATCGACGGCTTCCGTTTCGACCTCGCCAGTACACTTGGCCGCCAGGACATGGAATTTGATCGGCAGGGCCTGTTTTTCGGCGCCATCCGCCAGGATCCGATCCTAGCCGGTGTCAAGCTGATCGCCGAGCCCTGGGACGTGGGCGAGGGCGGTTATCAGGTCGGCGGCTTCCCACATCCCTTCCGCGAGTGGAACGACAAGTTCCGCGACGACGTCCGACGTTTCTGGAAGGGCGATGGCGGCATGGTGTCGGAGGTGGCGGCGCGCGTCACTGGCTCGGCGCTGCAGTTCAACCATTCCGACCGGGGAGCGACCTCCTCGATCAATCTTCTGTCGGCCCATGACGGCTTCACGCTGATGGACACGGTCTCCTTCAACGACAAGCACAACGAAGCGAACGGCGAGGATAACCGGGACGGCCATTCGGACAATCATTCCGACAATATGGGGGCCGAGGGTGCGACCGATAATGCGGATATCAACGCCGCGCGGGCACGGCGGCGGCGCAACATGATGGCGACGCTGATGCTGTCCCAGGGCGTGCCGATGATCCTGGCCGGCGACGAGCTCGGCAACAGCCAAGCCGGCAACAATAATGCCTACTGCCAGGATAACGAAATCGGCTGGACCGATTGGGCGGGGCTCGACGATCCTTTTCTCGATTTCTGCCGGCAGGCCGTCGCTTTCCGCAAGGCCCATCCCGTGCTGCGACAGGAGCGGTTCCTGACCGGTGAGACCAGCGAGGACGGTCGTATCGAGATAGCCTGGTACAAGCCGGACGGCGGCTTCATGGATGACGGCGCCTGGAACGATGATGAGCTGCGGGTGCTCGGCGTCTATCTCTCGAAGAGCGCGCATGCGCCTGAGACCGAGACGATGGATGACCTCTTCCTCATCTTCAACGCTGGCGGCGACTGCGAATTCAACGTGCCGGAGGTGAATGGACTGGCGAAATGGTCGCGGATTGCCGACACCGGGGCGGAGAGGGATGCCTTTAAAGTCCACGATCAGGATAACCCGGTCATGGTCTATGCCCAGAGTGTGGCCGTCTTTGCGCCGGAGGGGCAGACCGAGCCGCTGAAGGACATGACCAAGGCCGGGCGCCGGTGGTGGTTTCAGTTCGGCCGCAGGAGCAAGTAACGGGTCGCAGAGAACATGAATGCCGAAGCCATCACCGACCTTGGTCTCGTCTATGTCAGCGATACCGAACCAGGCATCCGCAGACGAAGGAAGGGAAAGGGCTTCAGCTATGTGATGCCAGACGGCACGACCCTTGCCGACGAATTGCAGCGGGCGCGCATCGGCGCGCTCGGTCTACCACCGGCCTATGAAAATGTCTGGATCTGCCTCTACGACAACGGCCATCTGCAGGCGACAGGCTTTGACGCGCGCGGGCGCAAGCAATACCGCTACCACAAGGAATGGCAATCCTTCCGCAGCGCCGGGAAATTCCACCAGCTGATCGAATTCGGCCGAGCTTTGCCGAAGATACGCCGCACCGTGCTGCGCCATCTCGACACCGGCACCGAGGATGTCCATGGCGTTCTTGCCGCTTTGACGACGCTGCTCGACGAAGCGCATCTGCGCGTCGGCAACCAGGCTTATGTCCGGGAAAACGGTACTTATGGCGCAACGACGCTGCTGAAGCGACACCTCAAGATCGTCGAGGGACAGATCGAGCTGAAATTCCGCGCCAAGGGCGGCAAGCGCGTGCAGCGCAGTCTCAAGCATCCCAGGCTGCAAAAGATCCTGGAGGAGATCGCGGATCTTCCCGGCCGCCAGCTCTTCGTCTGGAAGGATGAAAGCGGGGCGCTGAAGCCGATCGATTCCGGCCGGTTGAATACTTATCTTGCAGAGATATCGGGAATTCCCATTTCGGCGAAGACGTTCCGCACCTGGGCCGGATCGCTGGCTGCCTTCGGCGCGGCGCGCGAGACGATCGCCGGCGGCGGCCGACCGACGGTGAAGGAAATGTCGGAAGCTGCGGCCGATGTATTGCACAATACACCGGCGATTTCGCGGTCGAGCTACATCCATCCCTCGATCATCGGGCTTGCCGGCAAGGACCAGCCGCTGATCGAGGCCGGCAGCGAACCGCTGCGCGGCTTGCGGGCCGAGGAAAATAGGCTACTTGATTTCCTCACACGCGAGATCGAAGAATGAGCCCGAGCAGCCCGCCGACATCAGATGTAGCGCTCACCCATCCCGATCGGCTCTACTGGCCGGACGAGGGCGTGACCAAGCAGGCTCTGGTGGATTATTATGCGGAGGTCTGGCGCTTCATGGCGCCCTTTGTCGTCAACCGGCCCTTGGCGCTGCTGCGGCTGCCGGACGGAATAAAAGGCCATCAGCGGTTTTTCCAGAAACATGCCTGGAAGGGCATGAACGCTCATATCGAGGAGATAACAGATCCCGAGGATGCCGATGGCGAAAAGCTGTTGCGCATCGCCGATTTCGACGGTGTCGTGGCGCTGGTGCAATCGGCCGTGCTCGAAATCCATCCCTGGGGCGCGACAACCGACAATTGGGAAAAGCCTGATCTGATCACCATGGATCTCGATCCCGGCGAGGACGTGGCTTGGAGCGCGGTGATAACAACAGCCCTTGAATTGAAGACGCGGCTGGAAGCCCGTGGCCTTGCAGCCTTCGTCAAGACATCGGGCGGCAAGGGACTGCATGTGGTGACGCCGCTTGCCCCGAAGGCCGGCTGGGCCGAGGTGAAGGATTTCGCCCACTCGCTTGCCGAAAGCATGTCGGCCGATGCGCCGGAGAAATATCTGGCAACCGCGACCAAGGCGAAACGCGGCGGGCATATTTACATCGATTACCTCCGCAACGGCCGCGGCAACACGGCAGTCGCAGCCTATTCGACGCGGGCACGGCCGGGCGCGCCGGTTTCGATGCCGCTCCATTGGCAGGAGTTGAACCAAGAGATCGGTCCGGCGGCTTTCACGCTCGCCAACGTGCCGCAGCGATTGAAGGCCCAACGAAAGGACCCGTGGGGCGATTTCTTTGATGCCGCGGTGCCTCTGGAATGAGCGGCGCTTTTCTCATCCCTCGCTATCGAGCGCAGGGTAATGCCGAAAAATCCCCTCTTCGCTGAAGCCGAGGCGGCGCGAAGACTTGAGATAACGGGCGATGTTCGGCCGCTTTGCCACAGCATCATGCAGGGCGAGGAGGGCGGGATATTCCGCCTTGCGGTTCGCCATGGCTTTCGGAAAGGCGTAGGTCAGGCCCTCGATCACCTGGAAGAGCGAGAGATCGACATAGGTCAGCGCATCGCCGACGATGTGGTCGGGGCCTTTCGGATTCTGTTGTAGCACACGCTCGAAATAACCGAGGAATTTCGGAATGCGGTCGCGGATGAAGGCGGCGGAGCGGGCTTTTGCCTCTTGCTTCTGGTCCTCGTAGTAGAGCGACATGTCGATCGGGTGGTGCGTGTCGTGCACCTCGGCGACGAAATCGGTGACGGTCAGCTGCAGACCGTTGACGACATAACGAAGGCCTTCATTCTCAGGCGCCAGGCCAAGCTTCGGGCCTAGATAAAACAGGATGTTGGCGACATGCGGGATGATGAGGTCGCCGTCCTTCAGGAAAGGCGGGGCAAAGGGTATGTGCGGTTCGTTCTCGCTCTCCATGATCTCAAACATGGCGCCAGTGCCGCGCCCGCGGCCAGATTGGCGGGTAATGTCGATATAGTCGGCGCCGGCTTCTTCCAGTGCCAGCCGCACGAATTCGCCGCGGCCCTGAATGCCGTCCCAGTAATAAAGCTCATATGCCATCAGCGCTTAATCCTTCGATTGACGACCAAAGTCTTTTCGCAATTCGTCCTTGGCCTTTTCAAGGGTGTTGCGAGAAACCGCTTTCGCACTTTGCCTGGGAAAACCGCTTCGCACTTTTCCTGGAATTGCTCTAGCCAATAGGCCGCTGTTGGACGGCGGTCATCACCGCCCGTTCGAGCTCGGTGCTGCTGAACGGTTTTGCCAGCAGCACCGAGCCGGACAGGCGGCTTGCATCCGGCAGGCTGCTGTGGCCGGTAGCAAAGACCAGGCCGACCGATGGAAAGGCCTCGCGCGCCTTGGCGGCAAAGACCGGACCCGACATGCCGGGCAGGCCGACATCGGCGACGATGATGTCGACGATGGTGTGTCCGAGGATTTCCACGCCCCGTTCGCCACTATCAGCTTCGATGACGTCATAGCCGAGATCTTGCAAAAGCTCGGCAGTATCCATGCGGATGAAGGCGTCGTCTTCCACAAGCAGCAGCTTCAGCTTTTCAACCGCGATATCGGGATGTTCGGGAACGGGCGCTACGGCATCGCTCGCCCCTTGGCCGCGTTGCGTCCTGATAGTAAGCACGTGGCGGATCTTGCGGGCGAGCTGCTCGCGCGTATAGGGCTTGGAGAGCAGTTCGAGACCGGGATCGAGCCTGCCGCCATGGACGATCGAATTTTCCGTATAGCCCGACGTGTAGAGCACGGCGATATCAGGCAGGCGCTCGCGCGCCATGCGCGCAAGCTCCGGGCTCCTCAATGGGCCGGGCATGACGACATCGGTAAAGAGCAGGTCGATATGGGCGCCGCTTTCGATTACGGTGAGCGCGCTTTGCGCATCCTTGGCCTTCAGCACGTAGTAGCCGAGATCCGTCAGCATCTCGACGACAGTCGTGCGCACACCCTCGTCATCCTCGGCGACGAGGATGGTTTCCGCGCCCCCGGTTGCCGGCACACTGTCGACATTGGTGAAGCGATCCTCGCTCTGGAACGAGCGGGGCAGATAGAGCTTGACGGTCGTGCCTTCGCCGATTTCGCTGTAGATCTTCACGTGGCCGCCGGACTGCTTGGCGAAGCCATAGACCATGGACAGGCCAAGACCGGTACCCTTGCCTTCCGGCTTGGTCGAGAAGAAGGGCTCGAATGCCTGTTCTATTACCTCCTGCATCATGCCGGAGCCGGTATCGGTGACCGCCAGCACGACATATTGGCCGGCGGTGACTTCGGGATGGGTGCGGCTGTAGGAATCGTCGAGGAAGGCGTTGCCGACCTCGATCGTCAGCTTGCCGGCGCCATCCATCGCGTCGCGGGAGTTGATCGCAAGGTTGAGCAGGGCGTTCTCAATCTGGGTCGGATCGGCAAAGCTGTTCCATAGACCGCCGGAGACCATGGTCTCGACTTCGATCTCCTCGCCGAGGGCGCGGCGCAGCATGTCGTCCATGCCGGTGACGAGACGGCCGATATTGACGACCTTGGGCTCCAACGGTTGGCGGCGGCCGAAGGCGAGCAACTGGCTTGCCAGCCGCGAGCCGCGTTCGACGGCGGCAAGCGCGTTGGAAATGCGTTCCTTGGCCCGCCCGCTATCTGCCACGTCCTTGCCGAGAAGCTGCAGGTTGCCTGAGATCACCTGCAGCAGATTGTTGAAATCATGGGCGACGCCACCGGTGAGCTTGCCGATCGATTCCATCTTCTGCGACTGCTGGAGTGCTGCTTCGGCCTGCTGGCGCTCGGCAATCTCGGCGGCGACGCGGACCTCGAGCATTTCATTGAGTTTCCGCAGCTGATCTTCCATATCGCGGCGCTGGTCGATTTCGACTTTGGCAGCACGGAAGAGCCGGATATTGTCGATCGCGACGGCGGATTGGCCGGCGAGGCTGACGAGGCTCGCCTCGGCCGCTTGGGAAAAACGACCAGGCTGGGCGTGGCCGAAGAACAAGCCGCCGATGACGCTGCCGTCGCGTGATTTCACCGGCACGGCAAGATAGCTCCTGACCGGTAGATGCCCTTTGGGCATGCCTGCATGCGGTGCATTCTGCCCGTAGCGCGGGTCGAGCAGGATGTCGTCGGAGCGCATAATGCCTTCGCCGTCGAAGGTCGGCGCGAAGACCTTGGTATTGCGCGGCATCGGGAATTTCTCGAAGTTCTTCCGATCGACACCGGAGAGCGCATAGAGCATGTAGCTGCCGCCCTCGCCATCATCGACATTGTAGAAGAAGGCGCCGAATTCCGCGGCGGTCAGCATCACGCCGGCATCGACGACAATCTGGGTGAGGCGTTCGACACTGAGTTCGGCGGTGATCGCCGCACCCGCCTGGTTGACGACCGCAAGCGCCTCCGATTTCACGCGGAGTTCTTCCAGCGCCATCTCCTCGCCGCGCTTGGCCGACACCTGGTCGGTGACATCAAGGGCCGCACAGAGGATGCCGGCGACGGTGCCGTCATCGTCGCGCAGCGGCGTGTATGAGAAGGTGAACCAAGTGTCCTCGGTGCGGCCGTCGCGGCGCATCGGGATGAGTAGCTCTTTGAAGAGCTGCGAACTGCCTTCGAGCGTGCTGGCGACGATCGGCGAGAACTGTTCCCAAATATCCGCCCAGACCTCGCGGAAGGGTCTTCCAAGTGCGCCGGGATGGCGCTGCGGAAAAACAGGCACGTAGGCGTCATTGTAGAGAAAGGCGAGCTCCGGACCCCACGCGACGAATTTGGGCTGGCGGGAATTCAGCACCATTTCGGCGATATGTTTGAGAGAAGCAGGCCAGCTTTCGACCGGACCGAGCCCGACGGCGTGGAAAGTCGGATGCCGTAACAATTCGCCGATTTCGCCGCCGCCTCTCGGCCAGCCGTTCCCGACGCTTCCCATTCAAAATCGCTTCCTTGACGTCCGCTGCGCCGATGGGCTGGCCGCCTCGGGGTTCAGCCTTCCAAACCGTCAACATAGAGGCTTCCGATGGGAGGGAAAGGGCGCGGTCGAAATATCCTTAACTGTCGGACGTTCAACAATTTTGGCAGTCTGCGGACGGCGCCTGCGGGCTGTTATTTTCGATAGAGTTTTTGCGATGCGGCAAAGGCGCGGCCGATGTAGACGGAAACCAACTGAGCCGGCGCGCGCGGATCGCGGAAAACCAGTCCGACGAGGTTATCGACGACAAGGATGAACCCGAGCGCGAGACCGAGGTAGAGTAGCGCGGCGATTATGAGGAGCGACATCTCCATCCCTCACACGATCGCAGTCGAGGCGCGGTTGTTGGCTAAAAAGAGGATTTCGGTATGACCGTCGTTCATGGCAACTTCCCCGTTCCACCATAAACAGTCATCGCATCTTCTTGTTCCCGGTTATCTGGCGAGGGCTTAACCTTTTTTGGAAGCTTCAAAGCTTTCAGCGTCATCCGGCCTCTGTTCACCCCCGCATGGAAGCCCCACCTCTGAAATTCCATAAAGCACAACTAATTCAGGCATATGACAAAAAGGGATCAAAGGGCGTCGCGACGACGCCCTTTTTTCTCGACGTGCTCGGTATTTCGGTGTTTAGGACGCCGACTTGCGGCTCGCAGTCCGTTTCGGTGCCGGTGTCACGACGCCGTTCGTCTTGCTGCCCGTCACGCTGCGCTTCGCCTTGGGTTTGACTTCCTTGCCGTCGGAAGACGCAGCTGAGCCCTCGAGCGTGTCGCGCTCGTGACGTGCCTGTTCCCAATGGATGGAATCTCGCCCTGTCGGATGACCCTCTTCTTCCCAGAGGGAGTATGCACGTTTTTTGATCCACTCATCCCGAGTTTCTGCCATCGCTGATCTCCAGTCATATGATGCCGTCGTTCGAACGCGATACTGCTTGGATGGTTCCAGAGGAGGGGAGCTCTTTCAAGCGAAATCGCGCCGCAACCGGAAATATTTCGCATCGCAGCATATTAGGGTTGAGAATCGGCATTCACCGAGACCGAAACTCCACCGCCTTGTGCAGATCTGACACGAAATCTTGGCGGTGCCGTTGTCGGTACGCCTTGTCGCGAATGCGCAAGAGATAAGAGGGTGGATGGTGACCAGAGCAGGCGGATGAGTTGTCGGCTGCAGGATATGGCCGCGCTCCGGCGTCAGCTTTGCTTTCGGGCCAAGCAGCGCATACAGCGCGCTTGCGCCGAGCGTCACGACGAGTTTCGGCTGCAGAATGTTGAGCTCTGCGCCGAGCCACCAGGCGCACCCCCTGATCTCGCCGGCACTCGGTTTCGAATGCAGCCGCCGTCTGACGCGCGGCGTGATGCTTGACCGCATTGGCGACATAACAGCGCTGACGATTGAGCAGCAGGCCGGCGGGCCGACAAAGGGCCTGCCGGTCACATCCTCCTGATCGCCCGGCTGCTCGCCGACGAGCATGCTCTCGGCTTTCACAGGGCCTTCGCCGAAGACGTTTTGCGTGGCATTCTTGTAGAGTCACAACGGTTCCAGTCTTCGGCCTGATGCCGGAGTTCGGCAATGCTGTCGGCATCCGCGACCTCGCGCCCCAAGGCGGGACCGACGTTTGCGGCTATGGTCATGATGGCGATCTCCTCGGGATCAATCTATCTCTACCGGCATTGTTCCCGCGGTGAAACGGGCGGTGCCGGCGGCAAAATGGTCACGGCGAAAAATTTCGCGTCATGAGAGAACAGCGGCGTGATTGAACGCCGGCGTTTCGCGGCTATATTCGCCAGCGATGTTCTATCTCCTGTCGACCTACTGGCCGCATATCCTCTTTGTTGTTTCTGTCGCCATGGGGGCTGCCGCGGCGATCCATGCCGCCATGACCAAGGAGGAAGTGCGCGCGGCAATCGGCTGGGTCGGTGTCATCATCCTGTCTCCGATCATCGGCGCGGTGCTCTATGCGATTGCCGGCATCAACCGCATCCGCCGCAAATCGCTGAGCGTCCGTCGCGACGCGCTGCTGCTTGCGGCCGAATTCGACGAGCTGGAGACATTCGATGCCGAGGCCGAGACGGTGATCAGCCAGTTCGGCCGCCGCTTTGCGGCGCTGCAGACGCTGGGCGACCGGGTGACGCGCAATCCGCTGACGACAGGCAATACGATCGATGTGCTGGAGACCGGCGACGAGGCCTATGCGGCGATGAAGACCGCCATCGACGAGGCGACGCGCAGCATCCTGCTCGAAACCTATATCTTCGACCGCGATGCTGTCGGCCTTCGCATCGCCGATGCGCTGATTGCGGCGGCCAGCCGTGGTGTCGAGGTGCGGGTGCTGATCGACGCGGTCGGCGCGCGTTATTCGGTGCCGAGCATTCTCGGCCATCTCCGGGAAGGTGGCGTCACCGTCGCCGTCTTCAACGGCAATGTCATCATGGGCTTGCGGTTGCCCTACGCCAATCTGCGCACCCACCGCAAGATCCTGATCGTCGACGGGAAAATTGCGCTGACGGGCGGGATGAACATCAGGGCGGGCTTCAGCGAGGAGGCAACAGGCGAGAGCTTTGCCCACGACACGCATTTCAGCGTCACCGGCCCTGTCGTGGCCGACCTCTTCGACCTCGCCGCCGAAGACTGGCGCTTCTCCACGCAGGAGTTGTTGAACGACGAGCCCTGGCGCATCGAACCGCCAGAGCGCAGCCCCGGCGATCCCATCCTGATGCGCGTCGTCGCCTCCGGCCCGGATCGCAGCGTCGAGACCAACCATAAGATGCTGATGGGCGCCTTTTCCGTGGCGCGCCAATCGATCCGCATTATGTCGCCCTATTTCCTGCCGGACCGCGAACTCATCAGCGCCCTGGTGACGGCGGCGCGGCGCGGCGTCGAAGTCGATATCGTCGTGCCTGCGGTCAACAACCTCGTGCTGGTCGACCGGGCGATGACGGCCCAATTCGACCAGATCCTCAAGAATTACTGCCGCATCTGGCGCTCCACCGGCAGCTTCAGCCATTCGAAGCTTCTGACGATCGACGGTACCTGGGCCTATGTCGGCTCTTCCAATCTCGACCCGCGCTCGCTGCGGCTGAATTTCGAGGTCGATCTCGAAGTGCTGAACGAGGGCTTCGCCGCCGAGATCGACGAGCACATCGAGGAAACCTTGAAAACGGCAACGCCGGTGACGCTTGAGGGGCTGCAGGCGCGACCCTTTGCGGTGCGGCTGCTCGAGAAGGTGCTATGGCTAGGGTCGCCCTATCTCTGAAGGATTTTTTGTGATCGGACGTGGCAAGTCCGGCTTGCCTGCCTATACTGCTGAGACAAGCCTTCTCGATCAACGGAACAATGCGCCTGCCGATGCACGCCAGAAAAGACAGCCTTCCCGCCAGCATTCTCGCCTCGATCAGGAGCAGGAAAAAGCGGCTCGACGCAGCCTATACGGAGGCAAGGCCGCGCAGTGCCGGAACGCTGATCGCCTCCTATAACGTGCACAAATGCATCGGAACCGACCGCCGCTTCGATCCGGAGCGCACCAGCCGGGTCATCCACGAAATCGGCGCCGACGTGATCGCGTTGCAGGAGGCCGACACGCGCTTCGGCGAGCGCACCGGCATTCTCGATCTCGGGCGGCTGGAGCGGGAGACGGGACTGATCGCGGTGCCGGTTGCCGGCATGGCGAAGGCGCATGGCTGGCACGGCAATGTCGTGCTCTTCAAGAAGGGGCTGGTGCATGACGTGCATCAGGTCAAGCTGCCGGGGCTGGAGCCGCGCGGCGCGCTCGTTGCCGAGATCGAACTCGAGAAGGGCGGGGTGCTGCGCATCATCGCCGCGCATTTCGGGCTGCTGCGCCATAGCAGAGCCCAGCAGGCCCGCATGCTGGTCGAGCTGATCAACGACAGGCACGAGATGCCAACCATCCTGCTCGGCGACCTCAACGAATGGCGGCTCGGCGACCGTTCTTCGCTCAACACCTTCCAATCCGCCTTCGGACCGCTGCCGCCCGCCGTCCCGAGTTTCCCCGCCGGCCTGCCGCTTCTGGCGCTCGACCGGATCATCGCCAACCGCAAGGGGATCATCTCGGAGGTGGAAGCACATGATACGCCACTGGCGCGTATCGCCTCCGACCACCTGCCGATCAAGGCGCTGATCGATCTGGAACCGGTGCCGGGCTGATGTCATGGCGACAATGGGTGCTGTCGCATTTGTCACTTCGGCCGGCGCTTTCACTCAGGCACGGCTGAAACGTCACCAACCGGATGACGTTCAATATGATCTCGAATATCCGCTCGCGCATCGATATCTCTCCTTTGCGATCATATGCCTCCCCTTGCCTCGCGCCTTCAAACGAGCTTATCGTCGGCCTCGAATGACTTGAGGTTATGGATGAAGCGTGGACGCCTGCCATTGACGGCTTTGCGGAGTTTCGAGGTCGCCGGCCGCCTCGAAAGCTTCACGCTGGCGGCGCAGGAGCTGTTCATCTCGCAGGCGGCGGTCAGCCGGCAGATCCGCGAGCTGGAGACGTTGCTGGGCGAAGCGCTCTTCGAGCGCCGGCATCGCAGCGTCCATCTGACCGCCTCAGGCAACAGGCTGCTGTCGATCATGACGTTATCCTTTGACCGGATCGACGAATGCCTGGAGGAAATCCGCTGCCGACCGGCGACTGCTGGGGTCACGATCAGCGCGGAACCCTCCTTCGCGGCGTGCTGGCTCGTTCCCCGCCTGCCGGAGTTTCACGAGCAGCATCCCGAGATCGACGTGACGATCGACTCCGATCCGCGCCTCGTCGAGTTCCGCAGCGGTCAGGCCGAGATCGCCATCCGCCACAGCGCCAGCGTGACCGCCTGGCCAAGGGCCGAGAGCGAACGTCTCGCCGATGTCAGAATGATAGCGGTCGCAGCGCCTGTCTTGCTCAAGACGGGGCCGGCTATCAAGCAGCCGGAGGACATTCTGCGCCACACGCTGTTGCATGAGGAAAACCGGGACGTGTGGTCGCGCTGGTTCGAAGCGGCTGATGTCGCCATGCCGCAGACGGCGCGGGGGCCGATCTATGCCGATGGCGGCCTGGTGATGCAGGCGGTCCTGCGCGGGCAGGGCGTAGCGCTGATGGACGAGATCTTCGCCGAGGAGGAGATCAAAGCGGGCCGGCTGCTTCGGCTCTTCGATCTTGCCATTCCTCACGGCGCCTACTGGCTCGTTGCGCGGAGTTTCAAACGGCTCGGACCACCTGCCTCGCTCTTCGTCCGTTGGATCGGATCCCGGATTGGGGGATCTTGAAGGCGGCAGATGTTGGCGAAGAATAGACGCCTTTGTCGCGGGGCAGGCCGGCGCCGGCTGGATCGGGGGCTCCTTGTCGAGAACCATGGTCAATGGCTTGTCGATTGTGCAGGCCGGCCAGTCGGGCAAGCCTTCGGCGCTCGGCTTGCCGTTGCGCGCGAAGTTGACCCAGGCCTGGCTGACCTTCCTGGAAAGCGCGAGGGCGTCGCTGCCACCGCCTGTCGACGTCTTGACCAGGGTGGCGTTCGCAAACACGTACGGCAAGCCGTCATCGCCGACAGCGCGGATATCAAAGCGCAATAATGCAGAACGTCCTTTTCATCAACTTATCCTCTTGTCGTTGATTTCGAATTTTCCAAAGCCCGACGGCCGCCATCCTCGACCGTCGTTGACTAACTAGGTCGGAGCCGACGCCTTTCAGGCCACAGTCAGATGGTTTGCTGGAGAGAGGATCACGCCGGAGGGTTGGACGGGGCTTTTTGCCGACCGGCCTCCAATGAACCAGGAGATCCGACGCCGCGCGGGCCGCTTCTGCGCGCTTTGCTCCTGCCGGACATCGAGTTTCTTGAGCACGCCTGACGGAATGCCGCTCGGCGCCTGAGTGGTGGCGATTGGCCAACTATCCGCACAGGTGATCACACGGCGGGATACGCGGAAAATCTCGCCGCTTGCCAGGACCGCGCTAGCGTCCGCCACTTGTCAGAAAGATGACGAAGGGACCACGCCGATCGTTGGGACGAGTGGTTTGTGCTGCGGCATCTTGTTTCCTTGTTCGTCGCCGACACTCAGTGCCTCGCGCACTTCATCCTCTTCCCAACCCGCCTCGATGGCGGAAGCCACGAGCGTTTCGATTTTCTCGGTTTCCGAGTTGTGCGAAGTCTCATCGAGGTGGCGTCTGGCGGTCTCGAGACACTGACGGAGGTTCGAAGCGCGGCTGGCGTTGTTACGGTCGTAGCTTGGCGATGCGACGTAGGTCATTTGAAAGCTCCCTGCTGATCGACAGGAACACCTGAAGAGAGAGCCGGTTCCACTGCGTGCCTGCGGTAAGCGCCGCCGGGTGCCGCCTCGTGGACTAGCGGCACCTACTGCCGCTGGTCCGCCTACATTCCGCCGCTCCGGATATCAAAGAGACTTCGACTTCGGCGCTATCCGGTAGGCCTGCCACATCCCGTGTCGAGATCTTTTCGTGACCGATGAAGGGATATCGGATCAGGTATTTTTGAGACCATTTCGGAGGTGCAGAAGGAATTGTGGAGCGGCGGACCAACCTGAGAACAAACGCCCCTTGACGTCTTTCGCTCTTTGAGAAATGCTAAGATGTCAGACCAATTCTAAAGGTCGGCTGCCTGATAAGAAAATGGGGAACCATGAAGGCAAATAGCAGCGACAGGCCGGTGATCCGGCCGCTTCCGGTCATGGACCGCGCGCGTCAGGTGACCGATGCGCTGGCGGATTATGTCGAGGAAGCCAGGTTGAAGGCGGGCGACCGTTTGCCGGCCGAGCGCGAGCTGATGGCAGCCCTTGCCGTCGGACGCTCCACCATTCGCGAAGCGATCCGCCACTTCCAGGCGCTCGGCGTCATTGAGACGCGCAAGGGCAGCGGCACCTATCTGCTGAAACCGGTTTCCAGGGCAACGATCCATATGCCGCTGTCGTTCGACACGGTTCATCTGCGCGACGTGCTGCTGCAGACGCTGGAGGTTCGCCGCGGCATCGAATGCGAGGCGGGCATGGTTGCGGCCCGGCGGCGCACGAGCACGGATCTCGTCGTCATCGAGGAGAAGCTGAACGAGATGGAGCGGGTGCATATCGAGAAAGGCACCTCCGGGCCGGAGGATCTGGCTTTCCATCTCGCTGTCTACGACGCCACCCACAATCCGCTGTTTCGCCAGCTTCTCGAGCAGATGCGCGAGACCTTCGAGCGCTTTTGGGAACATCCCTTCGACCGGCAGGATTTCGCGCGCCGGTCCTTTCCCTTTCACCGTACCCTTTTCAATGCAATCGCTGCCGGGGATCCCGAGGCGGCGCGCGCCGAAACATTGAAAATTCTCGATATCGTCGAGGAAGACATCAAGGAAATGTCCAAATGAGCAACGGCTCTGAACCGTTCGATCTTGCTTCCCTCATCACCGCGCATGACGAAGGCAACTTCGCCGACGCCGTCGTGCCGCCGATTTTCCAGACGTCGCTTTTCACCTTTTCCGATTACGACGAGATGATCGCCTCCTATCGCGGCGAAAAGGTGCGGCCGATCTATACGCGCGGCCTGAACCCGACGGTACGTGCCTTCGAGGAAATGCTCGCCAAGCTCGAAGGTGCCGAGGATGCGCTGGGTTTTGCCAGCGGCATGGCGGCGATCTCGTCGGCTGTCTTAAGCTTCGTCGAGCCGGGCGACCGCATCGTTGCCGTCAAGCATGTCTATCCCGATGCCTTTCGCCTGTTCGGCACCATCTTGAAGCGGATGAAGATCGAGGTGACCTATGTCGACGGGCGCGACGAGGAAGCGGTCGCCAAGGCGCTGCCCGGCGCCAAGCTGTTCTACATGGAAAGCCCGACGAGCTGGGTGATGGAAGCGCATGATGTCGGCGCGCTCGCAGCACTCGCCAGACAACACGGCGTCGTCTCGATGATCGACAACAGCTGGGCAAGCCCGTTCTTCCAGCGGCCGCTGACGCTCGGCGTCGACCTCGTCATTCATTCGGCATCGAAATATCTCGGTGGCCATAGCGATGTGGTGGCGGGCGTCATCGCCGGTTCGAAGGCGATGATTGCGCGCGTCAAGGCCGAGGCCTATCCCTATCTCGGCGGCAAGCTTTCGCCGTTCGACGCCTGGCTGCTGATCCGCGGGTTGCGGACGCTGCCGCTGCGCATGAGGGCCCACGAGGCATCCGCTCTCGAAATCGCCAGGCGCCTGCAGAAGCTCGACGTGGTGGAGACAGTCTGCCATCCAGGGCTCGCCAACCGTTTGCCCACTGGCCTCATCGGCACCTCGGGCCTGTTTTCCTTCATATTCCGCGAAGGCGTCGATATCCGCGCCTTCGCCGATCACCTCAAGCTCTTCAAACTGGGCGTAAGTTGGGGTGGACATGAAAGCCTGATCGTACCGGGCGAGGTGGTGCTTCAGCAGAAGGCACAGCCGAATTCCGCACATGCCTTCGGCATCCATGCGCGATCCGTACGTCTCCATGTCGGCCTGGAAGGAACCGAGGCGTTGTGGAGAGACATCGAGGAGGCGCTCGCCGCCGCCTCACAATCCTGAAACCCGAGAGAAACCTAACAAGGGGGAACTGAGCCATGAAAAAACTAATAATCTCGACGCTCTTTGCTTCGATGATGGCGGGCACGGCCTTTGCCGATACGACGCTGAAGCTTGTCGAAGTCATCACCAGCCCGGAGCGCACCGAAACGCTGAAATCGATCGTCGGCAAATTCGAAGCCGCCAATCCCGGCACCAAGGTCGACATCATCTCGCTGCCCTGGAACGAAGCGTTTCAGAAGTTCGCGACCATGGTGTCGGCCGGCGACGTGCCCGATGTGATGGAGATGCCCGATACCTGGCTGTCGCTCTATGCCAATAACGGCATGCTCGAGAGCCTGGAGCCCTACCTCGAAAAGTGGGAGCATACCAAGGAGCTGACGCCGCGCGCGCTCGAACTCGGCCGCGACGTCAAGAACACCGCCTATATGCTGCCCTACGGATTCTATCTGAGGGCGATGTTCTACAACAAGAAGCTGCTTGCCGAAGCCGGCGTCGCCGCGCCACCGAAGACGATGGAAGAATTCACCGCCGCTTCGGAGAAGGTTTCCAAACTGTCCGGCAAATACGGCTACTGCATGCGCGGCGGAGCGGGCGGCCTCAATGGCTGGATGATCTTCGCCGCCTCGATGGCCGGCTCGAACAAGTATTTCAACGACGACGGCACCTCGACGATGAACAGCCCTGGCTGGGCCAAGGGCATCGAATGGATGGTCGATCTCTACAAGAAGGGCTATGCGCCGAAGGACAGCGTCAACTGGGGCTTCAACGAAGTCGTCGCCGGCTTCTATTCCGGCACCTGCGCATTCCTCGACCAGGATCCGGATGCGCTGATCGCCATCGCCGAACGCATGAAGAAGGAAGATTTCGGCGTCATGCCGCTGCCGAAGGGTCCCGACGGCAAGTCCTTCCCGACGATCGGCTATGGCGGATGGTCGATGTTCACGACCAGCAGCAACAAGGATCTCTCCTGGAAGCTGATCGCCACCCTCGAAGGGCCGGAAGGCAATATCGAGTGGAACAAGCGCATCGGCGCCCTGCCGGCCTATACGGCGGCCGAGAAGGATCCCTTCTATGCCGGTGACCAGTTCAAGGGCTGGTTCGAGGAACTGGCGGACCCGAACACGGTACCAACAGTCATGCCGACCTATCTCGAGGAATTCGCCTTCTTCAAGGATTCGCTGGCGATCAAGACCTCGCAGCAGGCATTGCTCGGCGATATCTCCGCAAAGGATCTGGCCGACCAGTGGGCGGAATACCTCACCAAGGCGCAGCAGAAGTTCCTCGCCAAGAAGTAAGCAACGGACTGACGGCGGCGGCCTTTCGACGGGGCCGCCGTCGCTACTTTGATGACACAGACGGCGCATGAACGCCGCGAACGGGAACTCTTGGCTGATGACTATTTCCGCCGATACGCTCGACATGCGTCGCGACCGCAGGCCATGGCTGCGTCGCGTTGCCGATGCTTCGGAGCCCTATCTCTACAGCGCGCCGTCGCTGATCCTGATCATCGCGGTCATGCTGGTGCCGCTGACGGTCGGGATTTCCTACGCCTTCCGCGATATCCAGCTGCTCAATCCGTTTTCCGGCGGCTTCATCGGGCTCGATCATTTCCGCGAGCTTTCAGGCGATGCCGCCTTCTATGGCGCGTTGCGGAATACGCTCTGGTGGACCGGCGCCTCCGTCGTCCTGCAGTTCGTTTTCGGGCTCATCCTGGCGCTGTTGCTCGACAAGCCGTTTAAGGGCCGGGCAATCGCGCAGGCGCTGGTCTTCCTGCCCTGGGCCGTGCCGTCCTTTCTTGCTGGCCTCAACTGGGCCTGGCTGTTCAATCCCGTCATCGGGCCGATCCCGCACTGGCTCTTCGCCCTAGGGCTGATGCATGAGCCGGGCAATATCCTTTCCGACCCCAATTATGCGATGTGGGGGCCGATCGTCGCCAATGTCTGGTGGGGAATTCCCTTCTTCGCCATTACCCTGCTCGCCGCCTTGCAGGCGATCCCGCGCGATCTCTATGAGGCGGCGTCGATCGACGGCGCCGGCTGGTTCCAGCGTTTCCGCTCGATCACCCTGCCGTTTCTGGCGCCAACGATCGCCATCACCGTGCTGCTGCGCACCGTGTGGATTTCCAATTTCGCCGATCTCATCGTCGTCATGACTAATGGCGGGCCGGCAGACCGAACGCAGATCGTCGCCAGCTACATCTTCACGACAGCCTTCAGGCGGCTCGATTTCGGTTATGCCTCGGCGATCGCGCTGGTGCTGCTCGTGCTGCTGCTTGCCTATTCGATGCTGATCATCCTGCTCCGGCAGACGCTGCTGAACAAGGATTGAGATCATGAGACGATCCGTCATTCCCACCATCGCACACCGTCTGGCGATCCTCTGCTACATCGCCTTCGCGCTCTTTCCGCTGTTCTGGCTGCTCAAGGTCTCGGTGACGCCGAACGACCTGCTCTATAGCGAGGGCGTGCGCATGTGGCCGTCGCGCACGACATGGGATCACTATGCCTTCGTGCTGCGGCACAGCGCCTTTCCGACCTTCTTCAAGAACAGCCTGATCGTCTCGGCCTCGACGGCCGTCACCGTGACGATCTGCGCCTCGTTATCGGGATATGCGCTGTCGCGCTTCAATTTCCGGGCAAAATACTGGATCGTCGCCCTGATGCTGCTGACCCAGATGTTCCCACTCGTCATGCTGGTGGCGCCGATCTTCAAGATCCTGTCTCCTCTGCATCTGACCAACAGCCTGACCGGGCTCGTCATCGTTTACACCGCCTTCAACGTGCCTTTCGCCACCTTCCTGATGCAGTCCTTCTTCGACGGCATTCCGAGGGATCTCGAAGAGGCGGCGAAGATCGACGGGGCGACGCAGTTCACGGCGTTTCGCCAGATCATCCTGCCGCTGACGCTGCCGGGTATCGCCGCCACACTCGGCTTCGTTTTCACTGCCGCCTGGAGCGAGCTGCTCTTCGCGCTGATGCTGATCAACGGCAATGACGCGGCGACCTTCCCGGTCGGCCTTCTCACCTTCGTTTCGAAATTCTCGGTGGACTTCGGGCAGATGATGGCGGCGGGCGTCATGGCGCTCATTCCGGCCGGCCTCTTCTTCCTGCTCATCCAGCGCTATCTCGTCCAGGGCCTGACGGCCGGCGCGGTCAAGGGTTAAACAAATGGCATCGATCGATATCCGGAATATCCGCAAAGCCTATGGCCATGTGCAGGTGCTGCACGGCGTCGACCTCGAAATCCGGGACGGCGAATTCGTCGTGCTCGTCGGCCCGTCCGGCTGCGGCAAGTCCACGCTGCTGCGCATGATCGCCGGGCTGGAGGAGGTCACAGCAGGCGAGATCCGCATCGCCGGCAATAGGGTAAACGAGCTGCATCCCAAGGATCGCGACATCGCCATGGTGTTCCAGTCCTATGCACTTTACCCGCATATGAACGTCGCCGGCAATATGAGCTACAGCCTCAGGCTGCGGAAGGTGGCGAAGGAGAAGATTGCAAGCGCGGTGGCTGCGGCCGCCGCCAAGCTCGGCCTCGATCCGCTGCTCGAACGCAGGCCGAAGGCGCTTTCCGGCGGCCAGCGACAGCGCGTCGCCATGGGCCGCGCCATCGTGCGCCAGCCGAAGGCCTTCCTGTTCGACGAACCGCTGTCCAACCTCGATGCGCGACTGCGCGAGCAGATGCGCGCCGAAATCAAGAAACTGCATGGCGACCTGAAGGCGACCTCGATCTACGTGACCCACGACCAGATCGAGGCAATGACGCTGGCGGACCGGATCGTCGCCATGCATGGCGGGGTGGTCCAGCAGGTCGGCAGTCCCCTGGAGCTCTACGACCGCCCCGCCAATCTCTTCGTTGCCGGCTTCATCGGATCGCCGGGGATGAATTTCCTCGAGGCCAGCTATGATGCAGGCGGCGTGAAGCTGAAGGACGGCACGATCGTGCCGCTTGCAAAGCCTCTGCCGCTTTCAGACGGCGCAAAGGTGACGCTCGGCATCCGGCCGGAGCATGTTGTGATGAGCGACGGCGGGGCGGGGCTTTCCGCGGATGTGGAACTCGTCGAACCGACAGGCTTCGGCATCATCCTGCACCTTGCCCTGCATGGCCTGCCGTTCAAGATCTTCACGCTGAACCGCGACGCGCTGAAGGCGGGTCCGAAAGTCAATGTGGCCTTCCCGGCCCAGTATCTGCATGTGTTCGACGGTGAAGGAAAACGCGTCGACTGAGTGGTTGAGGTAGCTTGCTCGCCGCCGCGTGATGGCTGAAAGACGGATTGAATGGCGAAACCCTCACGTGCTGCGAGCGGAAAAACCTTTTGCCGCATCGTCCGGGAGGGCTATATCGTTCGTGTGATCTTGCTGGATTGGATGCCATGACCGACACTGTTCTCGACCGCTTTCTCCGTTATGTCGTTATCGACACGCAATCCGACCCTGCCTCGTCGACGCAGCCGACCACCGGCAAGCAGAAGGATCTGGGCCGGGTTTTGGTCGATGAACTGCTGAAGATCGGTCTTGCCGACGCGCATCTCGATGAACACGGCTATGTCTACGCGACCATTCCGGCCAATAGCGACAAGACGGTGCCGGTCATCTGTTTCTGCTCGCACATGGATACGGCGCCCGATTTCAACGGCACTGATGTCAAGCCGCAGATCGTCAGGAATTATGCCGGCGGGGATATCAAGCTTGCCGGCGACACGGGTCGGGTGATCCGCGTCAGCGATCATCCCGAGCTGAAGAACCAGATCGGCAACGACATCGTCACGACCGATGGAACGACATTGCTCGGCGCCGACGACAAGGCCGGACTGGCTGAGATCATGACCGCGGCTCAGATCCTCGTCGACAATCCTGATATCAGGCACGGGACGATCAAGATCCTGTTCACCCCCGACGAAGAAGTCGGGCGCGGCGTCAACAAGGTCGACCTGAAGAAACTCGGTGCCGACTTCGCCTATACGATGGACGGCGAGACGGCCGGCCATATCGAGGATGAGACCTTCTCGGCCGACGGCGTCGAAATCAGCATTTCAGGTGTGGCGATCCATCCCGGTTTCGCCAAGGACCGCATGGAAAACGCCATCAAGATCGCCGGCGCCATCATCGACCGGCTGCCGAGGGATATTGCCCCCGAGACCACGGAAGGCCAGCAGGGCTTCATCCATCCGATCGGCGTCACCGGCTCGATGGAGAAGGCTGCGCTGAGCTTCATCATCCGTGACTTCACCGACACGGGGTTGACGGAAAAGGAAACGATGCTCGAAGCCATCGTCAAGGACGTCATATCAGCCTATCCCGGCTCGACCTATCATTTCCAGGTCAAGGAGCAGTATCGCAACATGAAGGTGGTGCTCGATCGTCACCCGGAGATCGTCGAGAACGCGATCGAGGCGGTGCGCCGGGCCGGCATGACGCCGCTGCGCGGTAGCATCCGCGGCGGCACCGACGGCTCGCGCCTTTCCTTCATGGGGCTGCCGTGCCCGAACATCTTCGCCGGCGGTCATGCTTTCCACTCGCCGCTCGAATGGGTGAGCCGTCAGGATATGGAAAAGGCGGTCAAAACGATCGTGGAACTGGCGAGGGTCTGGGAAGAGCGCGCCTAAGCCAAGTCCAGCAAAAGTGCGCCGCAGTTTTGCGTCCGGAATTGCGCGGCAACAAAACGCGCTTCGACCTAACTCTTAAACCAGAAGGGCGGTTTAACCGCCGTTCGCCGGAAGGCTTTCACGCAGCATCACGCTGTCATAGGCGGGGCGTGGAATAGGGATCGCAATGGGCATTCCCGGCTCGGGCTCGACCGATGTTACCGGTGATGTCTCCGGCGCGGTCACCGGCGCCGTGATCCGCATCTGCCCCGTGCTCGCCGTCGCCATGGGGTCCGGAGCCGGGAGAGGAACGGGAACCGCCGAGGGAATCAGGGCCTCGAATTGCGGCGGCAGCATGCTTTCGCCGGGCACATAGTTCATCGCCACCTCGTAGGAGGGCAGCGGCGGCGGCGTTTCAAGCATGCCGTTGGAGTCGCGCTTTTCGTAGAAGGCGTTGCCGCCGGCAACCGTCACATAGTGCATATTGTCGTAGGGGAATTTTAGCCCATCGGTGTGGAAGAACATCGCGTCCTTCACCGCAGGATGGCGTGCGCCTTTAACAAGGATTGCATCGGCCGCGCTGGCAAGCTCGGTTTCTGCCTGCGGCTTGACTTCACGCGTCATCACGCCGGGCGCGAACTGCTTTTTCTGGGCCACCACGCCGCAGATCGATGTGGGATAGGCGCCGGAGGTGAGCCTGTTCATTACGACGGTCCCGACAGCCATGTAGCCGTCCTCGTCCGAATGCAGCGATTCGAAATACATCGCGCGCTGCAGGCACTCGCGGTCTTTGGCCGTATAATTGAACGTGACTTTCGCCGCTTGGCCCTGCTTCGTCTTGGTGTTCCCCGCCGTTGCCGCCGGTTTCGATGTCGTCGTGCAGCTAGCAGCTGCCAGTCCTACGAACAAAATCCCGATCAGGGATTTTCCAAAGGAAATCTCCGCCCTCAACGTCAGGTGCCTCCTATTGGGATTTAGTCCAGCCCTTTATGATTAGCGAAAACGTTTTTACTCGTCATGTGACCGAAATACAAACAACCGTAGATCACAAAAAGACCGATGAATGCTCGCGATATACGATTCCGGCGATGGCCTCCTGCATAATTCCCTAAATCGGAATCGGTTTAGGGATAAAATTATGCAGGAATTCAAGGTGTTGCAGCGTCCCGATCTCCATCAGCTGCGAAACAGCTTCCAGCGGGTCGGCTTGAAAGACACCCGGTTGCGGTCGAGCCTGTCGGCCTCGCTCGGCGGCAATTCGATCTCGATATGCGGGCGATCGTTGCCGATATCCAATTCGATATGGCGGGTGCCTGCCACGCGGCGGCTGGAGACCGGCTGGCCTGCGATACAGTTTTCGGCCGATTCGCAGAGCCTGACGTCATGCGGGCGGAAATAGAGCTGCGCCGTGCCATCCGGCTCGCCTTCGGCATTGAGGCCGAGCGAGCGGCCTTCGAAGCGAATGTCGCCGTCTGATATCTCGACCTGCAGGCAGTTCGACTGGCCGATGAAGCCGAAGACGAAGGGAGAATTCGGATTGTCGTAGACCTGGTCCGGCGTGCCGACCTGTTCGATCGCGCCCTGGCTCATGACGACAACGCGGTCGGCAAGCTCCAGCGCCTCATCCTGGTCGTGGGTGACGAAGACGGTGGTGTGTCCGGTGCGGTCGTGGATATCGCGCAGCCATTTGCGCAGGTCCTTGCGCACCTGGGCGTCGAGCGCGCCGAAGGGTTCGTCGAGCAGCAGCACGTTCGGCTCGACCGCCATGGCGCGGGCGAGCGCCACACGCTGGCGCTGGCCGCCGGAAAGCTGGGCCGGGTAACGCTTTTCGAGACCGGAAAGCTGGACGAGGTCGAGCAGTTCCAGCGCCCGCCTGCGGATATCGGCCTTCGGCGGCCGCCGCGCGCTGTTTCTGACCTTCAGGCCGAAGGAGACGTTTTCGAGCACCGTCATGTAGCGGAAGAGAGCATAGTGCTGGAAGACGAAGCCGATATTGCGCTGCTGCACTGATTTCTTCGAGGCATCCTCGTCGCCGAAGAAGATCAGCCCCTCCGTCGGGCTTTCAAGGCCGGCAATCAGCCGCAGCAACGTCGTCTTGCCGGAGCCCGAGGGGCCCAGCAGTGCGATCAGCTCGCCGGAGCGGATGTCGAGCGAGACATCGTGCAGCGCCGGAAAACGATCGAATTCCTTGCGAATGTTTTGAACGCGTACTTCCATTCCAAATCCTTCAGTGCCGTCGGCTGGCGGCGATTTCGGCGCTATAGCGCATTTCCAGCAGCGTCTTCAAAACAAGAGTTACGAGCGCGAGCAAGGCCAAAAGCGTGGCGACCGCAAAAGCGCCGGTGAAATTATACTCGTTATAGAGAATTTCCACCTGCAGCGGCATGGTGTTCGTCTGGCCGCGGATGTGGCCTGATACCACCGAGACGGCGCCGAATTCGCCCATGGCGCGGGCGTTGCAGAGAAGCACGCCGTAGAGCAGGCCCCATTTGATATTTGGCAGCGTCACGTGCCAGAAGGTCTGCCAGCCGCTGGCGCCCAGCGAAAGGGCTGCCTCCTCGTCGGCCGTTCCCTGTTCCTGCATCAGCGGGATCAGTTCGCGGGCGACGAAGGGGAAGGTGACGAACATGGTGGCGAGGATCAACCCCGGCACGGCGAACAGGATCTTGATGTCGTGAGCGCTGAACCACTGGCCGAGCCAGGTATTGGCGCCGAACAGCAGAACGAAGACCAGGCCCGATATGACGGGCGAGACCGAGAACGGCAGGTCGATCAGCGTCGTCAGGAAAGCCTTGCCCTTGAACTCGAACTTGGCGACCGCCCAGGCGGCGGCGACCCCGAAGACGAGGTTGAGAGGCACGCTGACGCCGGCAACGATCAGCGTCAGCCGGATCGCCGAGAAAGTCTCGGCGTCTGCGAGCGCTTGAAAGAAGGGGCCGGCGCCCTTGCGGAAGGCCTCGACGAAGACGGCTGCGAGCGGCAGAAGCAGGATCAGCAGCAGGAAGACGAGCGAGAGGATGATCAGGCTGAAGCGCGCGATCCTGTTTTCGGTGGTCACCGAACGCAGCTTCGTTGGTTGAGCGGTCGCATCAAGCGCCATAGCCGTACCTCCGCCTGCTCCAGCTCTGAATGAGATTGATGACGAGCAGCATGGCGAACGAGATGATCAGCATGATCGCCGCAATGCCGGTCGCTGCCGCATAATTATACTCTTCGAGTTTGATGATGATCAGCAGCGGCGCGATCTCCGATTTGAACGGCAGGTTACCGGCGATGAAGATGACCGAGCCGTATTCGCCGACGCCGCGGGCAAAGGCGAGCGCAAAGCCGGTGAGCACGGCGGGCGCCAGCCCCGGCAGCAGCACGCGGAAAATCGTCTGGAAGCGGTTGGCACCAAGCGTTGCCGCAGCTTCCTCCACTTCCTTGTCGATTTCCTCCATGACCGGCTGCACGGTGCGCACCACGAAGGGCAGGCCGACGAAGATCAGCGCCACGACGATGCCGGCGGGGGTGAAGGCGATCTTGATGCCGAGCGGCGTCAGGAACTGGCCGATCCAGCCGTTCGGCGCATAGAGCGTCGTCAGTGCGATGCCGGCAACGGCGGTCGGCAGCGCGAAGGGCAGGTCGACCATGGCATCGATGATGCGCTTGCCGGGGAAGCGGTAACGCACCAGGACCCAGGCGAGAATGATACCGAAGACGGCATTGACGATCGCGGCGATGAAGGCGCTGCCGAAGCTGATGCGCAGCGCGTTCAGCGTGCGCGGATCGAGCGCGATCGACCAGAATTTCTCCCAGCCGAGCGCGCTCGACCGGACGGCAAGGCCCGAGAGCGGGATGAGGATCAGAAGGGTGAGCCAGGTCAAGGTAAGGCCGAGCGCCATTCCGAAACCCGGAATGACGCTCGGCCGCTTGAACCGCCACCGCGTGGGGCTATGTGCTTTCATGAAGTCTATTATTGGGCCGGCTTGTAGATTTGGTCAAATACGCCGCCGTCGCCGAAGAATTTAGGCTGTGCGCTCTTCCAGCCGCCGAAGTCGTCGATGGTCGCCAGCGTCAGCTTCGGGAAGCGGGCGATGTCAGCCGGATCGGCGGCTTCCGGCTTGATCGGCCGATAATAGTGCTTGGCGGCGATCTTCTGGCCTTCGTCCGAATAGAGGTAGTTGAGATAGGCTTCGGCGACCTTGCGCGTACCCTTCTTGTCGACATTGCCGTCGACGATGGCGACTGGCGGGTCGGCGCGGATGGAGAAAGCCGGGGTCACGATCTCGAACTGGTCGGGACCGAGCTCTTCGAGCGAAAGATAGGCTTCGTTTTCCCAGGCGAGCAGCACATCGCCGAGGCCGCGCTGGACGAAAGTGGTCGTGGCGCCGCGAGCGCCGGTGTCGAGAACCGGAACATGCTGCAGCAGTTTCGCAACGTATTCCTGCGCCTTGGGTTCGTCGCCGCCGTTCGCCTGCTTGGCCCATGCCCAGGCGGCCAGGAAGTTCCAGCGGGCGCCGCCCGAGGTCTTCGGGTTCGGCGTGATGACTTGCACGTCGTCCTTGACCAGGTCGCCCCAATCCTTGATGCCTTTCGGGTTGCCCTTGCGGACGAGGAAGACGATCGTCGACGTATAGGGCGTCGAATTGTTGGGGAATTTGGTCTTCCAGTCGGCCGGGATCTTGCCGGTCGCCTTGGCGATGGCGTCGATATCGCCTTCGAGGGCAAGTGTCACGACATCGGCGTCGAGACCGTCGATGACGGATCGGGCCTGGGCGCCGGAACCGCCATGCGAAGCCTGGATCGTCACGGTTTCACCGTTGTCCTTTTGCCACTTGGCGGCAAAGGCGGCATTGAAATCCTTATACAATTCACGGGTCGGATCGTATGAAACGTTAAGAAGCGTCTGATCCGCGAATGCCGGAGCAATGCTTCCGATCGCGAAGCTGCCTGCCATGACCGCCGCCGCGAGGAGCCGGGTGAGCCGTTGTGTCTGCATGGGGAACCCTCCTGTTTTCTGGCTTAACTCTATCAACTCGGTCGTATAATGAAACGAAGGTTCTTCCGGTTCCGGCATGGCTGTTAGAATGCCATTCCATTTAAGGGGCAATTTGGAAATGGACGTGCCGAAGTTGGCCGCGGCCAATTGGTCGCCGGGCGCTCCCCGCCGCAGGGCCGTGTTTTTTTGGCCACAGTTCCTCCACGAAAACGACATGGTGATGCAGATTTTTGCCAAGATTTTGCCGCGATGGCACTTGCGGATTCCTATATGGCTCCCGTGCGGTCGTATTCGCCGACTGCTACGCGGGGGCAACCCTTGAAGTGCGCCTCGCATTCCAAACCTGTTAAGGGCCATTCAAAATGAATATCAGAACTATCCTTTTTGCCTCCGTCGCCGCCCTTGCCGCGGCTTCCGGAGCCCGCGCAGCCGACGCCATCGTGGCGGCGGAACCCGAGCCCGTGGAATATGTTCGCGTTTGCGACGCCTACGGTACCGGCTATTTTTATATTCCGGGGACGGAAACATGCCTTTCGATCGGCGGTTACATCCGAACCGAAGTGCGCTTCGGTGAGCAGATCTCCGGCGATTCCGACGTAAACTTCTGGACTCGTGGTCAGGTCACCTTCCAGACCAAGAACGACACCGAGTACGGTACGCTCACCGGCGTCATCACGCTGCGTTACAATGCCGACAATGCCTCCGATCAGGAAGCTTTGCTGGATGAGGGCTATCTCGACATTGCCGGTTTCCGCGCCGGTAAGCTGTACAGCTGGTGGGATGACGACATGAGCGGCGAGACCGATACGCTCGCCAGCAACGAGACGACCCATAACTCGATCCGCTATCAGTACGAGAATGGCGCTTTCGCGGCCGGCATCTCGGTCGACGAACTGGAAGAAGACTACGCCACCAAGCCGGGCGAAGGCCCGAACAACTTCGGTGTCGCAGGCCAGGTCTCCTACAAGGCCGGCGCCATCAGCGCTTACCTGCTTGCCGGTTATGACACCGACACCAGCGAAGTCGCTGTCCGCGGTATCGTCTATGCCGACATCGGCCCCGGCACGCTCGGCATTGCCGGCGTATGGGCAAGCGGCGCCAACTACTACTACGAAGAGTCCGAATGGACGATCGCAGCAGAGTATGCCTTGAAGATCAACGACAAGTGGTCGGTCACCCCGGGCTTCCAGTACTTCGAGAACATCGCTCTCGAGGCTGACGGCAACGGCTTCACCGGCGGCAGCGCCTACACGACCGGTGTCACCATCGACTACCAGATCGTCGAAGACCTGCGTTCGAAGCTCAGCGTGCAATATCACGATGAGGACGAAGGCGACGACGAAGTGTTCGGCTTCCTGCGCTTCCAGCGCGATTTCTAAGATAGTCTGATTGCAGACGAGCGGGCGCGACCTTCGGGCCGCGCCTTTTTTATGATGCCGAAAAGTGTGAGCGATTTTCGGGCGACATCATGCTCTCGCTATTGAATTTGGACGTCACACCCGTGAATCGGCGATGAAATCGGAATAGAATTCGTCGACCGTCCTTGCCTTGCGCATGGCGACAATCACGCCGTCCGATTGCAGCCGCCTGGCGATGGCGGAAAGCACGTTCAGATATTCGCCGCGATTGTTTTCCCCGAAGAGCAGCACGAAGGCGATGTCGGTCGGGATATCGTCGATCGCCTCGAAATCCAGCGGTTGGGCAAAGCGGATGAGAAGGCCGCGCGGGCTGGTCATGCCGTCGATTGCCGCATGCGGGATGGCAATGCCGTTGCCGATGCCGGTGGAGCCGAGCTTCTCACGCGCTTCGAGCGCCTTCAGGATGGTCTGGCCATCGACGGAGAAAGCTTTTGCGGCCTTGTCGGCGATGGTCTGCAACGCGCGCCATTTGGTCGGCGCCGACACGCCGATGAAGGTGTGTTCCGGCCGGATGATGTTGGGAAGGTTCATGTCATTCTCGATGCTGTTCGGGCTCGATACTGTTCGGGCAGCGGGAGGGAAGGGAGGTCAATCCGGTTCCCTGAGCCGGTAGCCGACGCCGGTCTCGGTGGTGATATAGTGCGGCTGGTCTGGAAGCTGCTCGACCTTTTGCCGCAGCTGCCTGATATAGACGCGCAGATACTGCACATCCGCCGCCGGCCCCCATACCTGCTTGAGAAGAAACTGGTGTGTCAGCACCTTGCCGGCATGCTGGGCGAGCACGCGCAGGATGTCGTATTCCTTCGGCGACAGCTTTATTTCCGTGCCGTCGACCTTGACGATGCGCTTGACGAGATCGATCGACAGCCCACCGGTCTGGAAGATCGCCTTTTCGCCCTGCTGCTGCAGGCGGTGGCGCAGCGCCACGCGGATGCGAGCGCCGAGCTCGTTGATGCCGAAGGGCTTGGTGACGTAATCGTCGGCGCCGCTTTCCAGCGCCTTGACGATACCGGCCTCGTCGGTGCGGCTGGACAGAATGACGACCGGCATGGAAAGCCCTTCATCGCGCCACGCCTGCAGCAGGTCGTGGCCTGATGTGTCGGGCAGGCCGAGGTCTAGCACGATGAGATCGGGCATATCGTCGGCGACCGACTGCCGGGCGGTGCTGGCGTTTGGCGCCTCGCGCACCTCGTAGCCCTGAGCGGTCAGGCCGACGCGGAGCAGCTTGCGGATCGGAGGCTCGTCGTCGACGACGAGGATTTTGACGGCTGAACCGGTCATCTGAGTTCATCCAGTTTCGGAATGTCGTTGGGTTTCGGCAGGCGGATGGTGAAGACTGCGCCCGGACGGCCCATCCGGTTGCCGGCGGTGATCGTGCCGCCCATCGCCTCGATGAAGCCGCGGCAGATGGAAAGGCCAAGACCGGTGCCGGCGCGCACCTGATCGCCCTTGCGCACGCGGTAGAAGGTATCGAAGACGCGGTTAAGATCAGTCGGCGGAATGCCTGGGCCTTCGTCCGAAATCTGCACGACGACGTTGTCGGCATCGGCCCAGCCCTCGATATGGATCACCGATCCCTCGGGCGCGTATTTCGCGGCATTGTCGAGCAGATTGAAGATCACTTGCTCGAACAGGACAGGATCGACGCGCACCATCGGCAGGTCGGCGGGAATGCTCATCTCGGTCTTGTGGGCGTCGAGGATCTTTGCGGCACGGCGAAGTGCGCTGCCGACAATATCGCCGGCATAATGCAGCGCATAGTTCGGCTCCATCGCGCCGGATTCGATCTTGGTCATGTCGAGCAGGTTGGCGATGAAGCGGTTGAGGCGTTCGGATTCGTCGACGACGGTCGACAGGAGGTCGCTGCGGTCCGCCTCCGGCATCGAGGCGAAATAATCGCGCAGCGTGCCGGCGGCGCCGAGGATGGCGGCAAGCGGTGTCTTCAGGTCGTGCGAGATCGAAGTCAGTAGGGCCGAGCGCAACCGGTCTGCTTCGGCCCCAAGTCTTGCTCGGTCGACATCGGCGACGAGCTGGACGCGTTCGATGGCAAGGGCCGCCTGGTCGGCCAGCGCATCGAGCAGGCGCTGTTGCTCAGGCGTCAGCAGCGGTCCGTCGCGGCGGTCACTGTCGAGGCCGATGACACCGACGGCGGTGCGCCCGGTTCTCAGCGGCACATAGAGGCGTTTGGCGCCGGGCAGGGTATCGGCGCCGCGGCCGGCGGCGTGATTGTGCTCCCAGGCCCAGCGGGCGGCGGCGATATCGGCATCGTCGAGCGTATCATCAGGCGGATAACCGGCCTTGACGGCGATGCTGCCCTCTTCCGGCAGCAGCAGCACGACGCGGACCTTCAGCATCGAGGCAAGCTGGAAGGCGGTTGCCCAGAGAACGTCGTCGAGCGTGCCGGTGCCGGCGAGCTTTTTCGAGAAGAGATAAAGGTCTTCGGTCGTGCGCGCCCGCTGGCGGGCGGCGGCGGCCTGGCGCTGCACGGTTGCGGTCAGGTTGCTGGCGATGATGGCGACGCCCAGGAAGAAGAAGAGCGCAAGCACGCTTTCCGGATCGCTGATCGTCAACGTGTAGCGGGGCGGCAGGAAGAAGAAGTTGAAGGACAGCGCGCTGAGGATGCAGCTGTAAAGGGCCGGCCGCAGGCCGTGGAGGACGGCCGAGGTCAGCACCGCCATCAGGAAGACGAGGGCGAGGTTGCGCACGTCGAGCACCTGGTCGAGCACGACGCTGACGCCGAGCGCGATAGCGACATAGCCGGTCGCCAGCAGGTAGGCCCTGAAATCCAGTGGCGGCGCGGTGACGGCGGCCTTGACGCCGCGCGTGGTGGTGCCGTCCTTCTCGTTGCCTGAAATGACGTGGACGCTGATCTCTCCGGCCCTGCGGATCAGCTCGTCGGTGATCGAGCGGCTCCACCAGTCTCGCCATGTCGGCTTCTTCGGGGCGCCGATGACGATGTGGGTGACGTTGTTGGCGGTGGCGTGACCGACGAGCTCTTCGGCGACCTCGCGGCCGGGAAGGGTGATCGCCTCGCCGCCGAGCTGCTCGGCAAGGCGCAGCGTCGATGCGACCGTGTCACGCTCGGCCTCGCTCAGATTGATCGAGCGGTTGGTCTCGATATAGACGGCGGCCCAAGGCGCGCGCAGGCGCGAGGCCATGCGGGCGGCGTAGCGCACCAGTGACGCTGAGCGCGGATGGTGGTCGACCGAGACAAGAACGCGCTCGCTCGCCGCCCAGGGGCCTGATATGGCATGGGCCTGCATGTGGGTGAGCAACTGATCGTCGACGCGCTGGGCAGTTTTGCGCAGTGCGAGTTCCCTCAGCGCCGTCAGGTTGCCAGGGGTGAAGTAGTTGGTGAGCGCCCGCTCGGCCGTGCGCGCCATATAGACCTTGCCGTCATGCAGCCGCTTGATGAGATCATCCGGCGTCAGATCGATGATCTCGACGTCGTCGGCAAGGTCAATGATTGAGTCCGGCACCGTCTCGCGCACACGGATGCGGGTAATCTGTGAAACGACGTCGTTCAGGCTTTCGACGTGCTGGATGTTCAGCGTCGTATAGACGTCGATGCCGCGATCGAGCAATTCTTTGACGTCGAGATAGCGCTTCGGATGGCGGCTGCCCTCTGCATTGGTGTGGGCGAGTTCGTCGACCAGCACGAGATCCGGCCTGCGGGCGAGGATGCCGTCGAGGTCCATTTCCTCGAGCGGCCGGCCCTTGTAGCTGATTTCGACGCGGGGGATGATCTCGAAGCCGGCGACGAGCGCCTCGGTCTCCTTGCGGCCGTGGGTCTCGACGACGCCGATGACGACGTCGAGACCGTCGGCGATCTTCGCACGGCCGGAGACGAGCATCTCGTAGGTCTTACCGACGCCGGGGGCGGCACCCAGAAAGATCTTCAGACGGCCCCGCGACTCCGCCCGGGCTTTTTCGAGAAGCGCATCGGGCGAGGGCCTGCCGGCCTGGTCGCGATTGTCGTCTGGCATGTAGTTCGGTCTTTCTGTAGATGGCTCCCGAGGACGGGCGCTAGTCTTCCCGGTCCCTCATCAAGTCAGTTCGGCCGAGGGGCCGGCATTGTTTGATTTAGCTGACGCATGGCATTCCTGACACGGGCGTCTGCTCCGTGAGTGGCTCCTTCCGTCAGCCCCGCCCTCCGTCATGCTCGGGCTTGACCCGAGCATCCAAGCCGCATCCGTCAGCAGCCACGGGCATGGATCCTCGGGTCAAGCCCGAGGATGACGGAGAGCGGGGTTGGCCTTTTCGCCAAACTCGTCCCCAGCCTGCCAGGGTCACTGAGTCATAGAAGCATCAAGGCTCTGATTCAACGCCAGAACATTGACTGTGGATTCGCCGAGAATGCCGAGTTCGCGGCCTTGAACGGCACCGTCGACCAGCGCCTTGACCTTGGCCTCGTCCAGGCTTCGCGCCTTGGCGACGCGCGCCACCTGGAAGTAAGCGGCCTCCGGGGAGATATGCGGATCGAGGCCGCTGCCCGATGCGGTGACGAGGTCTGCGGGCACGTCAGCCGTCGGGTTCGCCGCCTTGGCTGCCTCGTAGTCACCCTTGACGCGGTCGATCAGCTTCTGGCTGGTCGGGCCGAGGTTTGAGCCGCTGGAGGCAGTCGCATTGTAGCCGTCGCCGGCGGCCGAGGGGCGGCCGTGGAAATATTTGTCGCTGGTGAAGGCCTGGCCGATCAGCGTCGAGCCGATCACCTGGCCGTTGTTCTCGATCAGGCTGCCGTTCGCCTGGGTCGGGAAGAGGGCCTGGGCAGCACCCGTCATGGCGAGCGGATAGAGAAGGCCTGTTATGGCCGTGGTGGCGACGATCATGACGATTGCCGGACGAAGTTCTTTCAACATTGTCTTACTCCTTGGAGTGTTCTTTTGCGAAGAGCTCCGGTTCCGATCCTCTCGGAACCGGGATGACTCCAGGCCTTAGGCGAGGCCGAGGGCTGCGACAGCCATGTCGATCGCCTTGATGCCGATGAAGGGGACGATGATGCCACCGAGGCCGTAGATGAGCAGGTTGCGGCTGAGCAGCGCGCCAGCGCCGATCGGACGGTAGCGGACACCCTTCAATGACAGCGGGATCAACGCGATGATGATCAGCGCATTGAAGATGATTGCCGAGAGGATGGCGCTTTGCGGCGTCGACAATCCCATGATGTTGAGCACGCCGAGCTGCGGGTAGAAGGTCAGGAACATCGCCGGGATGATGGCGAAGTACTTGGCAATGTCGTTGGCGATCGAAAACGTCGTCAGCGCGCCGCGTGTCATCAGGAGCTGCTTGCCGATCTCGACGATCTCGATGAGCTTCGTCGGATCGCTATCGAGATCGACCATGTTGCCGGCCTCGCGGGCGGCGACGGTGCCGGTGTTCATGGCGACGCCGACATCGGCCTGGGCAAGCGCCGGCGCATCGTTGGTGCCGTCGCCGCACATGGCGACGAGCTTGCCCTTCGACTGTTCCTCGCGCATCAGCGCCAGCTTCATCTCCGGCGTTGCCTGGGCGAGGAAGTCGTCGACGCCGGCTTCGGCTGCGATGGCGGCTGCCGTCAGCGGGTTATCGCCGGTGATCATCACGGTGCGGATGCCCATGCGGCGCAGCTCGGTGAAGCGCTCGCGGATGCCACCCTTGACGATATCCTTCAGCTGGATGATGCCGAGCAGCCTGCCGTCGCGAGCAACGGCCAGCGGCGTGCCGCCCGATTTGGCGACCTCGTCGGCGATCGACTGCAGTTCACGCACGACCTCGCTGCCGTTCTTCGGGGATGCGTCGCCGTTGACATAGGTCAGCACGGCATCGACGGCACCCTTGCGGATCGAAGCGCCTTCGAGATCGACGCCGCTCATGCGGGTCTGGGCGGTAAACGACACGAAGGTGGCCTTCAGGCTTGCCATGTCACGGCCGCGGATCGCGTATTTCTCCTTGGCGAGCACGACGATGGAGCGGCCTTCCGGCGTTTCGTCGGCAAGCGAGGCGAGCTGGGCGGCATCGGCAAGATCCTGTTCGGAAACGCCGCGGACCGGACGGAAGGTCGTCGCCTGGCGATTGCCGAGTGTGATCGTGCCCGTCTTGTCGAGCAGCAGTGTGTCGACGTCGCCGGCGGCTTCGACCGCGCGGCCGGACATGGCAAGCACGTTGAAGCGAACGAGGCGGTCCATGCCGGCAATGCCGATTGCCGACAGCAGCGCGCCGATCGTTGTCGGGATCAGGGTGACGAAGAGGGCGACGAGCACGATGATCGGGATCGAGCCGCCGGCATAGATAGCAAAGCTCGGGATCGTCGCGGTGGCGAGCACGAAGATCAGCGTCATGCCGGCGAGCAGGATGTTAAGCGCGATCTCGTTCGGCGTCTTCTGGCGTTCGGCGCCTTCGACGAGCGCAATCATCCGGTCGATGAAGGTCGAGCCAGCAGCCGCGGTGATGCGCACGCGGATCCAGTCGGACAGCACCTGCGTCCCGCCGGTGACGGCCGAGCGGTCGCCGCCGGATTCGCGGATAACAGGGGCGGATTCGCCGGTGATCGCCGCTTCGTTGACGGAGGCGACGCCTTCGATGACTTCGCCATCTGACGGGATGATGTCGCCTGCATCGACGATCACAACATCGCCGACCTTGAGGCTAGTGCCGGGCACCAACTTGAACTGGGTGCGGTCCGTACCGGTTAAAAGCTTCGCCTGGGTTTCGGTGCGCGCTTTGCGCAGCGAATCCGCCTGCGCCTTGCCGCGGCCTTCGGCGACGGCTTCGGCGAAATTGGCGAAGAGGACGGTGAACCAGAGCCAGAGATTGATCTGGAACGAGAAGCCGAGATTGCCGTTGCCTGCTACGAGATCGCGCAGGAAGAGGACGGTGGTCAGCACCGAGACCGTGGCCACGACGAACATGACCGGGTTTCTGGCAAGCGCCCGTGGGTTCAGCTTCTTGAAAGCGGCGCCCACGGCCGGAATGAGGATGCGAGAATCCATGATGCTCGCGGATTTTGCCTGGCTCATAAGAGACTCCAGCTTTGAAACGAGGATGGCGAACCGGCGGCCGGTCAGCCCTGTAAGATCTTGAATGCGGCGGCGATGACGAGGAGGCCTGCCATCATCACCAGGATGATGTCGGAGGCGCGGGCCATCGGGCCATTTCCACGTCCCGGCGTACCGGGACGTGGATGGAGGGCTTTGCGGAGCCTATGACGGAGGATCATGACATTACCTCAGAAGGTCTGCCCCGCGATCGCAACCAGGTGTTCGACGATCGGGCCGAGCGCCAGTGCCGGGAAGAAAGTCAGACCGCCGACGATCAGGATCGTGCCGACGAGAAGGCCGACGAAGAGCGGACCGTCCGTCGGGAAGGTGCCCGCCGAGGCTGGGACCGTCTTCTTGGCGATCAGCGAGCCGGCGATGGCAAGCGCCGGGATGATGACCAGGAAGCGGCCAGCGAGCATGCCGATGCCGAGAGTGATGTTGTACCAGGGCGTATTGCCGGTCAGGCCGCCGAACGCCGAGCCGTTGTTGGCCGCAGCCGACGTATAGGCGTAGAGAATCTCGGAGAAACCGTGCGGGCCGGCGGTGCCGACGGAGGCGACGGCGGAAGGCAGCACGGTGGCGATCGCGGTGAAGACGAGCATGGCGAGCGGCAGGCAGAGGATGGCGAGAACGGCCATTTTCATTTCCTTCGCCTCGATCTTCTTGCCGAGATATTCCGGCGTGCGGCCGACCATCAGGCCGGCGACGAAGACGGCGACGATGATGAACAGCAGGATGCCGTAGAAACCTGCGCCGACACCGCCGACGATGATTTCGCCGAGTTGCATGTTAATCAGCGGGATGAGGCCGCCAAGCGCGGTGAAACTGCCATGCATGGCGTTGACCGCGCCGCACGAGGCCGCCGTGGTGATGACCGCAAAGAGCGAGGACAGGGCGACGCCGAAGCGGACTTCCTTGCCTTCCATATTGCCGCCACCCAGACCGAAAGCATGCATCAGCGGATTGCCGGCAGCTTCCGCCCAATAGGTGATGATGACGCCTGCGAGGAACAGCACGCCCATCGTGGCCAGGATCGCCCAGCCCTGGCGCTGGTTGCCGACCATGCGGCCGAAGACGTTGGTTAAAGCCGCACCGATCGCGAAGATCGACACCATCTGGATGAGATTGGAGATCGCGTCGGGATTTTCGAACGGATGGGCCGAATTGGCGTTGAAGAAGCCGCCGCCGTTGGTGCCAAGCATCTTGATCGCAAGCTGCGAGGCTACGGGGCCGACGGCAATCGTCTGCTGCGCGCCTTCGAGCGTGGTCGCATTGACATAGGGCCCAAGCGTCTGCGGCACGCCGAGATAGACGTAGACGATGGTCAGCACGATGCAGATCGGCAACAGGATGTAGAACGTGCCGCGGATCATATCGACCCAGAAATTGCCGATCGCCTTGCCCGACGCCCGTGCGAAGGCACGGATGAAGGCGACAGCGATCGCCATGCCGGTCGCGGCGGACAGAAAGTTCTGCACCGTGAAGCCGGCCATCTGGGTCAGGTACGACATGGTGCTTTCGCCGCCGTAATTCTGCCAGTTGGTGTTTGTGGGAAAGCTGACGGCGGTGTTGAACGAAAGCTCCGGCGGGACGGCGGCCATGCCGGCCGGATTATAGGGCAGGATGTCCTGCAGGCGCAGGAGCGCGTAGAGGACGAGCACGCCGAGCAGGTTGAACATCAGCATCGCGAAGGCATAGGAGGTCCAATGCTGCTCCTCGCGCTCGCTGGTGCCTGCAATACGGTAAAGCCCCCGTTCGATCGGAACGAGGACCGGGGAGAGGAATGTGCGCTCGCCATTGTAGACACGCGTCATGTAACCGCCGAGCGGTTTGACGAGCACGAGGACGATCCCGCAATAAAGCAGGATCTGAAGCCATCCGTTGAGGGTCATTTGGGGTAACTTTCAATACCCGGCTGCTTCTCGGTCGCGCATGCGCGACCTCAGAAGCGCCAGTTCTCTTCAAAAGCGTTCTGGGCGAAGGAGAGCGTAGGTGAGGTAAACGGTGAGAAACACGGTTACGGCACCGCTCAAGACATAATCGAGGGTCATCGTCGCTTCTCCTGTCAAAGCCTGTCGCAGGCTCGGGTGTAGGCAAAGCACAGCGCGAAGAATATGATCGCGGTGCCGAGTAGAATGATATCCATCATGATCGTGACTCCTGTTGTTCTTCTTGGAGTCAGACAAGACAAAGGGCGCCGGGAGGCCGCCTTTCATGCTTTCTGGCGTGGAGATGATCTTTTCGATCTCTCGGCCATCAATATGGAGCCGAAGCGCATAAAGGTTCGAGACGGACGACAGGCCATCTATATAAAAATCTTATAAATGCCCTTCCGAGGCTGCTCGCCGTCAGACCAGGCTGGCGCTGTTTCCCGACGGACCGTTGCCGGCACAGAACCTCGGCAAGTCCGAGTGAGCATTTTTTCATTTGTTGAGCAAAAGCCTTCGCAATCTGGTTGAATTGGGAAGGCTTCGGGCTTTATAGTCGGCTTCGACGCTGCCCGATGGAGTCATGGGCAAGCCACTAGGGAAGGAAACCGACGATGACCAAAGTCCGCGCGCTTGTCCTCGAGCGCCAGCATGAGCTTGCGCTTCGCGATATCGATCTGCCGCTCGAAACCGGCCCCGGCGAGGTGAAGATCAGGATCCACACCGTCGGCGTGTGCGGTTCGGACGTGCATTATTACACCCACGGCAAGATCGGCCCCTTCGTCGTCAACGCGCCGATGGTGCTCGGCCATGAGGCGGCAGGCACGGTGGTCGAGGTCGGGGCCGGCGTCACGCATCTGAAAGTCGGCGACCGCGTCTGCATGGAGCCCGGCATTCCGGATCCGAATTCCAAGGCAAGCCGGCTCGGCATGTACAATATCGACCCGGCCGTCACCTTCTGGGCGACCCCGCCGATTCACGGCGTGCTGACGCCGGAGGTCGTGCATCCCGCCAATTACACCTTCAAGCTGCCTGACAATGTCAGCTTTGCCGAAGGCGCCATGGTCGAGCCCTTCGCCGTCGGTATGCAGGCGGCCACCAAGGCGAAGATTACGCCTGGTGATACTGCCGTCGTCCTCGGCGCCGGGCCGATCGGCACGATGGTGGCGATCGCGGCCCTTGCCGGCGGCTGCGCCCGCGCGATCGTCGCCGATCTTGCCCAGCCGAAGCTCGATATCGCCGCGCAGTACCAGGGCGTCATTGCGGTGAATATCCGCGAGAAGAACCTGGCCGAAGAGGTCGGCCGGCTGACCGACGGCTGGGGCGCCGATGTCGTCTTCGAATGCTCGGGTTCGCCGAAGGCCTGGGAAACGATCATGGCGCTGCCGCGCCCGGGCGGCGTCATCGTCGTCGTTGGACTGCCGGTCAACCCGATCGGCTTCGACGTCTCGACGGCATCCACCAAGGAAATCCGCATCGAGACGGTGTTCCGCTACGCGCACCAATATGAGCGTTCGATCGCGCTGCTCGGCTCGGGACGCGTGGATCTGAAGCCGCTGATTTCCGAGACCTTCAAATTCGAGGATTCGATCAAGGCGTTTGATCGCGCGGTCGAGGCTCGGCCGAGCGACGTGAAGCTGCAAATCGTGATGGAATAGGCGCTACAGCGCTTCTATGAGGGCCGGGCTCTCAGTTTCATTTTGCGAAAGACAAGAGCCGCGCCTGCGACGACAGCCGCGGCTCCGACTGCGATCAGCAGATGGCGATGAAGGGGAAGGTGGCCCAATGTCTGTTGGATGCCGTGCCCGAACAAGTAACCGAGCGCCGTGAAAAGCTGCCCCCACACCAGCGCGGCCGCAACATTCAGGATGATGAATTTACCCGTCGCTATTCGCGTCGTCCCGATGACGATCGGGCTGATCGTCCGCAGGCCGACCAGAAAACGAAACGCAAGGATGAAGCCTGTGGGATATCTTTCCAGAAGCCGGGTGGCGCGCGCCAGCGCCGGTCTTTCCATCAGCCGGCGGACGAGACCCCATCGAGCCGCGTAACGGCCGGCGAAGAACCAGAACTGATCGCCGGCGAAAGATCCCGCCGTTGCTGCCAGCGACGCCGACCAATAGGTCAGCAGCCCGCGGTGAGAAATGACGCCGCCAAGGAAGGCGGCTGTTTCGCCTTCGAAGGCCGCACCCAGAAATATCGCCAACAGGCCGTATTGCTCGATCAGCAGTTCGATAGACACGCAGCTGTCCTCGGCTCAGGGTTTGTACAGCTAAACCGGCTTCAGATCCCCAAGCAGCGTCGGGATCAGCTCCGACACTGTCGGATGGATCGGCACCGACCATTGCAAAGCGGGATAGGTCGTTCCTGCATTCATCGCGTCGATGATGCCGTGGATCACCTCGTCGCCCTCGATGCCCAGGATCGCAGCGCCGAGGATTTTTTTGGTCTCGGCGTCGGCGATCACCTTCATGAAGCCCTTGGTCTCGCCGCGCTCGTTGGCGCGGCCGACGCGGCTCATCGGCCGGGTCGAGATCATGATCTTGCGTCCCGAGGCGCGTGCCTGCTTCTCCGTCATGCCGACACGGCCGAGCGGCGGGTCGATGTAGAGCGCATAGGCCGGGATGCGGCTCGAGAGTTTGCGGTCGGCGCCGTCGAGCAGATTGGCGGCGGCGATCTCGAAATCATTGTAGGAGGTGTGGGTGAAGGCGCCGTGGCCGTTGCAGTCGCCGAGCGCCCAGATGCCGTCGACATTGGTGGCAAGGCTGTCATTGACGGTGATATAACCGTGCTTGTCGGTGATGACGCCGGCGGCATCGAGGCCCAGATCGTCGGTGTTCGGCTTGCGGCCGGTGGCGATCAGCACATGGCTCGCATCGATCCTCGCTGAATCGGTGGCGACCGTTATTCCGTCGCTGCTCCTGGCGAAGGCGATGTCGCTGACGCCGGTATGAATGTCGATGCCCTCCGAGCGCAGGACATCGGCGATCGCGTCTGAAATATCCTCGTCCTCGCGCGATGCGAGCTTCGGGCCATGCTCGATGACGCTGACTTCGGCGCCGAAGCGGCGATACATCTGCGCGAATTCCAGCCCGATATAACTGCCGCCGATGACGGCCAGATGCCGGGGCAGCGTATCGAGATGGATAATCGAAGTGCTGGTGAGGTAATCGATATCCTTGATCCCCGGCAGGTCGGGGATGACCGGCCGCGCTCCGACATTGAGGAAGATGCGCGGTGCGGTCAGCGTCTCGCCGTTGACGCTGACGGTCTTCGGGTCCTCGAAACGGGCGTGGCCGTAGATCACGGTCATGCCGTCCATGCCGGCGAACCAGCCGATCAGGCCGTTGCGGGCGTTCATGGTCACGGTTTCGGCACGGGCCCTCACCACCTTCATGTCGATGGCGATCTCGCCCGGAATATTGACGCCGTAAACGGCGCCGTTTCTCGCGACATGGGCGGCGCGGGCGCTGGCGACCAGCGTCTTCGTCGGCATGCAGCCGGCATTGACGCAGGTGCCGCCGAGGAACTTGCGCTCGATCAGCGCCACCTTCATGCCCTTTTCGACCATGCGGGCGGCGAGGAAGGGGCCGGCCTGGCCGCCCCCGATGACGATGGCGTCGAAGCTCTTCATGACAAGGCCACGATCAATAGCGCGCCGATGACGGCGACGGCATCCTCGATGAGAGCGGCCGGCAGATCCTTGCCGAAGGAGGCAGCAAGCCTGCCGCGGAGGGCGGCGCCTCCATATGTGCCGATGACGGCGCCGATCACCCCGGCGATCAACCCGCCGAACAGCAGGCCGCTGGCGGCACCGATCGTGGCGCCGGCCAGCGCGCCGGTGACAATGCGGGCGCCGAACTGCACCGGCACCTTGCGCGACGGCGTGGACGGCAGCTGGTCGGTGATCAGTTCGACGACGGCGAGAAGCGTGAAGATCCACGGCGTCCATTGATAACCCATGAAGGCCAGCGGCGTCTGCAAGACATCAAACCAGCCAAGCGCCGCGCCCCAGGCGACGGCGGCCGGCGCCGTCATGGCGCGAAGCCCTGATATGACACCAATCAGCAATGCAAGAAGCAGAAACATGCGGCGATCCCCCTTTTTGCCGGCTCTTGCCGTCGTCAGGGAAGGTTGCACATTGTCAGGCGCGTGGCAATTCGCCTTCCCCGGCAGCCGGCCTAGTTTGCAAAGGCGGCGATGCCGGTGATCCCCCGGCCGATGATCAGCGCGTGGATGTCGTGCGTGCCCTCATAGGTGTTGACCACTTCGAGGTTGACGAGATGCCGGGCGATGCCGAATTCGTCGGAGATGCCGTTGCCGCCGAGCATGTCGCGGGCCGCACGCGCGATCTCCAGCGCCTTGCCGCAGCTGTTGCGCTTGAGGATCGAGGTCAGCTCCACCGGTGGATGGCCTTCCTCCTTCATGCGGCCGAGCCGCAGGCAGCCCTGAAGACCGAGCGAGATCTCCGCCAACATATCGGCGAGCTTCTTCTGGATCAGCTGGTTGGCGGCGAGCGGCCGGCCGAACTGCTTGCGCTCCAGCGTATATTGCCGGGCTCTGGCATAACAATCCTCGGCAGCACCGAGCGCGCCCCAGGCGATGCCGAAACGGGCCGAGTTGAGGCAGGTGAATGGTCCCTTGAGGCCGGTCACATCAGGCAGAAGGTTTTCTTCAGGCACGAAGACCCCGTCCATCACGACTTCGCCGGTGATCGAGGCACGCAAGCCCACCTTGCCGTGGATCGCGGGCGCCGAAAGTCCTTTCCAGCCCTTTTCGAGGATGAAGCCGCGGATGAGGCCATCCTCGGTCTTTGCCCAGACGACGAAGACATCGGCGATCGGCGCGTTGGAGATCCAGGTCTTCGAGCCGGTGAGGCTGTAGCCGCCGTCGACCTTCTTGGCGCGTGTTGCCATCGAGCCGGGGTCGGAGCCATGATCGGGTTCGGTCAGGCCGAAGCAGCCGATCCATTCGCCGGTGGCGAGTTTCGGCAGGTATTTCAGCTTCTGCGCCTCGGAGCCGAAGGTTTCGATCGGAACCATCACCAGTGAGGACTGGACGCTCATCATCGAACGATAGCCACTGTCGACCCTTTCGACCTCGCGGGCGATCAGGCCGTAGGCCACATAACCGAGGCCGGCGCCACCATAATCCGGCGAGATCGTCGGGCCGAGCAGGCCGAGTTCGCCCATTTCGCGGAAGATCTCAGGATCGGTTTTTTCATTGCGGAAGGCGTCGAGAACGCGGGGAGCAAGCTTTTCCTGCGCATAGGCGTGGGCGGTGTCCTGCACCATGCGCTCTTCGCTGGTCAGTTGCTCTACCAGGCGGAACGGATCGGCCCAGTCGAAAACTTCGCGCGTATGCTGCATGGCGGTGTCTCCTCAGCTTGCCTCGCTCAAGTTGGCCATAGACCCGCCAGCCCACCGCGTCAACAGAAGGCGGCAGTCTCGAAAAGACCGGCCGCGCCATCTTTTCAAAAGCGTCGGCATGATCCACTTTGCCCGCGATCGATTCTGGAACGAGGAGGCGGAAATGTCGTCAAGCGATCTGTTCGTATCGGCCGAAGGCGCCGAATGGGTCAATCCCGAGCCCGGCGTCGTCAGGCGTATCATGACCTATCTGCCCGAGATGATGATGGTGGAAGTGGCTTTCGAAAGCGGCGCCGTGGGCGCGGCCCATTCGCATCCGCACATCCAGGCCAGCTACGTGGCCGAAGGCAGTTTCGAAGTGACGATCGATGGCCGAACCGAGGTGCTCAAGCAGGGCGGCAGCTTCATCGTACCCCCCAATCTGATCCATGGCGTCAAGGCGCTGGAAAAGGGCCGGCTGATCGATGCATTCACGCCGCACCGGGCCGAATTCCTGAAGTAACCAGAGCATGATGCCGAAAAGTGTGAACGGTTTTCGCACGACACTCATGGTCTAATTAAATGTCCGTTCTTGTCCGGCGCGCCGGGCCGGCGGCCGTGACATAGGGCGGCACGAAGCGCGCATCTTCGCCGCGCACCGCCTCGCGCAGGAAATCGATAACGGCGCGTACGCGTGGCGCCTGTTTGAGGTCGCGATGACAGGTGATCCAGTAATGGCGCTTGAGGTCGATCTCGTCTGGCAGCACGCGCACGAGTTCGGGATAACGGCTGGCGAAGAAATAGGGTAGGATGCAGAGGCCGAGACCGTTTCTGGTGGCGGTGAGCTGTGCGAAGATGCTGGAGCTTTGGAACTGCGGCTTGATGCGCGGGTGCACATCGCCGAGGTAATCCAGGCCCGGCGCGAAAATCATCTCCTCGATATAGCTGACGAAGGGATGCTCAAGCAGGTCTTCGCGGCAAGTGATGGGCGCGGCCTTCGCCAGATAGTCGCGCGAGCCATAGATCTGCAGATGATAGTCGGTCAGCTTCTCGGCGAAGTAAGGCCCGCCCTTCGGCTCGTCGAGCACGACGGAAAGATCGGCCTCCTTGCGCGACAACGACATGATCTGCTGAATCGTCACCAGTTCGAGCGAGAGATGCGGATGCTGCGCGGCAAACTGCGGCAGCACGGTCGCGAAGAAGAAATTGGCAAAACCCTCCGGCGCGCTGAGCCGCACGAGGCCGCGCTGCGCCATCGAGCCGTCGGCGAGGTCGGCGCGCAGCCGCTCGGTCTCCTGCTCCATCCTTTCGGCGGTCTCGACGAAGCGCGTGCCCATGGCAGTCAGCACGTAGCCGCGCGGATTGCGCTCGAACAGCTTGACCTTGAGGGTGAACTCCAGCCGGTCGATGCGGCGCGAGACGGTGGCATGGCTGGAGCGCAGCTGGCGCGCTGCCGTCGATAGCTGTCCAGTGCGGGCGACGGCTAGAAAAAACTGCAGATCGTCCCAAGTAAACTGCGGTGGATTGTTCATCGCGATCCCCTCTGTTCAAAAACGAACAGATACTGTTTGGAATTAGTTGTAAATCACCCGTTGCCTCAGGGCGGAATTTCCGTGATCGTAAGGTGAGGGTCCGTCGTTCTGAGGAGTGCGGCTGGCCAAATTTGAACAGATCCGCAATCTGGCCAATCTCTGGGAGGAGATCATATGCGAAAGAATCTCATTGCATCAGTTGCATTTCTGCTTGCAAGCAGCACAGCGGTGCTCGCGCAGAGCGCGACCGACGGCAAGGTCAAGATCGGCATCCTGAACGACCAGTCGGGTGTCTATGCCGATTTTGGCGGCAAGTCCTCCGTCGAAGCCGCCAAGATGGCGGTCGAGGATTTCGGTGGCAAGGTCCTGGGTGTACCGGTCGAGATCGTCGATGCCGACCACCAGAACAAGCCTGATATCGCCTCCAACATCGCTCGCCAGTGGTACGACACCGAGCAGGTGGATGCGATCATGGAACTGACGACCTCGTCGGTGGCGCTCGCCGTACAGGCGATCGGCAAGGAAAAGAAGAAGATCGACATCGTCACCGGTGCGGCGACGACGGATCTCACCGGCAAGGCCTGCTCGCCTTATGGCTTCCATTGGGCCTACGATACGCATGCATTGGCCGTCGGCACCGGCGGCGCGCTCGTCAAGCAGGGCGGCGACAGCTGGTTCTTCCTGACCGCCGACTATGCCTTCGGCTATTCGCTGGAGCAGCAGACCAGCGATTATGTCAAGGCGAGCGGCGGCAAGCTTGTCGGCGCTGTCCGCCATCCGCTGTCGACCCAGGACTTCTCGTCCTTCCTGCTACAGGCGCAATCGTCCGGCGCCAAGGTGATCGGCCTTGCCAATGCCGGCCTCGACACCTCGAACGCCATCAAGCAGGCGGCCGAATTCGGTATCACCCAGGGCGGCCAGCATCTGGCGGCGCTGCTCTTCACGCTCGCCGAAGTCCACGGCCTCGGCCTCGAAGCGGCTCAAGGGTTGACCCTGACGGAAGGTTTTTACTGGAATCGCGACGACGAAAGCCGCGCCTTCGCCAAGAAGTTCTTCGCCCGCACCGGCAAGATGCCGAACATGATCCACACCGGCACCTATTCGGCAGTGACGCAATATCTGAAGGCGGTGGAGAAGGCCGGTACCGACGAGACGGAAGCCGTCGCCAAGCAGTTGCATGAAATGCCGGTCGATGACGTCTTCGGCCGCGGCGGCACGGTCGGCGCCAATGGCCGCATGATCCACGACATGTACCTGCTGCAGGTCAAGAAGCCTGCCGAAAGCAAGGAGCCGTGGGATTACTTCAACGTGCTCGCCACCATTCCCGGCAAGGAAGCCTATATCGATCCCGCCAAGAGCGGCTGCGATCTGGTGAAGTAAGCGCGATGGCGGTTTCCGCAATTGAAACTCTGGAAAAGCCGCGGGTGGTGTTGTCCGCCCGCGGCCTGCGTCGTGATTTCGGCGGCTTTACGGCCGTCAAGAACGTCGATCTCGACGTGCATGATGCAAGCGTGCATGCGCTGATCGGCCCTAATGGAGCCGGCAAGACGACTGTCTTCAACCTGCTGACCAAGTTCCTGCAGCCGACCTCAGGCACCATCAGCCTGATGGGCGTCGACATCACCAAGACGCCACCCGACAAGGTGGCGCGCATGGGGCTGGTACGCTCTTTCCAAATCTCCGCGGTCTTCCCGCACCTGAGCGTTCTCGACAATGTGCGTGTGGCGCTGCAGCGGCCGAACAATCTTTCCACGCAGTTCTGGCGGCCGATTTCGGCGCTCGACCGGCTGAACGAGCGCGCCGAGCAACTGCTCGCCAGCGTCGGGCTTTCCATGGAGCGCGATCATATCGCCGCCGATCTTTCCTATGGCCGCAAGCGCGTGCTGGAGATCGCCACCACGCTGGCGCTTGATCCCAAGGTGCTGCTGCTTGACGAGCCGATGGCCGGCATGGGGCAGGAGGATGTCGGCGTCGTCTCATCCATCATCCGCGAGGTCGCCCGCGAGCGGGCGGTGCTGATGGTCGAGCACAATCTCTCCGTCGTCGCCAATATCTGCCAGCATGTCACGGTGCTGCAGCGTGGCGAGATCCTCGCCGAGGGCGATTATGCCACAGTCAGCCAGGACGAGCGCGTACGCGTGGCCTATATGGGCACGGAGGAGCATTGATGGCCGCTCTCCTCGAAGTCCAAAGTCTCAATGCCTGGTACGGCGAAAGCCATGTCCTGCACGGCGTCGATATGCACGTCGGTGAAGGCGAGACGATCACCATTCTCGGCCGCAACGGCGTCGGCAAGACGACGACGCTGCGCACCATCACCGGCATCGTGCGTGCCCGTAAGGGCAAGATCAGCTTTGCCGGCAGCGATATGATGGAGGTGCCGCTGCACAAGACGGCGCATCGGGGCATCGGCTTCGTGCCGGAGGAGCGCGGCATCTTCTCGACGCTCACCGTCTCGGAAAATCTGCTGCTGCCGCCTGTCGTGGCAGGAGGTGGGATGACGCTCGACGAGATCTACGAGCTCTTCCCCAATCTCTACGAGCGCCGTGGCAGTCCGGGCACCAAACTCTCAGGCGGCGAGCAGCAGATGCTGGCGATCGCGCGAATCCTACGCACCGGCGTCAGGCTGCTTATTCTCGACGAACCGACGGAAGGGCTTGCCCCCGTGATCGTCCAGCGCATCGGCGAGGTGCTGAAGACCCTGAAGGAGCGCGGCATGACGATCCTGCTCGTCGAGCAGAACTTCCGTTTCGCCAGCCGTATTGCCGATCGCTTCTATCTGATGGATCATGGGCAGATGGTGTCGGAATTCCCGGTCGGTGAACTGCCGCAGCGCATGGATACGCTGCACAAGGTTCTGGGAGTATGACCAGATGACGATGATCTTCGGCATTCCCCTGCAGGCGTTGTTCGGCCAGCTGCTGATCGGCCTGATCAACGGCTCGTTCTATGCGCTGCTCAGCCTCGGCCTCGCCATCATCTTCGGCCTGCTCCGGGTGATCAACTTCGCCCATGGCGCGCAATATATGCTCGGCGCCTTCGTCGCCTACCTGCTGCTGACCTATGCCGGCATCGGCTACTGGCCGTCGCTGATCCTGGCGCCTGTTATCGTCGGCCTTGCCGGTGCCGTCATCGAGCGACTGTTCCTGCGCCGGCTCTATGATCTCGATCCGCTCTACGGCCTGCTCTTCACCTTCGGGCTGGCACTCGCGGTCGAGGGCACCTTCCGTTACCTCTACGGCTCTTCCGGCCAGCCCTATGCGACGCCGGCGGCGCTCGCCGGCGGGGCCAACCTCGGCTTCATGTTCCTGCCGATCTATCGCGGCTGGGTGGTGGTCGTCTCGCTTGTCGTCTGCCTCGGTACCTGGCTGCTGATCGAGAAGACCAAACTTGGGGCCTATCTCAGGGCCGCCACGGAAAACGCCGTGCTGGTGCAGGTCTTCGGCGTCAACGTGCCGGTGCTCCTGACGCTCACATACGCGCTCGGCGCGGGTCTTGCCGCCTTTGCCGGCGTGCTGGCAGCGCCGATCTACCAGGTCTCGCCGCTGATGGGATCGAACATGATCATCGTCGTCTTCGCGGTCGTCGTCGTCGGCGGCATGGGATCGATCATGGGCGCGATCATCACCGGTTATATGCTCGGCATCGCCGAGGGCCTGACCAAGGTCTTCTATCCCGAGGCTTCCAACATCGTGATCTTCGTCATCATGGCGATCGTGCTTCTCATCAGGCCCGCTGGCCTCTTCGGACGGGATGCTTGACATGGCTGACATCACCGAAACCATCCGAACGGAAAAAAACCGAACCGCCCTTTCGGTGCAGGCGGGATTTCTGCTGGCGGGGCTGCTGCTCCTGCTGCTGGCGCCGTTTTTCTTCTATCCGATCTTCCTGATGAAGCTGCTCTGCTTCGCGCTCTTTGCCTGCGCCTTCAACCTGCTGCTCGGCTATACCGGCCTGCTTTCCTTCGGCCACGCCACCTTCTTCGGGGGAGCGGCCTATTTCACCGCCTATACGGTGAAGACATGGGGCCTGCCGCCGGAACTCGGCATCCTGATTGGGGTGGTGGGTGCGGCGTTTCTCGGCCTCGTCATGGGCTTCTTCGCCATCCGCCGCCAGGGCATTTATTTCGCGATGATCACGCTGGCGCTGTCGCAGATGTTCTTCTTCTTCTGCCTGCAGGCGAAGTTCACCGAAGGCGAGGATGGCATCCAGTCTGTGCCGCGCGGCCACCTCTTCGGCTTCATCGATCTGAACAGCTCGACCAACATGTATTATTTCGTGCTGGCTGTTTTCATCGTCGGCGTCTTGATCATCTGGCGCTTTATCAATTCGCCCTTCGGCATGATCCTGAAATCGATTCGCGAAAATGAGCAGCGGGCAATCTCTCTCGGTTATTCCGTAGCGCGCTACAAACTCGGCGCTTTCGTCATGTCGGCAGCGCTTGCGGGGCTCGCGGGTGCTGTGAAATCGATCGTCTTCCAGTTTGCGACGCTGACCGATGTCGCCTGGCAGATGTCGGGCGAGGTGATCCTGATGACGCTGCTTGGCGGCATCGGCACGCTGATCGGCCCGCTCTTCGGCGCCGGGCTGGTGGTGGCGCTGGAAAATTACCTGGCCACCTCGGAATTTCCGGTGACGATCATCACCGGCATCGTCTTCATGGTCTGCGTGCTGATCTTCCGCCGCGGCATCATCGGCGAATTTTACGCCTCGCGGCTGGGGCGGAAACTGGGCTTCGTCTATCGCCGCTGAACGGGCGGACCTGTCTTTTTCCAGGAAAGAACCGCTCTTTCCCGGGAAAGGAGACGGGCGGCGGCGCTGCGACTCTTCCTCTCCCCGTGCTGCGGGGAGGGGGAAGCGGCAAGCATCTGGAGTCTCATGCGGGGCATGGATCGTTACGACTACATCATCATCGGGGCAGGCAGCGCCGGCTGCGTGCTCGCCAACCGGCTGTCCGCCGATGGCCGGAGCCGCGTACTGCTGCTCGAAGCCGGCGGCAGCGACAACTACCACTGGATCCATATTCCGGTCGGTTATCTCTATTGCATCAACAATCCGCGCACTGACTGGTGTTTCACCACGGCGCCGGAAGCGGGGCTGAACGGCCGGGCGCTGAGCTATCCGCGCGGCAAGGTTCTCGGCGGCTGTTCGTCGATCAACGGCATGATCTACATGCGCGGCCAGGCGCGTGATTATGACCTCTGGCGGCAGATGGGCTGCACCGGCTGGGGCTGGGACGATGTTCTGCCGTTCTTCCGCAAGTCCGAGGATTTTTATCGCGGCGAAGACGAGATGCATGGTGCCGGCGGCGAATGGCGCATCGAGAAAGCGCGGGTGCGCTGGGCGGTGCTCGATGCCTTCCAGCAGGCGGCCAAGGAAGCCGGCATTCCGGAGACCGCGGATTTCAACCGCGGCAGCAACGAGGGTTCCGGCTATTTCGACGTCAATCAGCGTTCCGGCATTCGCTGGAACACGTCGAAGGCCTTCCTACGCCCGGCGATGAAGCGCTCCAACCTGACCGTGCTGACCAAGGCGCAGGTCCGGCGGCTGCTGGTGGAGGAGGGCGCCGTTGCTGGCGTCGAATTCCAGCATCGGGGCGTGGCGAAACGCGCCTATGCGGCGAAAGAAACCGTCCTTTCGGCCGGTTCGATCGGTTCGCCGCATATCCTGGAACTATCAGGCATCGGCAGGGGGGAGGTTCTCCAGCGGGCCGGCGTCGATGTCGTCACCGAGGTGAAGGGTGTCGGCGAAAACCTGCAGGACCATCTGCAACTGCGTCTGGCCTATAAGGTCACGGGCGTTCCAACGCTGAACGAGAAGGCGACCAAGCTGATCGGCAAGGCGGCGATCGGGCTCGAATATCTCGTCCGCCGCTCCGGGCCGATGGCGATGGCGCCGAGCCAGCTCGGCATCTTCACCCGATCAGGCCCGGATCGGGAAACGCCTGATCTGCAATATCACGTGCAGCCGGTATCGCTGGAGAAGTTCGGCGATCCCGTACATCCTTTCCCGGCGATCACCGCGAGCGTCTGCAATCTGAGGCCAGAAAGCCGCGGTTCGGTCCACCTGTCGAGCCCGGATTTCGCCGCCCAGCCGACGATCAGCCCGAAATACCTCTCGACGCAGCGCGATCGTGACATAGCTGTCCGTTCAATACGGTTGACGCGCAGGATCGTCGCGCAGCCTTCATTTGCCCGCTTCAGGCCGGAGGAATTCAAGCCGGGGCCCGCCTATCAGACGGAGGCCGATCTGGAGCAGGCGGCGGGTGATATCGGCACGACGATCTTCCATCCCGTCGGTACCTGCCGCATGGGCGCCGACAGGGACAGCGTCGTCGATCCCAGGCTGAGATTCCGGGCGCTCGGCAAGCTGAGGATCGCCGACGCCTCGGTGATGCCGTCGATCACCTCGGGCAACACCAATTCGCCGACGATCATGATCGCCGAAAAAGCGGCAGCAATGATCCTCGAAGACAATCGATAGGAGAAGACCATGGCAAGGATCGCATTCATCGGGCTTGGCAACATGGGCGGGCCGATGGCGGCCAATCTGGTCAAATCAGGTCATGAAGTCTTTGGCTTCGATCTCGCTGCGTCGGTGCTGAAGGCGGCCGAGGAGAGCGGCGTCAAGCCGGCAAGTCATGCCAGCCAGGCGGTCAAGGACGCGGAGATCATCATCACCATGCTGCCGCAGGGCAAACATGTGCTGACGGCCTGGACCGATATCCTGCAGTCGGCGGCGCAAGGCACGCTGGTCATCGATTGCTCGACCATTGACGTCGACAGCAGCCGCAAGGCGCATGAGATGGCCAATGCGGCAAGCTGCCTGTCGCTCGACGCCCCCGTCTCCGGCGGCACGGGCGGGGCGACCGCGGGCACGCTGACCTTCATGGCCGGCGGCACGGAAGACGCCTTCGCCAGGGCGAAACCAATCCTGGAGGCCATGGGAAAGAAGATCGTCCATTGCGGCGAGGCCGGCGCCGGCCAAGCGGCGAAGATCTGCAACAATATGATATTAGGCATTTCGATGGTGGGCGTCTGCGAGGCCTTCGTGCTCGCTGAAAAGCTCGGGCTCTCGCATCAGGCGCTGTTCGACGTCGCCTCGACCTCGTCAGGCCAGTGCTGGTCGATCAATACCTATTGTCCGGTGCCCGGACCGGTCCCGACCTCGCCTGCGAATAATGACTACAAACCGGGCTTTGCCGCAGCCCTGATGCTAAAGGATCTCAGGCTTTCGCAGGAGGCGGCACTGACCAGCGGCGCCTCCACACCGCTCGGCGCGGAAGCAGCACAGCTTTTCGCGCTCTTCGAAAAGCAGGGCAATGGCGGAAGGGACTTTTCCGCCATTATCGAGATGTTTCGCGAGAAGGCGTAGGCACCGCGGCGTCAAATCAACCCTTCGACACCGAGAAGCTGAGCCTGCTATTGCCGAGTTCGATGTCGATCTCGCCGGGTTCGGTCAGTTCGATCGCGCCGCTCAACGTGCCTGTGGTGATGAGCGCACCCGTCTTCAGCGATGTCTCGGGGCGCAAGCCGTCATTGGCGTAATCGACCAGCCAGGTGAGGACATCGCCTTTCGGATGCTGTGCGGGACCATCATAGATCGTGCGGCCGGCATGGGTGACCTTGAGCGGCGTTCCGCCGACGGTGTCGACGACGCTCTTTTCGAGCTTCGGGCCGAGCACATAGCCGCTATTGCCGAGACGGTCGGCGACGAACAGCAGAAACGAAACACTGCCGCTTTCCTTCACGGCGCTGACCAGCAGCTCGGCGCCGAGATAGACAGCGGAAATCGCCTCCACCACCTCAGTGCGGCTGTAGGGAATGCCCGCGCGGACCGGCAGATCGCTGCCGAGACGGACGGCGATCTCGGTCTCGAATTTCAGGCCCGGATACCACGGAATGGCGGCGCCCGAGACGGCTTCGGCATAGGGATGCAGAGGAGCGGTGACCGCCAGGCCCTGCGGCGAGACAGTCACCTTCCAGGCGTTGCTGGAAATGCCGTCCGCAGCGGCAAGCAGATCCTGCGCCTGCATCGCCTGATAGAGATCGGCGGGCAGCGCGAAAGTGTCCGTGGCCTCCTGCAGGCAGGCCTGGCGCAGGCTATGAAGCCGGGCGGCAAGGGCGCGCGGATCGAATGTCTCTGTCATGCTATCTCCTCGACATGATTTTGGAGTGCCACACTAGCGAGAAGGCAGGGACGAACAAGGCCGCTTTTGGAAAGACTCCTATTCCATCGCCGCGTACCAGCGGGTGCGATAGGCGGTCAGTCCGGGGATATCGGTCGGCGGAACATGCGTCTCGGCACCCGACACCGGCCGGATGCCGGTGAGAAGGGCAGCCCCCTGGCTGGTGCCGGTCGAGCCCGGAAGGGCCATGACCTCGCGGCCGGTCAGGGCGGCAAGCAGCTTGAGATAGTTCCCATTCAGCGCAAAAGGCCCTTCGACGATAACCAGGCCCCTGGCGCTGATCAGTCCGAGGCAGGCATCGGTCATCAAAGCGAGATAGAGACAGGCAGCGGCAGAGCGCTCCTCGCGGCTTGCCTCTTCGGCGCCGATCCAGCCGCTTGTCTTTCCCGGAAAGGGCCCGGAACCCGGCGCGATATTGGGCAGCAGCATCGTGCCCTTGTCGATGACCGGGCCGATTGCCGTCTGAGTGGCTTTTTCGTCGACAGGGCCGATCTCGGCCGACAGGATCTCGAATTCCCGCCCACCCATAAAACGGGAAGAGGGGACGGCCCGGCCATAGGCGTCGACATTGGCGAGCGTATCGCGTTTCGGATCGAGATGATCGAGATTGCCGCCGACGCCGAAATTAATGACCCATGTGCCGGTGGAGACGACGGCGAAGGGCGCTTCGCGATGCACCAGATGCGGCAGCAGCGAGGCATTGGAATCATGAATGCCGCAATAGACCGGCACCGCTGCGGCAAGGCCGAGTTCAGCGGCGATATCCGGCAGGACCGGGCCGAGTGCATCGAAAGCGGAACGGATCGGCGCCATGAGGCCGCGAATGCCAAGCTTGTCGACGAGCGAGGAATAGTGGCCCTCCCTCGGGTTCCAGAGGTCGGTGTGGCAGCCGAGCGAGGTCAGCTCATTGGCGGCGATACCCGTCAGCCGCGCCGTCCAGTATTGGGCATAGGTGAGAATGGTCGCGACCTTGGTGAATTCCTCGGGAAAGGCGGTCTTCTGGTAGTGCAGCTGTGCGCCGACGTTGAGGCCCATCGCGAGGCGCGGCGAGAAGGTTTCGTCGAAGGAGGGGCGTAGCCGCGTATAGGCGTCGCGGATTTCCTGCGGATATTCGTGTTCATAGTCGATGACAGGCATGGCAAGCGCGCCGTCCCGGCCAAGCAGTGCTGCGGAGGCGCCATGGGTGGTGATCGAAATGGCGTCGAAGCCGGGCTCGCGCGCAAGGCTCTTCAGCGCATCGAGCGCAAAGGACCAGAGAGCCTCTACGTCGTAATGCGGATAGAGACCGGTTTTGATCGCGGTATTCGGCCGTTTCAACACGGCGATCTCGGCGCTGGTCTCGCTGTCGAGTACGACGACCTTGGCATTGGTCTTGCCGATATCGAGGACGGCGATGCGGCGATAGGAGGTGGCGCTCATGGCATGTGGAAGACGGTGACCAGGTCGCTCTGGACCGGTGAATTATCGGGATTGGTCGCCATGATATCGGCCATGTGCGCCCACCATTTTTTCACGACCGGATGGTCCGGCAGGCTCGCCATCGTGTGGTCGGCGGGCCGCGTCAACACGCCGAACAGCGTGTTGGTCTCGCGGTCGAGATGGATGGAATAGTCGCTGGCCCCTGATTTATGCAGGAGATCGACCAGTTCCGGCCAGATCTCGTCATGCCGCCTGCGGTATTCGGCTTCCATGCCGGGATTGAGCTGCATTTTGAAGGCGTGTTTTTCTAAAGTCATCGGGAGCTCATGACCTTGATGCGACGGGCGATGATCGGGATGGCGATGGTGATGATTAGAAGCAGGCCGATGAAGATCGACATGACGATGCCGGGCACGTTCAGCAGGCCGAGGCCGAAGGTGACGAGGCCCATGACGAAGGCGGCGATGACGACGCCGACGATCGTGCCGGAACCTCCGAGGATCGAGATGCCGCCGAGCACGACCATGGTGACGACCTCGAGTTCCCAGCCCTGGGCGATCGACGGCCGGGTCGAGCCGAGGCGTGAGGTCAGGCAGACGGCGGCAACGCCGCTCATGACGCCGGTCAACAGGAAGAGGATGAATTTGACGCGTTCGACCGGAATGCCGGAGAAGCGGGCGGCGAAGTCATTGTTGCCGATTGCATAGACCTGCCGGCCGAAATTCGTCGCATGCAGGAGGATGGCGAAGAGGATCGCCAGCACGATGAAGAGCACGAATTCGAAGGAGAATACCCAGACGACATAGCCCTGGCCGAAATAGGCGAAATCAGCCGGGTATTTGCCATAGGCCTGGTCGCCGAGGACGATATAGGAAATGCCGCGGAAAAGGCTCATCGTGCCGATGGTGACGACGATCGACGGCAGTTTCAGCACTGAGACCAGTACGCCATTGAAGATGCCGCAGGCAAGGCCGGTGCCGATGCCGATCGCCACCAGGCCCGGTGTGCCGATGCCGACCTGGGCTGCCGCGCCCATTGCCGTCGAGGCGAGCGCGATGATCGCCGCGACCGAGAGGTCGATCTCGCCTGATATGACGAGCAGCGCCATGGCGAACGCGATCATTGCCTTTTCGGTGAAATTGAAGGTGGCGTCCGAAAGGTTCCAGGCATCGAGGAAATAGGGCGAGGCGAGCGAATTGAAGATGAAGATCAGCACGGCGACGGCAAAGAGCAGCACTTCCCAGCTCGCGAAGATACGGCGGAAGGGTGTGCCGAGGCGGTCGGGAATGATCCGCTTTTCGTGTGTGGACACGGTGCTCATGCTGCGGCCTCCGTTCTGATCTCGGCTGCGGCGCGGTCGCGCAGGATGATGCGGCCGCGGTTGCGCTCACGCCTGGCGTTGAAGGCAACGGCGAGAATGATGACGGTTCCGGAGATCGCCATCTGCGTGAAGGGCGAAATACCGATCACCGGCAGCGCATTCTTGATGACGCCGAGGAAAAGCGCGCCGAGCACGGTGCCGGCGACCGAGCCGACGCCGCCGGCAATCGAGATGCCGCCGATGACGCAGGCCGCGACGCTGTCGAGTTCGAAGCCGTTGGCGATATCGACATAGGCAACAGCATAACGCGACACCCAGAGATAGCTCGCAAGGCCGGCGAGCGCGCCCGACAGAACGAAGGCCAAAAATTTCGTCCAGCCCGTATCGATGCCGGCATAGACGGCCGCGGTCGGATTGCCGCCGGTCGCATAGGTCGAGCGGCCGAACTGGGTGTATCTGAGCAGGACATACATCAGAAGCACGATGACGATGCCCACCCAGCCGAGAACCGGCAGGCCGAGGATCGGCGTGCGCGGCACCGATAGAAAGACCGGCGTCATCTGGTGAGCGTTGACCCACGCCCCGCCCGAGAGCACGAAGGCCATGCCGCGATAGATGGTGAGCGTGCCGAGTGTCACGACGATCGGCGGGATTTCGAGGGCCCAGACGAGAAAGCCGTTGATGGCGCCGAGGCAGGCGCCGATGACGATCGCGGCAAGGATGAGCACGACGAGCGGCAGGTCGGGATAGGCGGCATTCATCATCGCGATCGCCATGCCGGTGAAGGCGAGGTTGGCGGCGACCGACAGGTCGATCGATTTGGTCAGGATAACCGTCATCTGCGCGAGCGCCAGGATGATCAGGATGGAGGTATCGTTGAAAATGCCGGCGAGATTCTCCGGCGTTGCGAAATCTGCAGCGCGCGTCGAAAAGATCGCGATCATCACGACGATGATGAGGAACAGCAGGGTTTCGCGTTTTCTGATCAATCTTGCCATGCTCTTACCTTATGCATTGCCGGTGGCGGCGCGCACCAGCGCTTCCGGCGACAACTCGGCGCGGTCGAAAATTCCGGCGGCGAGACCTTCCTTCATCACCAGGACGCGGTCCGACATGCCGATGATTTCGGGCAGTTCGGACGAGACCATGATGATCGACAGGCCCTCGGCGGCGAGTTCACTGATGAAGCCGTGCACGGCCGCCTTCGAGCCGATGTCGATGCCCTTTGTGGGCTCATCGAGGATGATGACCTTCGGCGCCGTCGCCAGCCATTTGCCGATGACGACCTTCTGCTGGTTTCCGCCGGAGAGCGTGCCGACCGGGACGGAAAGGGCCGCGGCGCGTAGGTCCAGCCGCTCGGCATATTTGCGGGCGAGCGCGAATTCTTCTGCCGCCCTGAGGAAGCCACGGCGCGAGGTGCGGGTAAGCGAAGGCAGCGTCATGTTCTGGAAGATCGGCATCGGCAGCGCCAGCCCGTGGCGGCCGCGTTCTTCCGGCACATAGACGATGCCGGCGCGGATCGCATCCTGCGGCGAATGGATGGTGATCTCGCGGCCTTCGAGCATCATGGTGCCCGAGAGCGGCCTGGTGATGCCGAAAAGCGATTGGGACAGTTCCGAACGCCCGGCGCCGATCAGACCGTAAATGCCGAGAATCTCGCCCTGGCGCAGGGTGAAGGAGATGTCGCGGAATTCGGTGCGATGGCTGTAGTTGCGGATCTCCAGAACCGGGCCGCCGATGGCGACGTCGACCTTCGGAAAAGCGTTCTCGACGTCGCGGCCGACCATCATGCGGACGATCTCGTCCTGCGGCGTTTCCTTGAGCCGGCCCTGGCCGACGGCGCGGCCGTCGCGGAAGACGACGAAATCGTCGGCGATCTCGTAGACCTCGTCGAACTTGTGGCTGATGAAGAGGATCGCCTTGCCCTTTTCCTTCAGGCCCCGGACGATGCGGAAGAGATCGTCGATCTCCTTGCGGGAAAGCGCTGCCGTCGGTTCGTCCATGATGACGATGCGGGCCTCGATCGACAGAGCGCGCGCAATTGCCACCAGATGGCGCTGCGCGATCGAGAGGTCCTTGAGCCGGATCGTCGGATCGATATTGCTTTCGAGCGCGGTCAGCAGCGCCTTGGCGCGGCTGTTCATCGCCTGCCAGTCGATGGTGCGCAAACGTGTGCGCGGCGCATGGCCAAGGAAAATATTTTCGGCAACCGTCAGCTCGTCGAACAGCACGGTTTCCTGATGGATGGCGGTGACGCCGGCATCAATCGCGGCCTGGGCGCTGGCAAATGTCACCGGCTGGCCATCGACGAGGATTTCGCCTTCGTTCGGTCTGTAGATGCCGGTCAGGATCTTGACGAGCGTCGACTTACCCGCGCCGTTTTCGCCGATGAGCGCGGTTACCGTGCCGGGATGCAGCGCGATGCTGACATTGTCGAGCGCCTTCACGCCGGGAAAGATCTGGGAAATGCCGCGCATTTCCAGAATGGCGGGCGCGTCACCGGCTTTGCTGTCCGTGGCGGTTTGTTGAAAGGCAGCGTTCATCAAGCTTCTACCAGTGTCGAATGAGAATCCCGGCGGCCATCGAGCCGCCGGGCTTTTATGCGGCGGTTCCGGATCAGAAGACCTTGGAGAACTGGTCGATGTTCGAAGCATTGTAGACGAAGGGATCGGCCATGGCGGCTTCGCCGTTGTCGCCGACCTTGATCTTGCCCATGCGGCCGACTTCTATCTCGCTGCCCGGCTTGCCGTCGGTCTCGCCCTTGACGAGGCGATAGGCGATCTGCGTTGCGGAGTAGCCGAGATCGATCGGGTTCCAGATGGCGAATTCCTTCGTCGCGCCCGACTTGATCGCGCCGGCCATTTCGGACGGCAAGCCGAGACCGGTGACGTAGACCTTGCCGACCAGGCCCTTGTCTTCGACGACCTTGGAAGCGGCGAGAACGCCGACGGTCGTCGGAGCCACGATGACCTTGATGTTCGGGTTCGCCTTCAAGAGGCCCTCGGCCTCACGATAGGACTTGTCCGAGAGGTCGTCGCCATAGACTGTGGTGACGAGGTTGAGGCCCGGGAAATCCTTGAGCTGCTTCTTCATCTGGTCGATCCAGATGTTCTGGTTGGTCGAGGTGGTCGTGGCCGACAGGATGGCGAAGTCGCCCTTGCCGCCGTCGAGATGGTCCTTGACGAGCGTCAGGCACATCTTGCCGATCAACTCGTTGGACGACGGGTTGAGCTGAAGGATACGGCCTTCAGGTGCGACGCCGGAATCCCAGGAGATAACCTTGATGCCGCGCTGTGTAGCCTTCTTCAGCGCCGGAACGAGCGCGTCGGGATCGTTGGCCGAAACGGCGATGGCGCTGACGCCCTGGGCGATCAGCGAGTTGATGACTTCGATCTGGCCTTCGGCCGTCGTTGTCGTCGGGCCGGTATAGATGACCTCGACGCCGCCGAGTTCCTTGGCAGCTTCCTGCGCGCCCTTGTTGGCGGCATCGAAGAAGCCGTTGCCGAGCGACTTGACGACGAGACCGATCTTGATGTCGGCAGCGCTGGCCGTGCCGGCCATCATGGCGACGGCAAATGCCACGCCGATTGCGAGTTTCTTTGCGAGTTTCATGCTTTCATCCTCCCACTTGATTGACACTCTTCACACCTCCCCGGCGCCTTATGCGACCGACGAGGAATCCTCCTTGATTGCCTGGGCGACCGGGCTCGCAACGATGAGCCTGATGCCGGCATTCTCGATCATCCTGACGGCTTCCTCTGGAATGCCGTCATCGGTGATGATTGTAGACACACGCTCGAGCGGGCACAGAATGAGGCTCGACCGGCGATGGAACTTGCTGGAATCGGCCATGACGACCAGTTCGTCGGCCTGATGCATCAGCTTCTGTTCGCTTTGAATAATCAGCGCGTCGGCTTCCATGATGCCGAGCGGGCCGATGCCCTGTGCGCCGATGAAGAATCGGCGGGCGTAGAAATTGCGAATCGCGTCATTGTCGAAGGGAGAGAGGATCAGGCTCTGCTCGCGATAGATCGCCCCACCCGGCACCGTCACCGTATTCTTCGAATGCTTGACCAGATGTTCGGCGATCGCGAAAGAATTGGTCATCACCTGCAGGCGGTGCGCCGCCATGAAATGCACCATCTGGAAGGTGGTCGTGCCGCCATTGATGATGATCGCATCGCCCGGATCGCAAAGCTCGACCGCCTGGCGTGCGATTGCGCGCTTCTTATCGATATTGACCGATTCCGAAACGCGGAAGGGGCGCCCGGCGAGATTGCCGAGCTGCGGCGGATGCACCGCCTCGGCGCCGCCGCGCACACGCCGGATCTTGCCCTGAACATGAAGAGCCGCGATGTCGCGCCGGATCGTCGCCTCGGAAGCCTCGGTCAGTTCGGAAATATCCTGAACCGTCACGACGGACTTTTCCTGAACAGCGCTCAGAATGATGCGATGGCGTTCGCGTTCGTGCATGGGGCTCCTCCTTCGATCGTTTATTTCGCACATATGACAATGTGTCAATCAAAAACGATCATAAATATTCATATTGCGCTGCACAATAATCGAATTTGATCGTTTTCGATTGACAAGCTCGGTTTTGATGAGCGATACCGTCTGCGAAAAGGGGCGCGAACTTTGCGCTCCGATGATGATTTCATATGGGAGGATGACATGGCGGCGAACGTCCGGCTTCTGGAAAACCGGTGGGATGATGCTTACGCGGCAGGCCTCGATGAGCCTGGCAAGCTGCTCTATCGTTCCAACCTGCTCGGCGCCGACAAGCGCATCACCAATTACGGCGGCGGCAACACCTCGGCGAAGGTGCTGGAAACCGATCCGCTGACCGGCGGCAAGGTGAAGATACTCTGGGTCAAGGGCTCGGGCGGCGACGTCGGCACGATCAAGCTCGACGGTTTCGCGACGCTCTACCAGGACAAGCTGGAATCGCTGAAGAGCATCTACAAGGGCGTCGAGGACGAGGACCGCATGGTCGGCTTTCTGCCGCACTGCACCTTCAACCTGAACGCCCGTGCCGCCTCGATCGACACGCCGCTGCATGGTTTCGTGCCTTTCACCCATGTCGACCACATGCATCCCGACGCGATCATCGCGATCGCCGCGTCGAAGAATTCGAAGGAATTGACGCAGCAGATTTTCGGCGATGAGATCGGCTGGCTGCCCTGGCGCCGCCCGGGCTTCCAGCTCGGCCTCGACCTCGGCGCATTCGTGGCCGCAAATCCGAATGCCAAGGGCGTCGTGCTCGAGAGCCACGGCCTCTTCACCTGGGCGAACGATGCCAAGGCCTGCTACGAGCTGACGCTCGATATCATCAACAAGGCGATCGTCTGGTTCGCCGAAAAGACCGAAGGCAAGACCATTTTCGGCGGCGCGGTCGCACAGAGCTTGGCCGTTGCCGAACGCCGCGCCATCGCCGCCCGGCTGATGCCGGAGATCCGTGGCCGCATCGGCAAGCAGGAGCGTAAGCTCGGACATTTCGACGATCAGGACGCCGTGCTCGAATTCGTCAACTCCAGCGATCTGCGTCCGCTCGGCGCGCTCGGCACCAGCTGCCCGGATCATTTCCTGCGCACCAAGATCCGTCCGCTGATCGTCGATTTCGACCCGGCCAAGCCGGATGTCGACGCGATCGTCGCCGGTCTCGACAAGGCGCTGGAGGATTATCGCGCCGACTACGCCCGCTATTACAACGACTGCAAGCATGACAATTCGCCCGCCATGCGCGACGCCAATCCCGTCATTTTCCTGGTGCCCGGCGTCGGCATGCTGTCCTTTGCCCGCGACAAGGCGACGGCCCGCATCGCCAGCGAATTCTACGTCAACGCCATCAACGTCATGCGCGGCGCCTCGACGGTCTCCGAGTATCAGGGCCTGCCCGAGCAGGAAGCTTTCGATATCGAATATTGGCTGCTTGAAGAGGCCAAGCTGCAGCGCATGCCGAAGCCAAAGAGCCTTGCCGGCCGCGTCGCCTTCGTCACCGGCGGCGCCGGCGGCATCGGCCGGGCGACGGCCGCACGCCTCGTCGGCGAAGGCGCCTGCGTGGTGCTTGCCGATATCGACCAGGCAGCGCTCGAAGGCACCGAAGCCGATTTCGTCAAGAAGTTCGGCGCTGACGCCGTGCGCAGCGTCCGGCTTGATGTCACCAAGGAGGATGCGGTGATCGCCTCCTTCGCGGAAGCCTGCGTCGAATTCGGCGGTATCGATATCCTCGTCTCGAATGCCGGCATTGCCTCCTCCGCGCCGATCGAATTGACCGAGCTTGCGACGTGGAACCGCAATATCGATATTCTGGCGACCGGTTATTTCCTCGTCTCGCGCGAAGCATTCCGCCTGTTTCGCCGTCAGGTGCTCGGCGGCAACGTCATCTTCGTCGCTTCGAAAAACGGTCTTGCCGCCTCGCCGAATGCATCTGCTTATTGCACGGCAAAGGCTGCCGAAATCCATCTTGCCCGCTGCCTGGCGCTGGAAGGCGCGGATGCCGGCATCCGCGTCAACACGGTCAATCCGGACGCGGTCCTGCGCGGTTCGAAGATCTGGAGCGGTGAATGGCGCGAGCAGCGCGCCGCCTCGTCCAAGATCGAGGTGGACGATCTCGAGGAACATTACCGCAAGCGTTCGATGCTGAAACTCAACGTGTTTCCGGAAGATATCGCCGAGGCGATCTATTTCCTCGCCTCGGACCTTTCGGCGAAATCGACCGGCAACATCATCAACGTCGATGCCGGCAACGTGCAGAGTTTTACGCGCTAGGGCAATTCCAGCAGCAGTGCGCAGCGGTTTTGCGTCCGGAGCGCGTAAAGCAAACGGATAGAGCTATTTCCGGAGGATCACCCATATTGCGTGGATGATTCCCGGCAGATAGCCGCAGAGTGTCAGCAATATATTGAGCCAGAAGTGCAGGCCGATCCCGACCTGCAAGAATACGCCAAGGGGCGGCAGGATGATCGCAAGAAGAATGCGGACAACGTCCATCGTAGCTCCTTCGTTTGAAGACATGTAAGCGTTTGAACGCGAACCATGCCCCTATGGTTCGCGACCAGGGAGGAATAGATGACAGATTCCAGGATTGCGCCAGATCTGGTCGCGACTGACAACGACAAGCGGGCAACCGCTCTGAAAGCCGATTACGAGGCGCTGGGCGCGACGCTTGCCCGTCGCGGCGTCGATATCGAGGCGGTCACCCGGAAGGTTGCGGAATTCTTCGTTGCCGTTCCCTCCTGGGGCGTCGGCACCGGCGGCACGCGTTTTGCCCGCTTCCCCGGTACCGGCGAGCCGCGCGGCATCTTCGACAAACTCGACGATTGCGCCGTCATCAACCAGCTGACGCAGGCAACCCCGAACGTCTCGCTGCATATTCCCTGGGACAAGGCGGATGCTAGCGAATTGAAGGCCAAGGGTAACGCGCTCGGCCTTGGCTTCGATGCGATGAATTCGAACACCTTTTCCGATGCGCCGGGCCAAGCCCATTCCTATAAATACGGCTCGCTCAGCCACACCGATGCGGCGACGCGGGCGCAGGCGGTCGAGCACAATCTCGAATGCATCGAGATCGGCAAGGCGCTCGGCTCCAAGGCGCTGACAGTCTGGATCGGCGACGGCTCGAATTTCCCCGGCCAGAGCCATTTCACCAAGGCTTTCGAGCGTTACCTTGCCTCGATGGCGGATATCTACAAGGCGCTGCCCGACGATTGGAAGCTGTTCTCCGAGCACAAGATGTACGAGCCGGCCTTCTATTCGACCATCGTGCAGGATTGGGGCACCAACTACCTGATCGCCCAGACGCTCGGCCCCAAGGCCTATTGCCTCGTCGATCTCGGCCACCACGCGCCGAATACCAATATCGAGATGATCGTCGCCCGGCTGATCCAGTTCGGCAAGCTCGGCGGTTTCCACTTCAACGATTCGAAATATGGCGATGACGATCTCGACGCCGGCGCGATCGATCCCTACCGGCTGTTCCTCGTTTTCAACGAATTGGTCGACGCCGAGCAGCGCGGCGTCAACGACTTCAACCCGGCCCATATGATCGACCAGTCGCACAATGTCACCGACCCGATCGAAAGCCTGATCAACAGCGCCAACGAAATCCGCCGTGCCTATGCGCAGGCACTGCTCGTCGACCGCAAGGCGCTCTCCGGCTACCAGGACGATAACGACGCGCTGATGGCGTCGGAAACGCTGAAGCGCGCCTATCGCGCCGATGTCGAACCGATTCTGGCGGAAGCCCGCCGCAGGGCCGGCGGCGCGATCGACCCGATCGCCGTCTACCGCGCCAGCGGTTATCGCAGACAAGTGGCGGCCGAGCGCCCGGCATCCGCTGCCGGCGGCGGCGGCATCATCTGAACGACCGATAGTCTCGCACGGCCTGAAGCCATGCTGATTAGAGATGATGGTTGCCGGCAGCACAGGCTTGACGCGCTGCCGGCAACCTCGCTGTTCACGGCTTCCATTGCCCCGCGACCTGTCGGGTGGCGACGTTCAGCCGGTTCCAGACATTGATGTTGGCGATGGCGATGACGAGTGCCGCAAGGCTCTTGCCGTCATAATGCCGGGTCGCCTCATCCCAGATATCATCCGGCACCGGATCCGCCCGATCGCTAAGGCGGGTGATCGCCTCGGTGAGCCCAAGCGCGGCGCGTTCAGCATCGCTATAATAGGGGGCGTCGCGCCAGCCAGCGACGGCAAAGAGCCGCTCATCGGTCTCGCCGTGTTTGCGGGCAATGCGCCAATGACCATCGATGCAGACGCTGCAGCCGTTGATCTGGCTGGCGCGCAGATTGACAAGTTCGAGCAGCTTTGGCGAAAGGCCGGTTTCGGTCGGCACCTTGCTGAGTGCATTAAGCGCCTGCATGGCCGCGGGAAGGACGAGGGCAGGATTTCCCATTCTCTCCTGCATGATATGTCTCCTTATACGTTTCGTGTTCGACGATCCGCCGGCGCTGTCACATCGGCCGGGTTTTATTCGTCATGGCTTTGACGGAACGCAGCGGAGGAATGTGACAAATGGACGAGAAAAAGTGGCTGACTGAAGAATTCGAGGCGAACAGAGCGCATCTCAGGGCCGCAGCCTTTCGCATGCTCGGCTCGCGCAGCGAGGCGGAGGATGCCGTTCAGGAGGCCTGGCTGCGGCTTAGCCGCACCAATACGACAGGGGTCGGCAATCTCGGCGGCTGGCTGACGACGGTGGTGGCACGCATCTGCCTCGACATGCTGCGCGCCCGCAAGACCCGGCGCGAGGAGCCGCTGGAGGTGCCCGACCATGGCGGGATCGCCGATCCGGCGAACGATCCCGAGCGCGAAGCCGCCTTCGCCGATTCGGTCGGTCTGGCGCTGCTCGTCGTGCTGCAGACGCTGGCGCCCGCCGAACGTGTCGCCTTCGTGCTTCACGACATGTTCGATCTGCCCTTCGACGAGATCGCGCCGATCATCGGCCGTTCGTCCGCCGCCACCCGCCAGCTTGCAAGCCGCGCCCGCCGTCGGGTACAGGGGGTGGACGAAGCGCCTGATGTCGATTTCGGCAGCAAGCGGACGATCGCCGAGGCCTTTCTGACGGCGTCGCGCAATGGCGATCTGGAGGGATTGATCGCGGTGCTTGCCCCTGACGTCGTCTTCCGGCCGGATGCGACGGCGGCCCGCTTCGGCACCATAGGCGAAATGCGCGGCGCGGCTCACGTGGCCGAAGCCTTCAAGGGTCGGGCGCAGGCAGCCGAAATCGCCATCGTCGGCGGTGAGCTCGGATTCGTCGTGGAGATTAAGGGCCAGCTCCGCGTCGTCGTGGCGCTGACGATCAGCGATGGCAGGATCGCCGCGATCGACGCCATCGCTGATCCGGAGCACCTGGAAAGGCTCGACTATTCGATCCTTGAGGATTGAAAATAAATGCGAATTTATCGGCTCTTCGAAGAAGCGCGCCGCTGCCATTTCCTGAGCGGTGTCGGCCGCGTCATTTGTCTTGACAGCGACATCCTCGGCTTTATTCTATTATAAAGATTTATATAGCATAATTATGGAACTAAGACGAATGACCGAGGAGCGCTCGCGGTCCAAGACTTCGAAAGGAATGCATGTCATGCCCGGCGACCAGGCGAAGAAGCCGCTTCTCCTCACCAATGTCAAACCGATGGCTTTCGGTTCTGGCCCATCCGAGGGGGCAACCGACATTCTCGTCAATGCCGACGGCAGGATCGCCGAGATCGGTTCGTCGCTTTCCGTCTCGCAGGATGTGACGCGCATCGACGGCAAGGGCGCCTTCATTTCGCCGGGCTGGGTCGACCTGCACGTGCATATCTGGCACGGCGGTACCGATATTTCCATCCGCCCGTCCGAATGCGGTGTCGAGCGCGGCGTCACTACGCTGGTCGATGCCGGTTCGGCCGGTGAGGCGAATTTCCATGGCTTCCGGGAATATATCATCGAGCCGTCGCGCGAACGCATCAAGGCCTTCCTCAATCTCGGCTCGATCGGCCTCGTCGCCTGCAACCGCGTCGCGGAATTGCGGGATATCCGCGATATAGATCTCGACCGGATTCTCGAAGTCTATGCCGAAAACAGCGAGCACATCGTCGGCATCAAGGTGCGCGCCAGCCATGTCATCACCGGATCCTGGGGCGTCACGCCAGTCAAGCTCGGCAAGAAGATCGCCAAGATTTTGAAAGTGCCGATGATGGTGCATGTCGGCGAGCCGCCGGCGCTCTATGACGAAGTGCTGGAGATCCTCGGACCCGGCGACGTCGTCACCCACTGCTTCAACGGCAAGGCCGGGTCGAGCATCATGGAGGACGAGGACCTCTTCAATCTCGCCGAGCGCTGCGCTTCGGAGGGCATCCGTCTCGACATCGGCCATGGCGGCGCCTCCTTCTCCTTCAAGGTCGCGGAAGCGGCGATCGCGCGCGGGCTTCTGCCGTTCTCGATCTCGACCGACCTGCACGGCCATTCGATGAACTTCCCCGTCTGGGACCTGGCGACGACGATGTCGAAGCTGCTCAGCGTCGGCATGCCTTTCGACAAGGTTGTGGAAGCCGTCACCCATGCGCCGGCATCCGTCATCAAGCTGTCGATGGAGAACCGGCTAGCGGTCGGCTCGCAAGCGGAATTCACCATTTTCGATCTGGTCGATTCCGACCTCGAGGCGACGGATTCCAACGGCGACGTTTCGGTCCTCAAGAAGCTGTTCGAGCCGCGCTATGCGGTGATGGGCGCCGATGCCTTCACCGCCAGCCGCTATGTGCCGCGGGCGCGCAAGCTGGTGCGCCACAGCCACGGCTATTCCTACAGGTAGGATCCGCGGAAGGGCGCAATGCTCAGCGGTTGCGCCAGCCCATCAGCTTTTCGATCCGTTCCGCTGAACTGCGCACATGCGCCGTATAGTGGTTCTCGTCGGAAAACGCCTTCTGTTCCGGCAGCACGATGGAAATGGTGGCGACGCACTGGCCGTCGCGATCGCAGATCGGCGAGGCGATGCAGGCAACCGCATAATCCGATTCCCCTGCCTGGATCGACAGCCGCGATTCGAAGGCATTGCCGGCGGCTTCCGACAGCGTGCCCGGATCGATCTCGGCGCGGCCGGTCGGCGATGAGCGGGCACAGCGCTTGAACAGTTCGATGCGCTCCTCCTCGGCCAGGTGGCCGACGAGCAGGCGGCCGGAGGCCGTCCAGTTCAGCGGCACCCTTGTGCCGACGCGGGACGCCACCTGAAAATGGCTCGGGCCGTCGGCCATGGCCAGCACCAGCATATAGTCGCCGTCACGGCCGCAGACCTGCACGGTTTCGCCGGCTTGGCGGCAGAGATCGTGCATTTCGTGGGTAGCGATGCTCATGAAATCCAGCGACCTGGCATAGGCGAGGCCGTAATGGTAGAGCCGCGCGCCGAGCCAGATCGAGCCGTCGGCCTGGCGCGTCAGCATGTTCTTCTCGACGAGATCGTCGACGATAACGTAAACGGTCGACAGCGGCGCCTTCACCGCCTTGGCGATAGCATAGACGCCGGCGGGCGATCCGGTCTCGTAAAGATGATCGATCACCTGAAGCGCCCGGTCGATGCCGCTGACGCGCGCGCGACGCGCGCTCTTGCCACCGGTCTCGCCGGCAACGCCCTCATCTTCGGAATAAACTGCGGATGATGTCTTTCCGTCCAATTCCACGCACCTCTGAAAACTGCGATCATGTTACATTACTATGGCATAGCTGTCGCTGTGGCAAATGGCAACATTTCGCGGGTTGCTAGTCGGATTGAGCCGACCAGATGAGGTTCTGTTTTCAATATCACCGGAAATTCAGGATGTGGCGACGGCCGTGAGCGTGCTCAGCGCGAGCGGTTGCTCGAGAAGTCATTCCGCCGCGAGACTGGAACAACAAGCATCAGCCCGAGTTTGACCTCCTGAACCCAGGAGGTCACGATGCCGAATTATCCCACACCGCCTTTCCCATCCCAGAAACAGCCGATGCCAGGTTTTACCGCGCAGATGGACCCTGTTCCCGACCATGGCGAAAAGAGCTATCGCGGTTCCGAGCGGCTGAAGGGCAAGCGGGCGATCATCACCGGCGGCGATAGCGGCATTGGCCGGGCTGTGGCAATCGCCTATGCCAGGGAAGGTGCCGATCTGGTGCTCTCCTATCTTGACGAGGATGAGGATGCCGATGAGACGAAACGGCTCGTCGAGCAGGCCGGCCGCAAGGCTATCCTCGTCAGCGGCGACATCCAGGATCCCGCCCACTGCAGACAGATCGTCGAGACGGCGGTCAGGGAGCTCGGTGGAATCGACATTCTCGTCAACAACGCCGCGCATCAGGCAAGCTTCAAGAGCATTGACGAGATCAGCGACGAGGAGTGGGAACTGACCTTCAAGGTCAACATCCATTCGATGTTCTACCTGACCAAGGCAGCCGTCGCCCATATGAAACCCGGCAGCGCCATCATCAATACGGCCTCGATCAATTCGGACAGTCCGAACCCGACGCTGCTTGCCTATGCGACGACCAAGGGGGCGATTCAGAATTTCACCGCTGGCCTTGCCCAGCTTCTGGCCGAGAAAGGCATTCGCGCCAATTCGGTGGCGCCCGGGCCAATCTGGACGCCGCTTATCCCTTCGACACTGCCTGAAGAAAGCGTCAGCAATTTCGGCAAACAGGTGCCGATGAAACGGCCGGGACAGCCCGCCGAGCTTGCGACAGCCTACGTGATGCTGGCCGATCCCTTGTCGAGCTATGTCTCCGGCACGACAATCGCGGTTACCGGCGGCAAGCCTATACTCTAAAGCGCGTCGCGATCGTTCAGATTCACTCCGTGCGCTTTAGTTCTTGTTTCTACGCTTGCCGTTGTCGCAAAACCGCTCAACACTTTTGCGCGACATGCTTAAAGCGGCAAGGGCCGCCGTCTGGTTTTGACGGCAGCCCTTGACGGGGGCAGGGAGAGATCCCCAAGCTGTTTAGGTGGCTTCTTCAGCCGAAGCAGGGCACTGCCGGCAGATTGGCGCGGCTTGCGAGTGCTCCGATCATATTGCCCATCGAAGTCGAGCGCGGTTCGCGTTTGCGGGCGGCCGTCTCCAGGAGTTGCTTGAAGTCTTCAAGCTTCACGCCGTCGGCGCGCAACACCATGGCGATCAGGGGGTCGCGAAGGGCTTCGGATATAGTCAGGTCGTCTCTGGTCTTTGTCATGGTTGTCCTCCTTTCGTGGGCGGTAGCCCGTGTTCCACTTTCCGCCGCCATGCCCTCGGCATTGACTTTCGCGTTTCGTGGTGTTACCGGTAAGTAACAATGCATTTGTTACCGATCGGTCACATTGATGTCAAGGACTACGTCCGCAAAAAAATCAGAAACTTCGAATGAAATCTCCGCAGCCGTTCCAGAAGATCGCATCCCGCCGCGGGAGCGTATCGTCTCGACCGCCTCGGAGCTTTTCCGCGAGCGCGGCATTCGCGGCATCGGCGTCGATGCCATTGCCGACGCGGCTCTGACCAACAAGATGACGCTCTACCGGCATTTCGGCTCGAAGGACGAACTCGTCTGCGAAACGCTACGCCGCGCCTCTGAAAAGGCGGGTGCCATCTGGCGCGATCTGGAAGCGGCCTATCCCGGCAATCCGCGCGCCCAGCTGGACGCCTGGGTGGAGATGCGGGCGCAATGTCTGAACGGCGAGCCCGCCGGCTGCGATCTCGCCAATGCCGCCATCGAGCTGAAGGGCGAGGGCCATCCGGCCCACGAAATGATCGAGCGGCACAAGGCCGAACAGCGTGATCGCCTGGCCGCGCTCTGTTCGGCGGCCGGCGCGCGCGAACCCCAGCTTCTTGCCGATACGTTGACGCTGCTGCTCGAAGGCGCGCGCGTCAGCCGCCAGGCTATGGGCGCTGCCGGTTGCTGCGGTCATTTCGCCAAGGCCTGCCACGCGGCGATCGCTTCTTTCGCCTGACCACCGCAAGTGTGTGGGAGGGGAACCTTACCGCTTCCATGCCGTTTTTAAACTAACCCGAGGGCGATGTGGAGGCAGGGAGATGAACTACGTCTATCTCAAACGCCTATATGCCAAACGCGCCGAGCTCGAAGCCAAGCTGGAGCTCCATGATGCGCGCTATTGTTTCGGCGAGGAAGAGGTCGATGACGGCACCGACAGCGATCTGCGTCAGCGGTTGAGCGAAATTTCCGAGGAAATTGCTACGCTGGAGAGCAGGCCGGGCCGATAACTGTTTCATTTGGGAACGGGTTCAGATTTCAGGCCGGCCTGGCCTAAAATCATTCTGTGCTGGCGCTGAGGATTTCCATGGTCCGATCGTCGAATTTTCCCTGATAGAAATGCTCGATCACCTGGTGGAAGGGCGAACCATGGTCGCTGATCGCGGCAAACAAGGTCATCGACGAGCGCAGCTTGAAGTCGTCGGGTGAGCCCAGGATTTCGTGCGCCGATCGCCCGTTCACCGATAGGATCGCCTCGACGCAACGTAGCAGCCGGCTTGAGAGAATAGGATCGGCGAGATAGGCGGCTGCTTCCTCCGCCGAGCGGATCGCATATTTTTCGGCCATCGCCGACGTACCGAGACCGGCGACCTGCGGGAAGATGAACCACATCCAGTGGGAGGTCTTGCGCCCGGCTTTCAGCTCTAGGAGCGCTTGTTCGTAGACGCCGTTCTGGGCGTCGATGAAGCGGTGAAGCTTGTAGTCGATGTCGCCGGCCATGGTCCTTTTCCCTTTTCCTGCTGTCAATGCAGCCTGGGCCAAGGTTTCCACGCCCGGCAATCTACAGCGCCGCGCGTCTTTCAGACGCGTAAAGGACGCTGTAGCACTTTGAATGACTGCATAATTTCATCCTTAAATCGGTTCCGATTTAAGGAATTATGCAGTGGTTTCGCTGTCAGCAGACCCTCTCAGCGTAGGGGCTGCTATCGCGGCAATGGCCGTAGGCCGGATGCGGCGGAATGTTATCGCCGGCCGGGGCGGCAATGGCCGATGTCGTCATCGGGTCCGTATTGCCGGAAGAATATGCGGCAAAACCCGCAAAGCTCAAGAGAACCAGCGCTCCGACCACGACAATGCGCTCGAAGGCCGAAAGTTTCTGGGCGCTGACATGATCCACATAATCGCGCTCGCCTAAACCGGCGGTTTCGTCCTCTTTTACATGGAGGGTCACCATATCCTGGCGACGGCTTAAAGTTTCACAATCTGTCATTTCAATTACTCCTGCAACACATGCGGCGCAGGTCTCTTTAGGGCAAACTCTCACCCTCGTGCCGAACCGCTTCCGCATGCGAGCAGCATGTGTGTCTTCGATCGTGGCAATTGAAGGGGCGATCTTCAAACGCAGTGTTCAAAAAATCGTACCAATAAATGCAAAATATCGTGAAGCTCTGGTTCACCGGAATGATCCGGGGTAGTCCAGAGAGGAACATCTCTCTTCTGGATAGTCCCATGAGCAAATCCTTCGGCGCGATGTCGGTCGCGCAGCTTTCCGTCCTCATTCAAGGTGGCGCGGTCGATCCGGTCGAGGTGACCGAGGCGGTTTTCGATTCCATCGCGAATTATGCCGACAAGGCGGTTTTCACCACACTGCTCGAAAGCCGGGCGATGGAGGAGGCGCACGCCTCTTCGCGACGTCTGCGGGAAGGGCGCTCGCTTGGATTGCTGGACGGCATTCCGATTGCCTGGAAGGATCTTTTCGACATTGAAGGTCTGCCCACGACGGCGGGTTCCGTCGTTCTGGCCAAGGATATGCCGGCCAAGCGCGATGCGGCTGTCGTCGCTTTGCTCAGGCAGGCGGGCATGGTCGCCGTCGGGCGCACAAACATGAGCGAGTTCGCCTTTTCCGGCCTCGGCATCAATCCGCATTACGGCACACCGATAAATCCGCGAAGCACCGATCTCCCGCGTATTCCGGGCGGCTCGTCCTCGGGCGCCGGTGTCGTCGTCGCGGCCGGGCTGGTGCCGGTCGCTATGGGCACCGATACCGGCGGCTCGGTGCGCATTCCCGCCGCCTTCAATGGTATCGTCGGCTATAAGGCGACGCGCGGCCGCCACGCGATGGCAGGCGTCTATCCGCTAGCAAAGAGCCTGGATTCGCTCGGACCGCTCTGCCGCAGCGTCAGGGACGCGGTCTGGATCGACGCGGCGATGCGCGGCCTGACGGCGCCTGAAGTCGCTCAGCATCCCCTGCAAGGGCTGGAACTGATCGTGCCTGAAAATATCGTCTTCGACGGAGCGGAACCCGGCGTCGTCGCTGCATTCGAGGCAGCTTTGGAACGTCTTCAAAAGGCCGGCGCCCATGTTGCCCGCATCGTCATCCCCGCCTTCGACGAGATATTCGATCTGATGACGAGATATGGTCCGCTGGTGACGGCGGAGGCTTTCGCACTTCACCGCGAACGCTTGGCTGGACCGGACGCGGACAGGATGGATCACCGTGTCGTCATGCGTACCCGTCTCGGAAACAAGACGACGCTGCCCGATTACCTGGCAATCCTCGATGCGCGCAGCCGCCTGATCGCCGATGTCGAGCGCCTCGTCGGCGACCGGCTGCTCGCTTTTCCGACTGTCGCCCATGTCGCTCCGCCGATCGGGCCGCTGGAGCAGGATGACGAGCTGTTCTTCGCGACGAATAACAAGACGTTGCGCAACACTGCACTCGGCAATTTCCTCGACTGGTGCGGCGTTTCCATTCCCTGCGGCACCGGCGAGGCTGGCATGCCTGTTGGACTGCTGCTTTCGGCCACGGCCCATCGCGATGAGGCGCTGTTGGGGATTGCTCTTGCCGTCGAGCCGGTCATACGCGGCGATTTTGCCTGATTGCAATTGAACCGCCGGGATTTAGTTGCCATTGATGGCATGAGGAGATCCCGGAGGAAAGCAAGTGCAGGTTTTGCAAAACGGACGTTTCGCGGTTTCGACATGGTCGCTGCATCGGCTGCTCGGCGCCGTTCATGCCTATAGCCCCGATCCCGACAAAAGTGCCGCGCCTAAGGAACCCTATGGTGCCGGTGCTGCGGCGCTGATCGATGTTCCGGCGGCGCTCTCGGCGCGTGGCATCAACCGGTTGGAGGTCTGTTCCTTCCATCTGCCGAGCCTCGACGCGGCCTATATAAGCGAATTGCGTGATGCGATGGCGGCCTCGAACGTGTTGTTCCAGACGCTGCTCGTCGAGGACGGTGATCCGAGCCATCCTGAGACAGCCGAACGCGATGTCGAATGGATGGCGGAGTGGATCGACTTCGCCGCAGCCCTTGGCGCGCAGAGGATGCGCGTCATTGCCGGCAAGCAGAAGCCGACGGAAGAAAATCTCACCCGCGCTGCCCGCCATCTTAACTGGCTGGCCGGAAAGGCGGAAGGCAGCGGCGTGCGTGTCGTCGTCGAGAATTGGTTCGACCTGCTGCCGTCACCGGTCGAGATGAACTGGCTGCTGGACCGGCTGGACGGCAAGGTCGGGCTCAACGGCGACCTTGGCAACTGGGCGTCGCCGGCCAAATATGAAGGCCTGGCCGACATCATGGGCCGGGCGGAAATCTGCCATGCCAAGGCCGATTACGGCGTCGCCGGCCTCGATGCCGAGGATTACCGCACGTGCCTGGAGATGTGCGAGAGAGCCGGTTACGACGGCCCCTTCACGCTGATCTATGACTCGCCCTTCTTCCCTGATGAATGGGACGGCATCTTGCTGCAGAAGGCGTTCATCGAGGACTTCCTGCGCGAGGCGCCGGCGCGCAAGACGGCTTAAATCAGAAGCGCTTCTTGCTCATTCCTAGAGCATGATGCCGAAAAGTGTGAGCGGTTTTCGGACGACATCATGCTCTAACTATATAATGTAGAACAGGATTCAGATTTTAGGCCGACCGGGCCTAAAATCATCCTGTTCTAGCGCGGGAACCTTTGGTTTTCCTCCAGCACGTTCAGATCCATGTGGTTGCGCATATAGCGCTCCGAGGCCTTCTGCAGCGGCTGGTAGTCCCATGGATAATAGGCCCCGTTGCGCAGCGCCGCATAGACCACCCAGCGGCGCGCCTGGCTTTCGCGCACGGCCGCGTCGAAAGCGGAAAGGTTCCAGCGTCGGCCAGCCTGTTCGACAAGGCTTGCCAAGATCTCGGCATGGGCCGGGTCGGCCGCCAGATTGTCGAGTTCTTGGGGATCGGCCTCGAGATTAAACAGCATCGGCGGGTCCTTCTCGCAGAGCGAGAGTTTGTATCGTCCGTCTCGGATACAGACGAGCGGCGCCTCGGAACCCTCTGCGGCATATTCCATCGGCACCGGGCTGCGGTCGCCGGTGCCTTCGGCAAGCGCAGCCAGATCCTCGCCCTCGGTCCACGGCTTCAGCGAGGCGATATCGATCCCGGCAAGACCTGCGAGCGTCGGCGTCACGTCGAGAGTGGAGACAGGCTGGTCGATCCGCCTGGGCTTCCAGCCGGGTGCCGCGATCATCAGCGGAACGCGGGCCGATCCTTCGAAGAAGTTCATCTTGAACCAGAGGCCGCGATCGCCGAGCATGTCGCCATGGTCGGAGGCAAAGAGGATGATCGTGTTTTCAGCCATGCGGCTCCGTTCGAGGACGCCGAGAATGTCGCCGATCTTGTCGTCGACATAGGAAATATTGGCGAAATAGCCCCGCCTTGCCCGCCTGATCTGCTCATCGCTGATGTCGAAAGCGTCGTGGTCGCAGGCTTTCATCAGACGCTGCGAATGCGGGTCCTGCCGCTCGAAGGCAATCGGCGAAACCACCGGGTCCAGTGCCGGGCAATCCTCATAGAGGTCCCAGAATTTGCGGCGCGCGACATAGGGGTCGTGCGGATGGGTGAAGCTGACTGTCAGGCACCAGGGGCGCTCGTCATGGCCGCGCGACAGATCGAACAGCTTGCGGGCGGCGTGGTAGGCGACCTCGTCGTCATATTCCATCTGGTTGGTGATTTCGGCAATACCGGCGCCGGTGACCGAACCCAGATTGTGATACCACCAGTCTATGCGCTCGCCGGGCTTGCCATAATCGGGCGTCCAGCCGAAGTCGGCCGGGTAGATGTCCGTCGTCAGGCGCTCCTCGAAGCCATGCAACTGGTCGGGGCCGACGAAGTGCATCTTGCCGGACAGCGCCGTCTGGTATCCGGCGGCGCGCAGATGATGCGCATAGGTCGGAATGTCGGAGGCAAATTCCGCCGCATTGTCATAGACGCGGGTTCGGCTCGGCAACTGCCCGGACATGAAGGAGGCCCGCGCCGGTGCGCAGAGCGGGCTTGCCGTATAGGCGTTGGTGAAACGTACGGAGCGCTCCGCCAATGATTTCAGATGCGGCGCATGCAGAAAATCGGCGGGGCCATCGGGAAAGAAAGTGCCATTCAACTGATCGACCATCAGGATGAGGATATTCGGACGCGCCATGTGAAATTTCTCCTGTGGTCTCAGATGCCGGGGAAGGTCCGATGAGGGACGTCGCCGACTGCTATTTGCAGATCTTATCAAGGCCAGTATCATAGTGCCTGTAAAGCTGGCTTTTTTCGATGGCTGCCAAAAGGAATTTTTATGCCAGACCGCCGGCCTGAGCTGGGATGGATGCGCATCTTCGCGGAGGTCGCAAGGCTCGGCAGCTTTTCGGCTGCGGCGGCAGTTCTCGGCCTTACACAGCCTGCCGTCAGTTATCAGATTCGGCGGCTGGAAGAGCAGTTCGGCGTTGCCCTGCTGCGCCGCCAGCACCGCGGCGTCGAGTTGACCGCGGAGGGAGAGCGGCTTTTCCAGGTCGCCGCCAAGACGGTCGGTGATATCGATTCCCTGGCGCGCAGTTTCCGCACTGAGGCTCAAAGGCCGGTGGTCAGGCTGAGAACCGACTATGCCTTTTCAGCGCTTTGGCTGATCCCGCGCATGCACGGCTTTCGCCTGCTTCACCCCGAAACGGATATACAGATCGTCGCGACCCAAAGGCTTGAACCCGGCTTTCGTGACGACGCGGATGTGGTGGTGGTCTTCGGCACAAAGGCGGAATTCGGCGCTATCGGATCGCTTCTGCTGCAGGAAAAGGTCGTGCCCGTCTGTACGCGAGGCTTTCTCGATCGCAACGGCCCGTTCGACGATCCGCAGCAGCTTGCCAAGGCGATCCTGATTCATCTCGACTCGCCGATGCCATCGCCGTGGTTCGACTGGCGAAGCTATCTTGCCGAATTCTCCGTTACTCGCGATCTCCATGCCGGCCGCGGCGATGTCAGCTTCAACACCTACTCGCTGGTCATCCAGGCCGCCCTCAGCGAGCAGGGCGTAGCGATCGGCTGGATGGGGCTGGTCGATACGCTTCTCTCCACACATATGCTGGTGGAAGCCGGGCCGCCGCTCGAGGCCTGGGACCGCGGTTACTGGCTGATACCGCCGCGATCGGCAAATGTTGATAGCGAGAGGCTCAGCACCTGGCTGGTGGATGAAGTCGGCAGGACCTGACATTCGGACCTAGGCCGGCGCGTCATCGCATCCGGAATATGTTCGCGTTCAGGAGAGAAGCCTTGTCATGACCGACGCCGATCGACATTGTGGCATCGATTCATAGGGAAGGGCCGAAGCATGTCGCGAACCGTCGGATACGTCGTTGGACTGCTCATGATCCTCTTGGGACTGATCTGGATCGCACAGGGAAGCGGTTATTTTCCCTATCCCTCATCCAGCTTCATGATCAACCAAAGCATCTGGGTTCTCTGGGGGAGCATCATGGCTGTCGCGGGGATCGCCGTGACGGTCATTATTTCACGGCTGCGCCGGAGAGGATGAGCCGGCAACCCCTGCATGGCTTTGAGGAGTTCGACATCGAAGAATTCCCCGAGGTGAAATATCTGGCCGCTGGCGGCCTGTCGAATTGAGGAGAATGGCATGAGCGCAGCTGAAATCGACGGCTTTGCGGACCGGATCAGGCAGCACCGGGGCGGCATGATCTCCGCCTGGATCGGTATTCCGGACGCCACGCTCGCCAACCACCTGGCGCAGGAGGCCTTCGACGCCATCGTGCTGGATATGCAGCACGGCATGTGGGACATGCCGTCGGCCGCGAACGCCGTCGCCCAGGTGCGGCTTGCAGGCAAGCCGGCGCTGGCGCGTATACCGGTCGGTGATTTCGCGTCCGCCTCGCGCCTGCTCGATGCCGGCGCCTCCGGCATCATCGCGCCGATGATCAATTCGGCCGAAGACGCGCAAGCCTTCGTCAAGACCACCAAATACCCGCCTCTCGGTGACCGCAGCTGGGGACCGTCGCTGGCGCTCAACCATACCGGCCTGTCGGCCGATGATTATCTGAAGAACGCCAATGCGCTCACCGTCGCCATCGCCATGGTCGAGACCCGGGCAGCACTCGAGGCGATCGACGACATTCTCGGCGTTGCCGGCATCGATGGCATTTTCATCGGTCCCTCCGACCTTTCGATCGCACTCTCGAACGGCGACCAGGTGGCGCCGAACGCCGCCGAGATCGACAGCGCCATGCAGCATGCGGTTTCGCGCTGCCGCGCCCACGGCAAATTCGCCTGCGCCTTCGCCGGCGACGGCGAACGGGCTGGCGAGCTGCTGAAATTCGGTTTCGATCTGGTCATTGCCGGTGCGGAGACCGCGCAACTGCGCTCCGGCGCCCGGCGCGCCATCAATGCCGCCCGCCGGATCGCTTCGGCTTGAACGTCATTTCACCGGCTTGACGGCCAGCCAGATGACGTGGCGGGCGCCGCCGCGTTTGCCGTTGGCGCGCGTGTTGACCGCGTCGACTGCAAAACCGCTGTCCTTGAGACGTCGCGTGAAATCGGGGTCCGGACCGGACGACCAGACGGCGAGCACGCCGCCGGGGCGCAGCGCGTGGCTGGCGGCGCGAAGGCCGGCAAAATCGTAGAGCCGGTCGTTGGATTTGCGGGTCAGGCCATCAGGGCCGTTATCGACATCGAGCAGGATCGCATTATAGGCGCCCTTGCCGGCGCGGATCGCTTCGCCGACATCGCCCTGATGGATGCCGACCCGCGGATCGTCGAGACAGCCCTGGAAGACCTCGGCCATCGGCCCGCGTGCCCAGGCGATCACGGCCGGCACCAGTTCGGCGACGGTGACGCCGGCATCTTCCGGGAGGACGGCGAGAGCGGCGCGCAGGGTAAAACCCATGCCGAGCCCACCGATCAAGATCCTTGGCTTCGGGTGCGACTTGATGCGATCCCAGGAAAGGGTCGCCAGCGCTTCCTCCGAACCGCTGAGGCGGCTGTTCATCAACTCGTTGGCGCCGAGCATGATCGAGAACTCGCCGCCGCGCTGCTTCAGCCGCAGTTCGCCGTTTTCACCGGGAATGGTCGCGGAATCGAGCTGGATCCAGGGCAGCATGACGGCTTCGCCTCATATGAAAGAGACCGTCCCCTAGCATAGGGCGCTAGATGAGGCCAGCAAGCCGGCCTCAGATCATCCGCATGAAATGATCCTGCTCGAATTCGACGATGTCGTCCTGCGGCACGGCCGAACGGCGGCGGATATCTTCCACCTCGTCGGGCCTCAGCCGGGCCTTCGGGTCGTCGAAGCGGACGTTCGGATCGGGCACGGCCGAGAGCAGCAGCCTTGTATAGGGATGCAGCGGATTGTCGATCACCTTGGCGACGCTGCCCCATTCGACGATCTGGCCAGCATACATCACGGCGATGTCCTCGGCGACATAACGGGCGGTGGCGATATCATGGGTGATGTAAAACAGGCCGAGATTCAGCTCCCGCTTCATTTCGTTCAACAGGTTCAGCACGCCGAGGCGCACCGAGACGTCGAGCATCGAGGTCGGTTCGTCGGCGACGATCACCTCCGGCTTGACGGCCAAGGCGCGAGCGATGTTGACGCGCTGGCGCTGGCCACCGGAGAGTTCATGCGGATATTTCGGCGCGACGAGATCGGGATCGAGCCTGACGCGCTGCAACAGTTCACGGACCGCGACGTCGATCTCGGGCCCCTTGATCTCCGGGCGGTGCAGCTTCAGCGGCCGCCGGAGATGATGGGCGATGGTGTGGGCAGGGTTCAGCGAGGCGAAGGGGTCCTGGAAGATCATCTGCACCGAGCGGCGGTAACGGGCGATCTCGGCGGATTTCGCCGCTTCGACAGGCCGGCCCTTGTAGAGAATCCGGCCCGATGTCGGCAGATATTCGCGCATCGCCATGCGGGCGCAGGTGGTCTTGCCACTGCCGGATTCGCCGACCAGCGCCAGCGCCCGACCGGCATGCAGCGAAAACGAGATGGCGCGCGCCGCATGGACGGCCGCGGAACCATGGCCGAAAGTCTTGGTCACCTGGTCGAGTGCGAGAATGGCGTCCGTCATAACAGCACTCCTCCATGCAGCGAGGGGAAGGAGGCCCAAAGCTTCTTCGTGTAGTCATGCTCAGGCGTCCTGTAGATCGCTTCGGCCGTGTTCTGCTCCACCAGCTGGCCGGCGAGCATGATGCCGATGCGGTCGCAGAACTGCACCATCAGCCCGAGATCATGGGTGATGAACAGCACGGAAAAGCCGAAGCTGCGGCGCAGTTCGTTGATGCGCTGCAGGATTTCGCGTTGGACGACCACATCGAGCGCCGTCGTCGGCTCGTCCATGACGACGAGCTTCGGATCGAGCGCCATGCAGATGGCGATGACGATGCGCTGGCGCATGCCGCCGGAAAACTGGTGCGGATAGTCGCGCATGCGATCCGGCGCGATGTCGACGAGCGTCAGCATCTCGGCGGTGCGCTCGCGGGCTTCCGTGCGGCTCATGCCTTTGTGGGTCCGCAGCATGTCGTAGAATTGCGCCTCGATGCGCAGCACCGGGTTCAGCGAGTTCATGGCGCTCTGGAACACCATGGCAACCTCGCGCCAGCGGAAGGCGCTGAGCGCTTGCCGGTCGAGGCCGAGCACGTCGCGGCCGTCGAGCAGGATGCGGCTCTCCTTGCGGATCAGCGCCGGCGGCTTGTGCAGGCGGCTGATGGCAAAAGCGATGGTGCTCTTGCCGCAGCCGGATTCGCCGGCAAGGCCGAAGACCTCGCCGGGCGCGACATCGAAGCTGACGTCGTTGACGGCGCGGAAATCCTTCTCCTCTCCGATATAGTCGATGGTGAGGTTCCTCACCGAAAGCAGCGGCTGCGTCACAGGCGGCCCTCCCCTGTTCGAACGAGCAGGGACCAGCGCTTCAGGTGATTGCCGGTGCGCAGCCGCGGATTGGCGATCTCGTCGACGGCGAAATTCAGCAATGACATGCCGATGCCGAGGAAGGCGAGTGCGAAGCAGGGGGTGAGGATATCCCACCAGGCGCCGACCGAAAGGGCCGAGGCTTTCTGTGCATTGTAGAGCATGGTGCCCCAGGAGATCGCTCTTGGATCTCCGAGGCCGAGGAATTCCAGCGTCGCTTCGGTGATGATCGCGAAGATGACGCTGCCGATGAAATTGATGCCGACGATAGATATCACGTTGGGAAAGATCTCGAATGTCATGATGCGCCATTGCGGCTCACCCATCATCTCGGCCGATTTGACGAAATCCTTCTGCTTGACGGAGAGCGTTTCGGCGCGGGTGACGCGTGCGCCCCAGGCCCAGGAGGTGGCGCCGAGGATGAGGGCGATGACGAGGGGGCTCGCCTGGCCGATGAAGGCGGCAAGCACGAGCAGCAGCGGCAGGTTGGGAACGACCAGCACCATATTGGTGAAGAAGCTGATGATCTCGTCGGTCTTGCCACCGCGATAGCCGGAGATGATGCCGAGCGCGGTGCCGACGAGGGTGATCAGCAGGCCGGCGCCGAAGCCGACGGCAAGCGAGGTGCGGGCGCCGTAGATCAGCCGGGCGAAGACATCCTGGCCGATGCGGGTGGTGCCGAGAATATGGTCGAGCGACGGCGGCTGGTGCGGTCGTCCGGTGCGGGCGGCGGGATCGTACTGCGTCAGCAGCGGCGCTGCGATCGCGACGAGGACGATGAAGGCGATGATGACGAGACCGACGAGCGCCTTGCGGTTTCGAAGCAGGGTCTTCATCTCACGCTCCCTTCAGCCGCGGGTCGAGCATCACATAGCTGACGTCGACGATAAAATTGGCGATCAGCATGGTTGCGGTCATGATGAGGAGCTGGCCCTGGATGACGGGATAGTCGCGGGCGAGGATCGCCTGGTAGAGAATGTTGCCGAGGCCGGGATAGTTATAGACTACCTCCGTCACCAGCGAGCCGCCGAGGATGGTGCCGATGGCGATGGCAAGGCTGGAGACGGTCGGCAACAGGGCGTTGCGCGCCGCGTACCAGAGCATCACATGCCGGTCCGAAAGGCCCTTGGCGCGGGCCATGACGATATAGTCCTCGCCGAGCAGGTTGATCATGTTGTTGCGCATGGTGACGGTGAAGCCGCCGATCAGCACGGTGCAGAGCGTCACCATCGGCAGGATGCCGTGATAGGCGAGGCTGCCGATATATTGCAGGCTGAAGGCCGGATCGAGCGATGGGTCGGCGGCATAGCCGTTCGGAAACCAGCCGAGCGTGAAGCCGAAGATGAAGAGCACGATCAGCGAGGTAACGACGGCCGGCACCGAGGTTGCGAAGATCGCGCCGACGGAGACGATGACATCGAACTTGCTGCCGCGGCGCCAGGCGGCGACGATGCCGAGGAAGGTACCGAGCGCGAAGCTGACGATCGTCGCCGTGCCCATCAGGCCGACGGTCCAGACGAGTGCATGGCCGAGCACCGAGGTGACCGGCAGCGGGAAATATTTGATCGAGCGGCCGAGATCGCCGGTGAAGATGCTGCCGAGATAGGTGAGGTATTGTTGCCAGAGCGGACCGTCGACGAAGCCGAAGGTGAGCTTCAGCGCCTGCAGGCTTTCCGGCGGCAATTCGGTGCCGGCGCTCGAGAACATGATCTGCACCGGATCCCCCGGCATCAGGCGCGGCAGGAAGAAATTGATCGTCGCTGCCGCGATGAAGGCTGCCATGTAGAAGACGAGGCGGCGAAGCAGGAAAGCCATGGGAACTCCGTCGTGACGGAAGCGGCGCTTTACGCCGCTCCCGAGGATTGCGATGCTTACTTGACCGGCTCGAGGGCCAGGAGGTTCAGCAGGCGTGCCGGATTGGTCCGCGAGATCGACGGATTGACGAAGGGGTTTTCCTTGGTCGACCAGCCGGTGAAGCGCTTGGTGTTGTACTGATACCAGTTCGGATTGTTGAACACCGGAATCAAAGGCATGTTTTCGGCGACGATGCGCTGCGCCTTGTTCATCGCGTCCTTTTGCTTGGCTAGATCGGCGGTCTGGGTGAACTCGGTGACGAGTTTTTCGACCTCCGGGTTGAACCAGCGCTGCGCGGTGAAGCGGGTCTTGCCCTTGTCCGAAGCACTGAAGGCGCGCTTGTAGGGGTAATAGGGCGAAGCCGATGCCGGCAGGCTGTTGATCGCCGCATCGAAGGTGCCGTTGATGAGGTTGCCGGTCCAGACGGCTTCCTCCGGCGTTTCGATCTTGGCGTCGATGCCGACCGCCTGCATGCCTTCGACGGCGAGGTTGACGGTGTCGATCCAGTCGGTCCAGGCGCTCGGGACGATAATCGAGAAGGAGATCTTGGTGCCGTCGGGATTGTCGCGGAAACCGTCGCCGTCCTTGTCCTTGTAGCCCGCCTCGTCGAGCATGGCCTTGGCGGCATCGGCATCATAGGTTGCGAATTTGCCGAAGTCGGCCTTGGCGGAGGGGTCCGCCCAGCTCTTGTAGAGCTCGCCCATCAGGCCGGGATCTTCGTTCAGCGTCGGATAGCCGTAGCCGGCGACGTCGATCATCGTCTTGCGGTCGAGCGCCATCGAGACGGCCCGGCGGAACTTCAGATCGTTGAAGGCCTTCTTGTTGTTCTCGTTCGCCGTTTCCAGGTTGAACAGGAAGGCGACCATGCTGCTTGGCGAATACCAGTAGTGGAAATGCGCCGGATCCTTGGAAACATAGACATTGTCGATATCGGGAATGAAGGAGACGCCCCAGTCGAGCGTGCCGTCGGCCGTTGCCGTCAGCATCTGGTTGTTGTCGGCAAGCTGCGGGAAGCGCATGCAATCGACCTTCAGGTGCTCGTTATCCCAGTAGTTCGGGTTGCGGCACTGATCGTAGGTCTGGCCGGTGAAACGAGGCACCTCCGTTAGCGGGCCGCTGCCGACCGGGGTCTCGTTGGCGAAGGTGACCGGATCGGCGACGTCCTTCCAGACATGTTCCGGAACGATCGGCAGCTGCGAGATCTGCTCGGCCGCAAGCGAGCTCGGATTGGCGAGCGTGAAACGTACCGTCTGGCCGTCGACGGCCTGGACATCGGTGATGAAGGTCCAGATGCTGACGAAGTCGAGCGCCGGGAACTTCTTCAGGTAATCATAGGTGAACTTGACGTCGGCTGCGGTCAGCGGCTTACCATCCGACCATTTCAGGTTCGGGCGCAGCTTGAAATCGATGCTCTTCAGGTCGTCGGAGAGTTTGAAGCTTTCAGCCAGGCGATAGACCGGCTTGTTGCTGTCGAAGCGATTGAAGACGACCAGCGGCTCGTAGATGAAGTCGAGCGTGGACTGGCGCGACGACGTCTGGTTGAACGGATTGAAGTTGCGAACCCAGGTCGTCGCCGGTTCGATATTCACTGTGAGGATCGTCTGCGCCACGGCGGATCCCGAAAGCAGCGTCAGTGCTGCGGCTGCAAGAAGATATTTTTTCATGTCTTATTCCCCTTTTCTTATCCGGTGAGAGATGACGTGCCGGTCAGGAGACCAGCGCGCTTGCAAACATGTCTTCGACTTCTGCATGGGCAGCGCGGACATCGATCTTGAGATTGCCGAGGCGAGCCTTGCCGGCGGCGATGCGCTTGAGGGCGGCTTCCGTCAGCGGGCGGGCGGCCTTGGCGGCAGCTTCGCTTTCCGGGATGTCGCCGTGGCTGTGGAGCGCGATGTCGAAGCCTGCGTCGAGCACCTGTTTGACGCGTTCGGGCAGGGTGCCGGAGAGCGACTGCATGAAGATGCAGTCTGATATCAGCACGCCCTCATAGCCCATCTCCTTGCGGATCACCTCGTGCATAACAGGCGAGACGGACGCCGGCAGCGCGGCGTCATAGGCCGAGTAGACGACATGGGCGACCATCGCCCAGGGCGTATCCTTCAGCGCCACGAAGGGTTTGAAATCGGTCGCGGTGAGCGTCTCGCGGCTGGCGTCGACCACCGGACGCTCTTTGTGGGAGTCGAGCGTCGCGCGGCCATGGCCGGGAATGTGCTTGATAACAGGCATGTTGCCGGTCTCGAGCAGGCCATCGACCACCTCGCGGCCGAGGGCAGCGATGAAATCGGGATCAGGGCCGAAGGAGCGGGCGCCGATGACCGCGCTCGTCGTCTCGAAGACGAGGTCGAGAACGGGCGAGCAGCCGCTGGAAAGGCCGAGTTCCGTCATCATCGCGCCCATGGCCCGGGAGGAAAGGCGCAATGCTTTTTTGCCGAGATCGAAATCACGGCGCGCAAGTTCGGCAAACTGGCCGAAGCTGCGGAAGAGCGGCCAGGGGCCGGCATCGAGATGCTGGACGCGGCCGCCTTCCTGGTCGGTGAAGACAGGCGCGTCGTCGCGGCCGACGGCTTCGCGGAAGCGGTCGATCAGCCGCCTCGTCTGCTCCGGCTCGCGCTGATTGCGCCGGCCGACGAACAGGCCGAGTGGATTGGTTTCGCGAAAGAGGGCGAATTCATCATCCGAAATAGTGGGATTTGGAAGGCCGACGAAAAGAGCGAGCGGGGTCGAGGACAATTCTGTAACTCCGGGATCAGATGGTCATTTCGGCGTGCTTCTCAGCATGCCTTCGTAGATGCCCTTGTCGGGGGCGGGGATGACGGTTGCGCCTGCGGTCTTGGCGTAGAAATCGACCGGGCCGGCATCGCCGATGAAGGCATAGGCGTGGCCGAGCGTTTTCATGGTCTGAAGGCAGGCGGAAAAAAGGGCGAGCCCGATGCCTTTGCCGCGCGCTTGCGGGTCGACGCCGGTCGGGCCGAAGAAGCCCCGCGCCGTCGTGTCATAACAGGCAAAGCCCAGCAGCTTGCCGCCTTCGACTGATATCAGGCAGGCGACTGGCTGGCGAGAGAAGGCGACTGTGACTTCGCTTGCCCAGTTCTCGCTGAACTGTTCGCGAACCCAGTTGGCGATGAGATGCAGTTCCGGGGGGGAGGGCCGGACGGATGGAGACGCCGACATGGTCGGCCTTCTGTTTCAGGTCGGCGAGCTCAGTGGAGTATAAGCTCACAAGCAGGTCTGGCACCTGTCATTCCTCCAGTTATTCCGTTATTGCGGAATGTATCCCCTTTTAGTGTCATAGACTTGGCCATCTGGCCGGGCTTGTCAACAGGGTTTTTCAAAGGGGCAAAGGGACGACCCGCCGCTGCCCCGGCGGCTTCAACGCAAGGTAGGTGCCGAACGCAAAAAAACGGCCCGGGCAGGCCGGGCCGTTTTCGATTGGCGGCATGTTCGCTGAGCGTGCGCTTATTCGCCGTCTTTCCAGAGCACATGAAAATGCTGCACTGGGCCGTGGCCGGAGCCGACGGTGAGACTTCCGGCAGCCGCGACCGCGCCGGCGAGGTAATCCTTGGCGATGGCGACGGCCTCCCGCGCCGAGGCGCCCTTGGCGAGCGCGGCCGCCAGCGCGCTGGACAGCGTGCAGCCGGTGCCGTGGGTGTTCTTGGTCGGCACGCGCCTGGCTTCGAACCAGTGCAGGCCGGCGGCCGTGGCAAGCACGTCAGGGCTCTCGTCGCTGTCGAGATGGCCGCCCTTGACCAGCACTGCGGCCGGGCCAAGCGCCCGCAAGCGCTCTGCCTGCGCCGCCATCTCCGCCCGGTTTGTCGCCACCGGCTGGTGCAGCAGGGCGGCGGCTTCGGGCAGGTTCGGGGTCAGCAGCGTGGCAAGCGGCAGCAGCCGCCGGGTCAGTACGTCGACCGCTTCAGGCGCAAGCAGGGCGGCTCCACCCTTGGCGATCATGACCGGGTCGATGACGATCGGAATGTCGCGGTGGTCAGTCAGCGCACCGGCAACGGCGTCGGCGATGCCGGCATTGGCGATCATGCCGATCTTGACGGCATCGACGCGGACATCGGCAAAGACGGTATTGATCTGGTCGGCGACGAATTGCGGCGGTACCAGATGCACACCGCTCACCCCTTGCGTGTTCTGCGCCGTCAGCGCGGTCAGCACCGCCATGCCGTAGACGCCGCGGGCGGAAAAGGCCTTGAGATCGGCCTGGATGCCGGCGCCGCCTGAGGGATCAGAGCCGGCGATCGAGAGAACGTTGCGGATCATGCGCGCACCTTTCGAATTTCTGCAGCGATGCGGCGCGTGGCCGCTTCAGGATCGGGCGTGCCGCAGATGGCGGAAACGACGGCAAGCCCCTCGGCGCCGGCGGCGAACACTTGGGCGACATGATCCGCCTTGAGCCCGCCGATCGCCACCGACGGCACCGGCGAGGCCTTTACCAGCCTTGCAAGTCCATCAAAGCCGATCGGCTGTTTGTGGTCGGCCTTGGTCGGTGTCGCAAACACCGGCCCGACGCCGGTGTAGTCGATGAGATCCGGATCGACGGTGCTGGCGAGCGCCGCGGTCTCGACCGACAGGCCGAGGATCATATCGGGGCCGATCATCGTCCGCGCTCTGCGCGCACCCATGTCTTCCTGGCCGATATGCAGGCCGTCAGCGCCGATGGCGATGGCCGCCTCGACGTCATCGTTGACGATGAGCAGGGCGCCGGTCCCATCCAGCGCCTGTTTCAAGGCGCGGCCGGTCTCGATCATCCCGATGGTGCCGGCATGTTTGTCACGCAGCTGCACTATGGTCGCGCCGCCGGCAACGGCAAGTCGCGCCGTTTCGACCATGCCGATCCCCGCGCAGAGATCGGGGTCGAGGACGAGATAGAGCGAAAGGTCGAAAGCCTTCATGCCGCCGATATCCTTGCCCTGGCGTCAAGCGTTTCGGCGTCGAGCGCGGCCAGCGCATCGAGGAAGCGCCAGGAGAAGGAGCCGGGGCCGGCCGCCCCAAGTGCCGCCTCCTCGCCGGCGATGGCGAAGGTTGAAAGCGCAGCAACCGTCGCGCCGAAGGTGTCTTCGGGTGCGGTCGCAGCAAAGGCGCCGACGAGGCAGGTGAGCGAGCAGCCGAGCGCGGTGACTTGCGGCATCAAGGCCGATCCGCCTTCGATGCGCACCGCTCGCTCGCCGTCGGTGACGAAATCCACGGCGCCGGTCACGGCGACGACCGCCCTCTGACGCTCAGCCAGCCATCGCGCCGCACCTTCCGCCTGCTCGACCGGATCGCGGCTGTCGACGCCTTGGCCGCGGCTCTCTCCGCCGGCAAGCGCGATGATCTCGGAAGCGTTGCCGCGGATGACGGTCGGACGCAGCGCCAGGAGGTCGGCGACCGCGTTGCGGCGGAAAGCCGTGGCATAGTGAGCGACAGGATCGAGCACCCACGGCTTGCCGGCGGATGTCGCAGCCTTTGCCGCCGCCTGCATACCGTCGATCCATTGCGTCGACAGCGTGCCGATATTGATGGTCAGCGCACTGGCGATCCCGGCGAATTCGCCGGCTTCTTCCGCAGCATGCACCATGGCGGGCGAGGCGCCCGCGGCAAGCAGAACATTTGCGGCAATGTTCATGGCGACGTAATTGGTGATGCACTGAACGAGCGGCGGCTTCTCGCGCATCGCCTTCAGCATCGCTCCGGGTGTAGTCTTGGTCTGCATATGGCCCCTTTCAGGCGGGGGCGGGCACGGGGCGGTTCGTGCGGGCTAAGCCGCAACCCCGAGCGACTCCCTCCGCCGGCATTATCCGGTTCAGGTTCGAAGGGTGCTTCTCAGCCCGTCTGTCGACGAACGCCCCTGTCTCTCATCGCGCTCTTTTTCGCAGAGAACGGGGCAGATGTCACCTCGAAAATGACAATCATGCGACCGACGCGGCGCACGATGGCTATGGATGATTTATGGGTCTGGATCGCCTTTCATGAAGGACGAGAGATCGCCGCCGATTCGGGTCTTGACCAGGTTTTCCCGAATGTCGTCCGCCGGTTCTGTTCCGGGCTGCCCTCGTCGTTGCCGTTTTGCCATGCGGCTGGCCTCTCGTTTTTCGAGAAGGATAACAATGGCAACCGTGGGTGCAATGAATTTCTAAAATACATCTCTGTATTTGTGAGTGGCATCGGGAAAAACCCGGACGTCGGAGAGGCTCTTTTCTTCGCAGGAATGAGGCTCATCTTTTCAAGACTTCGCAGCAGTGGGGATAGTTCTGAATTATTCATCCTATCCGTTCATCTATCGAATTTTCAATGCAAACGGGCACGTGGACAGCTTCGCGTAAGTTGCGCGTCGTCTCATGGTCCTCGCCAATCGGTTTTATTCGAGCGTTGAAATCTCTTGGCGAATTCGATGAGGGCCAGTCTCGGCCGAGCGCAAGACTTAATCTCCCAGAACGTGAAGTAAATATCTAACGGAAACTTTACCGTGCTGACACGCTCAGGTTGACGAAATGATAGATTGTAGCGATACGGGTCTACACGTGAATAAAATCTTCCTGAAGTTGTATTTTAAATGAGCAAATTTTTGAAAATCGGCATGACGCGGGGCCTTCGGACTATCGCCCCCGTTTTGATATTCATCGCTTGTGCCAACCCGGCTTTTTCACAATCGGCTGTTCCAGCCGAGCAAGGACCGGAACAGGTGCCGGCGCCAGCTCAACCGGCGCCGGCCATGAAATCTCAGAAATTCGACGACTGGTATTATCGCTGCACGGGTTCGGCAGGCAGTGAGGCTTGCGAAGTCGCACAGGTCGCGCAAGTCGCCAAAGACGGCAAACCCGTCAATATCCTGACGCTGGCAATCGCCGCGTCGCCGGCCGGTTCTGCCGGCAAGGGCAAGGACAAGGGCGACAAGGGCAAGCCGCGGCTGATGCTGACGGTCCTTCTGCCGCTCAACGTCTTCCTGCCCTCCGGCCTGTCGATCAAGGCCGACGGCAAGCCCGTCGCCAAACTCGATTATCGCAACTGCAACCAGTCCGGATGCTGGGCGCAGCAGGCGCTGGATACGAAGACGGCCGCGGCGCTGAAGAAGGGCTCGAGCGCCGAAGGGCTGGTGCGGCTGATGAACGGCCAGGACGTCAATATCCGTTTCTCGCTGAAAGGGCTGAAACCGGCCCTCGACGAACTCCAGTCCATTGCCGTGAAGTAGCCGAATTTCAAAATGACCACAGACATTCGATCCTTCCTGGTCGCCGGCGCTGTCCTCGTTATGGGTGCCGTCCCCGCATATGCACAATCGCCGGCCGACGATTTTAACCGCCGTCAGGAAGACAAGTTTCAGTCGCAGCGGCTGGATGCCCTGCGTCGCGCAACACCAGGCGGCAGTGCGGACACGGAAAACGGCTCTTTGCCGGCTAGCCAGGCAAATGCTGCCTGTTTCGACATCATGCGCGTCGAGATCGATGGGGCAAATCTGCTATCGGCGCAGGAGATCGGCAAGGTGACGGCACCTTACGGCAGCCGATGCGTCGGTCTTGCGGAGATCAATGCGGTCCTCAGGGATGTCACGCACCTCTATATCGATCATGGTTATGCAACCTCGCGTGCCTACGTGCCGCAGCAGGATATCCGCAAGACCAGGATCCTCCGCCTGCTCGTCGTCGAAGGCACGCTCTCGGACATCTATCTCAATGGCCAGAAAATCGCCGGCAGCAGTTCGCTGGCGACAGCCTTTCCGGGCCTGATCGGCCGGGTCGTCAATATCCGCGATATCGAGCAGGGGCTCGACCAGATGAACCGGCTACAGGCCAACGACGCCAAATCCGCCATGCTGCCCGGCCCCAAGGACGGAACGTCGATCCTGAATATCGAAAACAGCCCGGGCTGGCCCTGGCATGTCTCCCTCGGCAACAACAATATGGGGCAGGAAAGCACCGGCTTTTCCAGGAGCTCGGCATCGCTGACCTTCGACGATCTCATCGATATCAACGATCAGTGGAACTTTTCATACGAGCATAGCGGTCCGAGCTATCCATGGAGCAATGACGGACGGGGATATGGCAACAGCTATTCCGGCAGCGTCAGCGTCCCCTACGGTTACTCCACTGTTTCGCTAAACGGCTCCTGGTACCAGTATGAAAGTGCGGTCGAAGGCAACTTCAGCACCCTCGAGACCTCGGGCAATTCGGGGCAGGCGGGCCTTGGCATCGACCGCGTCGTCTTGCGCGACAAGGATTCGATCACCACCGTCCGCAGCAGCCTGACCTACAAGCAGACGAACAACTTCTTGCTCGGCAATCTGATCGAGGTCGGCAGCCGCCGGTATACGGTCGGCGAGATTGGCATTTCCCATTCCCGCCGCATGTTCGGCGGCATCTGGGTGTTCGACGCCAGCTATGACAAGGGGCTCGGTCTCTTCGATGCCGTGGAACCAGGGGATCCCGGCGCCGGCAACGCCGATCCACGATTTTCAAAGTTCAATGCCACGATCAGCGTGACGCAGCCGTTCCAGGCCGCCGGCCGGCAGTTCGAGCTGACTTCGCTGCTCAGTGGTCAATATTCCCCCGACAATCTCCTCGGCGCCGAGCAGATTTCCCTCGGCAGCTACAGCAATGTCCGCGGCACGCGCGAAAGCGTGCTCTTCGGCAATAATGGCATGTTCAGCCACAACGAGATTGTCTGGAGAACGAAATCCAACGAAAGCGGCGACGCAGTCGCCAAGGTCCTCGGTGAACTGCGCCCCTACCTCGGCCTGGATTACGGCCACGTCTATTCGCAAAAACGCTTCGACATGACGGGGGGCGACCTCGCCAGCTGGACGGCCGGTATCCGCGCTGTCGGCGGCAATATCAGCGCCGACCTCGGCTATTCCGACATCGTTGCAAGCAGCCTCGACCACGTCGACGGCGGGCTCTTTTATTTCAGCGCATCCACTCATTGGTAACGGAAGCAAAAATGATCACCGGCAATATTTCGAAGAATAATCGCACTCAGACCTTTTCAAGATCGACAGCGCTGATCCTTGCCCTCTCCATCTCGCTTGCCGGCTGCGCCGGCCGGGAGGCCCGGCCGGTCGCTTCGACCAACCCGAGCGACAGCGCCTTCGACTGCGCCGGCATCGCGCGTGAATTCGAGGCGAACGAACGGCAGATCACGTCGACAGTGAAGGAGCGGACGGACGCGCAAGGCAAAAACATCGTCCTCGGCGCGACCGGCGTCCTTCTGTTTTTGCCGGCGCTGTTTTTCATGGATCCGAAATCCCCCGAAAAGGTCGAGATCGATGCGTTGCGCAACAGGAACAATGTCCTGACCAGCATTGCCAAATCAAAAGGGTGCCCTGCGCCCAAGTCCCAGTTGACCGAGCTCTACAAACATCTCGACAGCAAGCCGAAGCCCGCCTCGTCGTCGGACAACCGAAACTGATTTTCGCAGGCATTTGAATCTTATCAGCGAATTCCGGAGTTTTGTATGCGTATCGTGCGTTTTCTAAGCCTTCTCCTGCTGGCGGCGACCCTGGCGTCCTGTGTCACTACGAGGACAGACCCCCGGCTGATCGCCGCCCTTCAGCGGACGTCGGTGCGCGAGATCCGGATCGAACTGGCACCGGACGTCAAGACATTCGGTTTTGGCGACAAGCCTGACCAGCAGCTGTCGGAGGCGGTTCACACCCTTCAAGCTGCGATGACCAAGGAACTGATCGGCGTGCCGGGCGGCCCTAACCGGGGCAGGCTCGTCGTCACGCTGCATGTGTTCGACGTCACCACCAAGGAGGCTCGGATCATCGGCGGTCATGACAGCATGATCGATGGAACCGTCCGGCTGGAGGATGCCAAGACCGGGCAATTGATCGCCGAAGCGCAAAACATCCATGGCGAAGACCTTTCCATGCGCGGAAGCGGTTACGGCGTGATCATCGCCGTCGCCGTCAACGCGGCAACAACATCCGGCGCACCTGATGTCATGGCACAGCGCCTGTCCAAGTCCTTCACCCGCAACGTGAAGACTTGGCTCACCCAGAAATAGTCCTGCGATGAGGTTCGGTGCTGCCGCAGTCAAGGCGGCGCCGAGCCACGATTGATTTTGAGACACAAACGAGTTGTGCGTTGGGAAGACAAAACGATGAGTGTGAAAACCGATCTTGGTTCTGAAGCGAGGGGTCTTGGCTGCCGGCTCGGCAGATTTGCCAATCGCTCGCTTGCCATCGTGCTCAGCGCGCTGCTGGTTTTTCAGCCGATGCTTGCCAATGCCCAGTCGGTCTCTGCGAGCACCACGGCGCCGGCCGCCAACCAGCCGGGCGTCGGTACGGCCCCGAACGGCGTGCCGCTCATCGACATCGTCACGCCGAACAGCAAGGGCCTGTCGCATAACAAATACGACAATTTCAACGTCGGCACGCCGGGGCTGATCCTCAACAATTACAAGGGCGAGATCGGCAATTCCAATCTCGGCGGCGTCACCCCGGGCAATGCCAATCTCAACACGTCAGGTCCGGCATCGGTCATCCTCAACGAGGTCATCAGCGGCAACCGCTCTGCCTTGAACGGCGCGATCGAGGTGTTCGGCGCGCGAGCCGATGTCGTCATCGCCAATCCGAGCGGCATCACCTGCGACGGCTGCGGCTTCATCAACACGCCGCATGCAACGCTAACCACAGGCGTCCCCGATATCGGCGCGGACGGCGCGCTGAAGGGTTTCACGGTCAACGGCGGCGATGTCACCATCGGACCGAATGGCGGCAACTTCGCCGCCGGGCCTGGCGCGGTCGACCTTTTCGACATCGTCTCGCGCTCCGTGCACGTCAACGGCCCGGTTTATGGCAAGGACCTTCGCGTCACGGCCGGCCGTAATCAATTCGATTATGCCACCGGCAACGCCACGCCGCTTGCGGCGACGTCCGGCACACCGGAATACGCGATCGACGGTTCGGCGCTCGGCGCCATGCAGGCCGGCCGCATCAAGATGGTCGTCACCGAAAACGGCGCCGGCGTGCGCATGAGCGGCAATCTTGCCGCCAACGCCAACGAGCTGTCATTGTCGGCCGACGGCAAGATCTCGCTCGGCAACGTCTCCGGCGAGCAGGGCGTGTCGATCTCCTCGAAGGCGAAGGTGACCGCCGCCAAGGTCACGTCGAAGGCAAAGGTCGCCGTTCAGGCGGATCAGGGCATCACTCTCGATACGGTCGCCGCCGATGGCGACATCGTGCTTTCAAGCGGCAGCGGATTGTTGAGTGTCGGCGGCGAGGTCAACAGCGCCGCCAACGTCCTGATGTCGTCGGCCGCCGGCATTGCGGCCGGCAGCGTCGTGGCCGGCAATGCGCTCGCCCTGTCCGCCACCTCGGGCGACATCCAGGTTGCCGGCGCCGTCAACGGCGCCGACGCGCTGACGATCACGGCGACATCGGGCTCGATCTCCGCAGCCTCGCTTGTGAGCGGCAACGATCTGACGCTGTCCGCCGGCGCCGACATCGCCATATCGGGCGATATGCTCGCTAAGGGCAACGTCACGGCTTCAGGCCGCTCGATCGCAGCCGCGACCGTCGCCGCCGGCCTCGACCTCGCCGCCACCGCACAATCGGCCAACGGCACGCTGATGCTGCAGCAGACGGGCAGCATGAGCCTTACCGCCACGAACGGTTCGATCACCGCCGGCAACGCGCTCATGAGCAGCGGCGCTCTTTCGGCCACAGCAACGCAGAATATCGCCTATATCAAGCTCCAGAGCCTCAGCAGCGCAGCACTGACGGCATCGGGCCAGATCAGCTACGGCAATCCCACCAGCGCCACAGACAACCTGACGTTCACTACCACCAATATCGATCTCTCCAATGGCGCAGCCAGCAACATCACCTCCGGCGGCACGCTGACGCTCAATGCCAATAGCGCCAATCTCAGCAACAACAGCCTGACGCTCGGCGGCCTCGCCCTCAATCTCTCCGGCACGGCCGATCTCAGTGGCGCCACCATCAACGCCGTCACCGGTGCCGGCGGTTCCGGCGACATCGACATCAACGCCGGCGGCCTCTCCACCTCAGTCAGCACGGCGCTGCTCGCCGCCGACGACCTGACGCTGACGCTGCCGTCTCTCACCAATGCCGGCCAATTGGCCGCCGGCGACGATCTGACGCTCAACATTTCCGGCAATTTCACCAACAGCGCCACGGGCCTTGCCTATGCCGGCCACGACGCGGGCCTGTTCATCGGCGGGGTGCTCACCAATGATCAGGGCGCCATCCTCGCCGGCAATGATCTTGAGATTGCCGGGACGACATCAGGACAAAGGAACGCTGGCGTCACCAATATTTCCGGTCTGATCCAGGCTGGAAACGACATGTCCATCCTCACCAGCAATCTGACCAACAGGCGGGCCGCCACACCGCAATGGACGACGGGGACGCTGGTGTCTTCAGGTGTCGTCAGCGGCTTCACGCTGAACCCCGTCGCCGCCGGCCTGCCTTTCGGCTATCTCGAGACCGCAGATCAGAACATGTTCCAGCTCTATGCCGGCGTCGATCCGGGCTTGTGGCAGGATTATCAGCCTCTGCTCTGGTCGAAGGCGACGCTCGCCGACGGTACGACCTATCGCGCCTGGACCTGGATCTCTGCCGACGGACCCGAAAAGGTCACGCCGATCATCGACTGGATCAGGGCCCGCGTGCCGAGGGACGCGAACGGCAATCCCGTTGTCGATCCCAACAACCCGTCGCGCTATTTCATCGTCGACGAGGTGAATTTCAGCGGTTCAGACGAAAGCACCACCTACACATGGGATTGGTCATCCCATCTCAGCCAGTCGGTCTACGAAGACCGGTTGGTCGGCACGCTCAGCCCGGAAGCGACGATCCGGGCAAGCCGCAACCTCACGGTCGACGCCACGAATCTCAGCAATTCCTACAGCTCGATCGAGGCCGGCGGCGACGCGACGCTGAAGGGCTCAACGCTGACCAATACCGGCGTCAGCCTGTTTCGCACGACGACGACAACCTGCCATGCCCAGGGCGCCTGCACCGCCTATAATGCCAATGGCACTGCCAATCCCTCGAAGAATATCGCCAACGGCTCGACAATCGTCAGTTCCGTCCAGGCGATCGGCGGTGTATCGGCCAACATCAAGGCCGGCGGCGCACTCTCCGTCAATTACAGCAGCGTCAACAACACGTCTGCGGCCGGCTCGATGGCCGGTGGCGCCAGCGTCGCTGCCGCAAGCAATCCCGGCGATCCGTTGTCGGCGCTCTCCGGCCTGACTGCCGGCGGCGCATTGTTCAACGTCAACGCGGACCTTGTGCCTCCGGCCAACCCGCAATCCGGCGACGTCGGCGACCCGATTCCAGGACAGATCTTCCTGTTCGAAACGCGCGCGGCCTACCTCGATGTCGGCACCTTCTATGGCTCCGGCTATTTCATGGACAAAATCGGCTATCAGCCGGACAGCACGATTCCTTTCCTCGGCGATGCCTATTTCGAGAACCAGCTGATTGAAAAGCAGATCCAGCAGCTTGCCGGCCAGGGTCTGGGACCGGGCTCCTTCATCCCCGGCAGCGACGCCACCGAGCAGGTCAAGACGCTGCTCGACAATGGCGTCAAGTACGCCAGCGACCACAATCTGCAGGTTGGCCAGGCGCTCACCCCCGAAGCGGTCGCCGCGCTGACGAAGCCGGTCGTCCTCTATCAGAAGCAGGTGGTCAATGGCATCGAGGTGCTGGCGGCGGTCGTCTATCTCCCGAGCACGGCAACGGCGCAGCTGACCGCCTCCGGCGCGCTGATGTCAGGCGCATCGGTCTCCGTTGCGGGCGGCGCGATCAACAATTCCGGCGCCATGGTCGCCTCCAACGATCTTTCCGTTTCCGGCTCCTCGATTTCTTCGAACGGCGGCACATTCAAGGCCGGCAACGACGTCTCGCTGTCCTCCTCGGGTGCGCTGACTCTGACGGCGCAATCCATGGATCTCGGCGGCCAGGCGATGGTCAATCCGAACGCCGCGGTCACCGCCGGCAGCGATGCGACGATTGCCGCGGCGACCGACCTCACGCTGAACGGCGCTCTGGTCAATGCCACAGGCAACGCCTCGCTCACCGGCAAGAATGTGACGTTGGATTCAGCCAAGGTCGACAATGGCGGTCAACAAAATGCCACCGGCAGCCAGGTTGCTAGTGGCGGTAGCCTGACGATCAAGGCAACCGACAATGTCAACGTCATCGGCAGTTCCGTCAAGGCGGGCACGACGCTCGAGGTGACCGCCGACAACGGCTCGGTGGCCGTGGTGTCGACCGATGTCGCCCGCAACAACCAATCCGGCTACACCAAGACCCTCTCCACCGACCAGCAGCAATCGCAGCTTTCCGCCGGCACGGATGCGACGATCAAATCAGGCGACGACATCCTGCTCTCCGGCTCCTCCGTCAAGGCTGAAGGCAACGTCGCGCTCAGCGCCGGCGACGATATCAACATCACCGCCGCGCAGGAGCATTCCGAGTCCTCCTTCGGCAAGAAATCCGCCTCGTCGATCACCCATGTCGGCTCGGAGATATCCGCCGGCGGCGACCTCTCGGTGACGGCAGGCAACGGCAGCGGCGATCACGACCTCAACATCGTCGGCAGCAAGCTTACCGCCGACGGCAAGGTCGGTCTCAAGGCCGATGGTGACGTGACGATCGCCGAAGCCACCGACACCGCGACCCTCGACACCAAGCTCAGCCTCAAGGGCGGTTTCCTCGGCAACAGCGAGAAGACGACCACCCATCTGGAAACGACCACGGCCGTCGGTTCCGCCATCACAGGCGGTGGCGGCGTCGACATTGAATCCGGCAAGGACACGGTCATCTCGGCCTCGAGGATCGAAGCCGGTAATGAGGCCGGCGCTGCGAACCTGAACATCACCACCAAGGGCGACCTCATCATCGCCTCCGGCAAGGACACCAGTGCCAAGGATGACAAGGGCTCGCGCAGCGGCTTCCTCTCCAAGGGCTCATCCAGCCACAAGAGCTATGATGAGACGACCATTGCCTCCGAGCTTGGCGCATCCGGCAATATCAATCTGGATGCCGGCGGCGCGGCGGTCATCGCGGGCTCGAAGGCGGATGCCGACGGCTCGATTTCCGTCGAGGGCGACAGCGTCTCAGTCATCGGTGCGGCCGAGCAGCATGAGCTTGAAATCACGCGCAAGAAATCTGGCCTCTTCGTCGGCTCGGGCGACGGCTTCATTTCGTTCTGGGGCGCGGAACAGAAGAGTGGCAGCCAGGCCTCCGCGCTGAATGTGGCATCGGTGCTTTCTGCTGGGACTGATGTAGCGCTCAAGTCCCGCGAGACCGATGTCAACATTCTCGGCTCGCAGATCTCCGCGACGGATAACATCACGCTGGATGCGGCCCGCGACGTCAATATCACGCCGGGCGCCGAAAGCGCCTCCTCGGAGGAAAAGGAAAAACGCTCCGGTTTTGGCATTTCCTTCGGTTCGAGCAGCGGCGGATTCTCGGTCGGCATCGGCGTATCCTCCGTCTCGGACACGACGAAGCAAGGCTCTCAGACCAACGCGATGGCCACCCTTTCCGCCGGCAACGACCTGGCGATCAAGGCTGGGCGCGACGCCAACCTGCAGGCCGCCGATGTCGCAGCCGATCGCGATGTTGCGATCACTGCGGAGCGCGACGTCAATCTGCTCAGTGCGGAAGACAAGTCGAATTACGAGAGTGTGCACGAGCAATTCTTTGCCGGCGTGACGCTGTCGGTTTCCTCGGGTCTCGTTTCCGCCGCGAGCAACGCGGTGGCAGCCGCTTCGAAGGTCGGCGATGGCAGCGCCAGCAAATCCATTGCGCACATAGCGATCGCCGGGATCGAAGCCTATTCGGTACTCGATGCCCTGACCAATCACGACGCTGCCGGTGAGTTTGACAAACTCAAAAATGGACAGTCGAGCGTGTTTGCCTCGGCCTCGCTCACCGCTGGCTTCCAGTATAGCAAAAGCAGCGAGAAAGGTTCCAGCTCAGACCCGGTTTCCACCACGATCCGGGGCGGCAATTCCGTCACCGTCGAAGCGACGTCGGGCAATCTGTTCGGCAATGGCGCACAGATTCTTGCCGGCTACGATGCCGATGGCATGCCGAACGGCAAGTCCGGCGACATCGCGCTGATCGCCGGCCAGGACGTTATCCTGCAGAGTGCTCAAGCGACTACCAACAATTCCACCAGGAACAGCTCTGGCGGCGTTCAAGTCGATCTCGTCAATCCCGGCCTCAGCTTCAACTATGGCAAAGGCTCATCCAACGGCTCCTCGGTTACCCAGGTCAACAGCCATGTCGTCGGCTCCGGTGACGTGTTCATCCAGTCCGGCAATGACACCAGACTGCAGGGCGCCGTCGTTAGCGGCGAGAGTATCACCGCCGATGTCGGCCACGACCTGATTATTGAAAGCCAGCTCGACACGACATCACAAAAGGCCAATCAGTTCGGCATCAGCGGCGGTTTTGGCAGCGGCACTCCGGCAAGTCTGAGCGGCTCCTTGCAAAAGGCCACCGGCAGTGCCGCGATCGTCTCCGAACAATCCGGCATCCATGCCGGTTCCGGCGGCTTCGATATCACCGTCAATAACAAGACGGCGCTGACGGGTGGGCTGATCACCTCTCAGGCGCCGGCAATACAAAACTGGCTTGAGACCGGCACGCTAGAGTTCAACGACCTCGACACCCATTCGAAATGGAAGGCCGACAGCTATAGTGGCGGGTTGACGCTCACTGGACCGCTCCTTGCCCCGCCCATGCATGATGGCGAAAGTGCGACGGGTCAGGCGCTATCCGCCGTCTCGCCGGGCCAGATCATCATCACAGATCCCGCCCACCAAACGCAGAACCTCGAGAATCTGCGCCGTGACACCAGCAACACCAACACGTCGTTGCCGGGCATTCCCGAACTGCAGGATATCCTGCGTGAGCAGTTGGAGACGCAGGAACTCTATCAGGACGCCGCCGCCAAGGCCGCCAAGTTCATTGGCGACTTCGCGCTGAAGCGGAGGCAAGCGGCAACCACTGACGAGGAGCGGGCTTTCTGGGCCGAAGGTGGTCCCGGTCCCGCGGCGCTGCATGCGTTGGCTGGCGGTCTGCTCGGCGGCGTCACGGATGTCTCCGGTATGATCAGGGGCGCTCTTGGGGGAGCCACGTCTTCGCTGCTCGGCCCGCACATCCGCGACCTAGTCGCCGAAATCGTCAACGGCACTTCGCTTGCCGGCACCGCCCAGGGCGAGCAGCTGATCAATATCATCAGCGCGAGTCTGGTACAGGGCCTTGCGGCCAGCGTCAGCGGTGGAGAGGGCGCCGCTTACGCAGGGTATGCGTTTAAGTACAACTACATCACGCATAGGGAATTTGATGAATACGAGAAGAAGCTGAGCGAATGCCAAGGCGATTCATCGTGTGAAGAGAGGGTAGAGGCTCAGCGAGCAGCGGATTGGGCCAGTCGCCAGGGCCGCTATATCGAGGCATGCCGGAGTGACGCTGAAAGCTGCCGTGGCCTGCTCGCTAAGATGGAGATCGATCTCGCTCTACTCCAGGAAAACAGTGCTTCTCATGATTCCGCCAAGGCATGGCTGGGCGCTGACATTGCAGGATTGCTGTCGTTGCAGTGGACGATGCTGGAGCAGCTCGCCGCTCAAGGTAAGTTAAGCTCGGCGGAGCAATTGAAGCTAAACGAATACCGAGTTACGCCATTGTCGAAGCTCGTCGAAGCGCTAACACTGGCAATCGACAGCCCAAAACCGTGGAAACGGGTGCAGACTATCGGCGGGAAAACTTGCGTTTATAGTTGCGAAATCGACGGTACCGTCCGATACGTTGGAATTACAGACGATGTTGCAAGGCGGGGAATTGAACACCTGCGATCGAAAGAAATCGTCATTAGAGAAATTCCTGGTCTTTCTAATTTGTCGAGACAGGACGCCAGGGCAGTTGAGCAAACTCTAATAAACTACTATGGGCTGGAAAAAAATGGTGGCACGTTAATCAATAAGATTAACTCGATTTCAGCAATAAAGAATCCGACAGCCTATGAGCGAGCTCTGATCAAAGGCGCCACATTACTACGAAACGCAAAATATCCGGGATTCTAAATATGGCTAAGCGCATTAAAATTGGGGACGTAATTCAAATTTTAACGTCGAAGGGAGTTTCCTACGCCCAGGTCACTCATAAGCATTTGCGCTATGGACACCTGCTCCGTGTATTTGATGGCTTTTACGCTGACAGACTTGACAATTTTAGCGAAGTGGTTGGCTCTCCTGTGTTGTTTTCTGCCTTTTTTCCTGTGCAAAAAGCAGTTGACGAAGGCCTAGTGGCAAATGTCGGAAACAGTAGCGTGACCGCTGCAAACTCCGTTTTTCCCATCTTTCGGACCAGTGCCCGGGATAGGGACGGGCGGCGGGGGCCTTGGTGGTTATGGAATGGCGAAACGGAAGTGATGCTGACTCGAGGCCTTTCTGATGAGGAAAAGAGATATCCGGTCCACGGTATCATCAGTGCACCCTTGCTGGTTGAGCGAATTGAGAAGGGTTATCGAGCGGAGAATCATGATTTATAGTTTGCCGTCGCTGGGTTATATTGTGGACGGCCTGGAACAGCTGAGGGCTACTTTAGCGGAGGTATAATTCCGAGAAAAGGAATGCCTGAACGCATAGCCAATATCGGCTGGGCCACGTTCTTTGGAGGAGAATTCGCCAAAGACGTCAAGGCAGAGCAGATTGCGGAAGCTGGATTCGCCATTGATAAGGTGGGTGACGGATATCTGGTTAGAATAACGGACAATATCAACGACGTGGCCGATAACTACCCCCATTTTTCGAAGCGGAGAGTGGAACTCAAGAAGTTGTTTCCCGACGACTTCTTTCTCGTCAAAGATGAGCCGATATCTCTATGATTGCTGCGGTTTGGCGTCAACGTTGTTGCTGACGATTCTAAGTGCAACCTGACCGCACTCCCCAAGTCCCTAGCTCAGACCCGGGACATCCTTGCGCTGCCCGATCGTCGCAAAGCGCTCCTCGTCGACATTTTAGTCATGTCTCAAGCCTTCAGTCACCGATGCGCTTCCCTGCCACGATAGATCTCCGGATCAGGGATCGGAACCGCGGCGATCAGCGCGCGGGTGTAGTCATCCCTCGGGTTCTCGAAGATATCCCGCCGTGTGCCGGTTTCGATGATGCGGCCGGCGCGCATGACGGCGACGTTGTGCGACATGCGCTCGACCACCGCCATGTCGTGGGAGATGAACAGATAGGCGAGTCCCATCGTTTCCTGCAGTTCGAGCAGCAGGTCGAGCACCCGGGCGCGGACGGAGACATCAAGGGCTGCGACGCTCTCGTCGGCGACGATCAGCTTGGGCTCGAGCGCCAGAGCCCGGGCGATGCAGATGCGCTGGCGCTGGCCGCCTGAGAACTCGTGCGGATAGCGCGTCGCCGCATCAGGCGTCAGGCCGACCCGGTGCAGCAGTTCGGCGACGCGGTCCTGCCGTTCACTGCGGTTGCCGATGCCGTGAATGACCATCGGTTCGCCGATCGCCTTGCCGACGGCCATGCGCGGGTCGAGCGAGGCATAGGGATCCTGGAAGATCATCTGCGCCGAGCGGCGCACGGGCCGCATCTCGCGCTGGCTGAGGCCGGCAATGTTGCGGCCGTCGATCAGGACATTGCCTTTGAAGGGGATGAGACCGAGCACGGCCTTGCCGGTCGTCGATTTGCCGGAACCGCTTTCGCCGACGAGGCCAAGCGTTTCAGCCGGCAGGATATCGAAGGAAACGCCTTCGACGGCTGCAACTGGCGGCTTGCCCTTGAAAAACCGGCTTGCGGCATTGCCATAGGTGACGGTGAGGTCGCGCACGTTCAGCACCGGCGTGCGGTCCGGATGCAGTGTCTCCACGGCCCGCTGGGTGATGCGCGGCGGACGGTCGGTGCCGGCAAGCGCGCCGAGCCGCGGGACGGCGGCCAGCAATTGCTGCGTATAGGCCTCCTTCGGCCGCTGGAAGATGGCGAGTGCCGTTCCCTGCTCGACGATCCTGCCGTTCTGCATGATGACGACGCGGTCGGCCATTTCGGCGACGACGCCCATGTCGTGCGTGATCAGGATGATCGAGGCACCGAATTCGCGCTTCAACTCACGCATCAGCTTGAGGATTTGCGCCTGCACGGTGACGTCGAGCGCCGTCGTCGGCTCGTCGGCAATCAGCACCTTCGGCCGGCAGGAGAGCGCCATGGCGATCATCACCCGCTGGCGCATGCCGCCGGAAAGCTCGTGCGGATATTGCTTCAGCCGCCGGGCCGGCTCGGTGATCTGCACGGCATCGAGCATCTTCAGCGCCACCGCCTCGGCATTGTCGCTGCCCTGGTGCGCGCGGATTGCTTCGGTCAGCTGGTTGCCGACCGACATGACCGGGTTGAGCGAGGTCATCGGTTCCTGGAACACCATCGCGATATCGCCGCCACGGACGCCGCGCATCGCCCGGTCGGAAAGCGTGAGCAGGTCGCGCTCGCCGAGCATGATGCTGCCGGAGGCGACCTTCAGCGAGGCCTTCGGCAAGAGCCCCATGATCGACAGCGAGGTGACCGACTTGCCGGAGCCGGATTCACCGGCGATGCAGAGCGTTTCGCCGCTTGCAAGCTCGAAGCTGACGTCCTGGAGCACCGGCTTGCGGCCTTCGGGCGTGCGGGCATCGACGCTCAGCTTGCGAAGGCTGAGCACCGGTGCTGCGGCGGGCATGGCTTCGTTCACGCGAACACGATCCTCGGGAAGTAGAAGGAGACCACCCAGTTCGGCTGGTCGACGATCTCGCTGATCCGGAGATCGCCGCAGACCGAGCAGAGCAAATAGGCATCGACGGCGCTCATGCCGTGTTCGGCGCCGAGAAAATCGATCATGCGCATGACGCTTTCGCGTGCCCCGGTCATCAGATCAGGGCCGATGCCTGTGGTGACCTCGTAGCCGGCGCCGTCGAGATGGCGGGTCACCGGTTCGGTGGTGGTGAAGCGCGGCGTCTGCAGCTTGGCGTCCTTGACGAGCTCGATCGTCGCTTCGACGTTCATCTGGCTTTCGATCGCCGTGCCGCAAACTTCGCCATCGCCCTGCGCGGCATGGGTATCACCGATCGAAAACAGCGCGCCGTCGACCTCGACCGGCAGATAGAGCGTCACCCCCGCCGTCAGGTCGCGGATGTCCATGTTGCCGCCGACGCGGCGTGGGGGAACGACGGAGTGGGTGCCGGGCTCGGTGGGTGCGACGCCGATCGTGCCGGCGAAGGGCTTCAGTGGCACGCGCCCACCCGGGCCGTAAAGGGCTGGCACCATGCTGTTGGCGTCATAGGACCAGACGTGCAGCGCCGGGTCCTTGAACTGGTCGGCAAGCAGGCCGAAGCCTGGGATATTGGCCGTCCAGCCGACGCCCGAGGGGATGAACTTGCGTAGCGTCACCTTCAGCGCATCGCCGGGCTTGGCGCCTTCGACATAGACCGGGCCGGAGACCGGGTTGATCTTGCCGAAATCGAGCGCGTTCAGCGTTTCCAGCGTCGCGTCGCTTCCGAGCTGGCCACCCGACGAATCCATGCATTCGAAGTGGATCGTCTCGCCGGGCTTGGCGACGACGGCCGGGGTGAAATCCTTGTTCCAGCCAAAATTGTGCTGGGCGCGGTGGATGGTATGAGTGCAGGCGATGCACATGGTCATTCTCCGGAATTGGTTTCGGCGTGGGTTACCCCTCACCCTAACCCTCTCCCCGCGAGCGGGGAGAGGGGACTTGCCACACGCAGCGCTCGAGGATGAGGAAGCGGGAGCGGCATATCCCTTCTCCCCGTATCGACGGGGAGAAGGTGGCGGCAGCCGGATGAGGGGCAGCCAGCAACGAGCGGCTGCTTACTGCTTCACATAGATCGCGTCGTAATTGATGACGCGGGTCGGATCGATGTAGATGTTGTCAGCACCGCCCATGCGCAGTGACTTGGCGACGACACGGCGTTCGTTGATGACGGGAATCCAAGGCGCGTCGGCCATGATATCGGTAAAGATCTTGCCCCAGGCGGCAGTGCGCTCGGCTGCCTTTGCCGGATCGGACATGGAGTCGGCGGCAACGGCGCGCTTGTCGAGATCGGCGTTGCAATACCATGACCAGTTCCAGCCGCCCGGAACCGCGCCGGCGCAACCGAGGATCGGGCCGTAGAAGTTGGAGGGATCCGGGAAGTCGGCGATCCAGGCCATGCCGCCCGACCAGATCATCGGCGCTTCGCCTTCCGTGCCGCCGGCCGAGATGACGTTTGCCTGGGCGAGCGCCCGGACTTCGGCCTTGACGCCGACAGCGGCCAGATCCTGCTGGATCGCCTGGGCGATACGCGGTTGCGGGTCGGTGTTGGTAGAGTAGAGCACGGTTTCGAAGCCGTCGGGATAACCGGCTTCGGCAAGCAGCGCCTTGGCTTTCGCCACATCATAGGCATAGCCGGCGAAGGACTTGTCGTAGCCCGGCATCAATGGCGGCAGCGGCTGGTTGGCAGGCGTTGCGCGGCCGTTGAGGATGCGGGTGATGCGCTCCTTGTTGATCGCCATGTTCAGGGCCTGGCGAACCTTGACGTTGTCGAAAGGCTTCATCTTGGTGTTCAGCGTGATGTAGCCGGTGTGCAGCTGTTCGCCGTCGACGATCATCTGTGCGCCATCGGCCGAATTCTTGATTTCGAGGAACTTCGCCGGCGGAATGCCGTCGCCGGCAATGTCGACTTCGCCCTTCTGCAGGCGTAAGAGTGCCACCAGCGGCTCCTGGCCGACCTCGACCTTGAAGCTGTCGATATAGGGAACGCCCTTGACGAAATAATCCTTGTTGCGCTCGAAGACGAGCTGCTGGCCGATCGTCCAGTCCTTCAGGATGAAGGTGCCGGAGCCGACCGGCTTCTTGCCGAAATCGCCGGCGGCCGCCTCGACGGCTTCCTTCGGCACGACGGAGGCGAAGTTGATGGCGAGAACGTGCAGGAAGGTGGCGTCCGGACGCGAGAGGTTGAAGATGACGGTGCTGTCGTCAGGCGTCTCGATGCCGGAGAGCGTCGTCGTCTTGCCGCCGGTTTCATCCTCGAAGCCCTTGATGGCGCCGAAGAAGCCGGCGCCGGGCCCTTGCGTCTTCGGGTCGACGGCGCGTTCGATCGAATATTTCACGTCGGAGGCGACGACTTCGCGGCCGTTCGAGAACTTCACGCCCTTGTGCAGCTTGAAGGTATAGATCAAGCCGTCGGGCGAAACGGTGAAGCTCTCGGCAAGCGAGGGCACCGGGTTCGGCGTGCCGGGCGCATAGTCCATCAGGCGGGAGTAGAGGCTCTTGATCATCGACCAGTTGACCCAGTCGTAGCCGATCGCCGGGTCGAGCGTGGTGATGTCGTCCTTGTAGGTGACGACGATATCGCCACCCTGCTTGGGCGTTTCCTCAGCCATGACGGACAATGGGGCGAGCGCCACCATCGTTGCCATGGTCGTCTGTTGCAGCCAGCGTTTGAACATCTTGGTTCCCCTTCTTTGGTTGCTGTCAGCGTGTGCGGATGCGCGGATCGATGACCGGCGCGACGAGGTCGGCAAGCAGATTGCCGATGATGATGGCGAGTGCCGAGGTCAGGGTGACACCCATGATGATCGGGATGTCGACCTGCTGGATTGCCTGCCAGGCGAGTTGGCCGATGCCGGGCCAGCCGTAGACCGCCTCGACCACGACCACGCCGCCCATGAACTGGCCGATATCGATGCCGATCATCGCGATGATCGGCAGCACAGCATTGGGCAGCGCATGCCGCAGGATGACGCGTTTCGACGAAAGACCCTTGGCGCGCGCCGTGCGAACATAATCCTGGTTCAGCACGTCGATCATCGACGAGCGCACCATGCGGGCGTACCAGCCGGCGCCGCAGATGCCGAGTGTTACAGCCGGCAGGACGAGATGCGAGAAGCTGCCATAGCCGCTCATCGGAAACCAGCCGAGCGTTGCCGCCAGCAGGTAGAGCAGCAGCAGGGCAACGAGGAACTGCGGCGCGGAGGTGCCGACAAAGGAGGCCATCATCACCAGCCGGTCGACGAAGCCGCCGCGGCGCACGGCGGCGATGGTGCCGAGCGTCAGGCCGAGCACCACCTCGACGAAGATGCCGGCAAGCATCAGCGTCAGCGTCGCCGGCAGGCGGGCGGCGATCAGCGTCCAGACATCGGTTTTCTGCGCATAGGAGCGGCCGAGATTGCCATGCAGCAGATTGCCGAGATAGGTGCCGAACTGGACCAGCAGCGGCTGGTCGAGGCCGAGCTCATGGCGGATGTTGGCAACCGTCTGGGCGGTGGCGCTGCGGCCGGCGATCATCCGGGCCGGGTCGGCCGGAAGCGCATAGAGCAGCACGAAGGTGATGGCAGCGACACCGAGCAGGATGAGGGCCGCCTGCGCCAGCCTGCGCAGCATGAGTGACGCCATCAGCCCCTCCCGCGCTGGGTCGGGTCGAGAATGTCGCGCAGCGCGTCGCCAACCAGATTGAAGGAAAGCGCCGTCAGAAGGATGATCGCGCCCGGAATGAAGACCAGCCAGGGGGCGGCCTGGAAATAGCTTTGGCTCTCGAAGATGATGTTGCCCCAGGAAGGCTGCGGCGGTTGGACACCGACGCCGAGAAAGGAAAGCGTGGCCTCGAGCAGCACGGTGGTGGCAATGCCGAGCGTTCCCCAGACGATTGCCGTCGGCATGAGGTGCGGCAGGATATGCATGAAGAGCACGCGCATATGGCCGGCGCCAAGCGAGCGCTCCGCCATGATGAAATCGCGCTCCACCAGCCCGCGCGTTTCGGTATAGACGATGCGGGCGACCTGCACCCAGTTGACCAGCGCGATCACCATGGCGACGATCCAGAGGCTCGGCTTCAAAAGGGCTGCCAGCACGATGGCGAGCAGCAGCGCCGGAAAGGCCATCATCAGATCGGTGAATCGCATCAGGATGTTGCCCGGCAGTCCGCGGAGATAACCGGCAACGATGCCGACGAAGAGGCCGATCGCCACCGCGATGCCATTGGCGACAAGGCCGATGATCAGCGAGGTGCGGGCGCCGAAGAGGAGGCGGGAGAAGAGGTCGCGGCCGAGCGTGTCGGTGCCCAACAGATAGGGACCGCCCGGCGGCAGTGGTGCGCCTTCGAGCGACAGGCCGTCAAACATCTGCTCGTCGGGGCTGAACGGCGCGATCCACGGCGCTGCGATGGCGAGCGCGATGACGAGGGTGACGACGATGAGGCCGAAGAGGGCCGTCGGCTGGCGGATCATCTGCTTCAAGACATGCATCAGCCGGCCTCCGGCAGAGGTTCTGCTCCTGCCAGAATGAAGGCTGATATCTGCTCCATCGGCAGGCGGCGGCGCATGGCGCAATTGCGCAGGATTGCGTAAGCGCTCTCCTCGTCGATGCCGTGTGCGGCCTGAAGCTTTTCGACGGCGGCGTGAACGAGCGGGCGCAGCCGGACGCGCTCTTCGAGATATTGCAGCTTTTCCGCAGTCGCCTTGCGCTCCTGATGAATGGAGACGGCCATGACAAGCGCCGGATAGACGGCCGATGTGGCGATCGGCTTGGCGATGATCGCGCCGGCCCCCTGTCCGAGCGCCCAGGCGATGCGGCCGGGCGCTTCCGAACCAAGCAAGGCGACGACGGGGCAGGCCGGCGTTTCGCCGTTCCAGGGCAGCAGATCGTCCCAGCCCTGATCGGCATCGACGATGACGAGATCGGGCAGTGCCGCAGCCGAAAGCGGCGCCCATTGCAGCGTTGCGTGAATGCCGAGCAGGCGAAGCTGGCGGATCAGCTTTTCGGTGTTGCCGTCCTCGCGATGCAGGACCATCGCCTGCCAGCCGGTGAAATTGGGTGTCTCTCTCATGACACCACCCTCAGCCGTGGAAAGGCCTGCCGGTTGCGGCCGGTCAGATAGGGGTCGGCGGCGAGCGGCGGCCGCGAGGCGACGACATCGAAGCCATTGTCGGCGTTGATCCGGCCGAGATGGAAGGGCAGGGCGGCATGATTGGTCTCGCGGTCGATCGAAAGCGTGCCGAACGGGGTCGGCCAGGATCGATTGTAGAGCTCGCGCCGGACGGCGTCGGGCTCGTCACCGCTGGCAGCGACGATCGCGTCGACGCAGAGCCGGACGGCCGTATAGGCGCTGGCAAAGACGCTGGAGACACGCCGCTCGGCGCCGTGACGCTCAGTGACACGGGCCTTGAAAGCGGCATTTTCGGGAGTCGCGATACTGTCGAAATAGGAAGCGGCGCAAAGCTGGCCGGCAGCAGCTCCGGCGGCGATATCGTCGAGTTCGCATTCCATCAGGTCGCAGCTGACCACCGGGCAGTTTTCCGCGCGAAAGGCCGGGTCGCGATCACCGAGGGCCTTGATCGCCTCCAGAAAGGCATAGCTCGACGGTCCGATCAGATTGTTGAGGATGAAGCTCGGGCGGCGCTGCGCGATCTCGGCGACGATGCGCTCGACGGCGGTTTCCTCGAGCGGAAGATAGCGTTCGCCAAGTACTTCGCCGCCGGCATTGGTAATGAGTTCGCGGGCGAGCCGGTTCATCTCCCAGCCCCAGACATAGTTGGCGCCGACGAGATAGGGCCTTGCGCCGTAACGCGGGATCAGGTGCTCGAAAAGCGGCAGCAGATGCTGGTTCGGGCAGCCGCCGACATAGATGACATTCTCGTTGGCCTCGAAACCTTCGTAAGGGCACATGTACCAGAGCAGGCCGTCATGTTTCTCGACGAGCGGGATGACTTCCTTGCGTGCCGCAGACGTGATCGTTCCGACGATATGGCGGCAGCCGGCGCGCAGGAGATGGCGCGCGCCATCGAGATAGGCGGCAAGATCGGCATGCGGGTCGAAGAAGACGGGCTCGATCGCTAGCCCTTCGACGCCGGCATATTCGGCCATCGCGAAATCGGCGCCGTCGCGCGCGTCGCGGCCCATCGAGCCGTAGGGCCCGGTGGTCGAAAAGAGGATGCCGATTTTCAGCGTGTCGTTCATGAAGTGACCACATCAAAAACCCCACGACGCTGGTCCCATCGAGCGATGAGGCGTCATGGGGCGAAACTGCCCAGAGACTATCGGAGTCATGTCAATGCGGCCAAGCCTTTTGCCTAATCCGCAGGCTTGAGTAAAATACAGGCAGCTTGTCTTTGTCAAGTGTGCTGCGCTGCACTCGCAGTCATTTGATCTTGTTCTTTCGGTAGAGCAGCCAAGGGTCGCTCTACCTTGAACAAATGTTAGATCACTTCGAGAAGCGAGGTGTTTGACAACGGGCATCGCCGGCTATTCAATCCGACGAGAGTCTAAGCCCGGTGGTGAAGGTTCAGTGAGAGGTACCGGATATTGCTATGGCGCCGCTTCGTTACCCACACTCTTGAGGTGCGGATGGATGGAAATCGAGAAGCGACTAATTAATTTGATCAGTGATTTTAATGGGCGGTTAGCGGGGGAAGATATTCGCGAGTACATATCCCTTGCGGAGCATAATGAGTGTGTGGTTGCGTTGGAAAATCTATGCACGCAGTTGCGCGAGTATGATGTGGTGCTGGCTCCGGAGGAACTGGCGAACATTCAGGCGCTTGGCAAATGAGATGAATCTAAAAGCAGATACCTGGGCGTTTCTCAAGTACCCCAAATCTTGATGCTCATACTGCGTGTGCCTACCTGGTGCATAGAGTGCTAAAGGGCTGAAGCGGTTGCCGCACCCGAGTTGATGAGCTTGATGAGAAATCCTCATTTTTCCAACGAAATGCCTTACGACGAGAGGAAGTATTCTGGGTCTGGATATGGCTAAGCGCGTAAAGATTGGTAGCGTAATTCAGATTCTAACGTCGAGAGGCGTTTGCTACGCCCAAGTGACTCATAAGCATTTACGCTACGGATACCTGCTTCGCGTGTTTGATGGTTTTCACAGCGACAGGCCCAATAATTTCGGCGAAGTGGTTACCTCTCCCGTGTTATTTTCTGCCTTTTTTCCTGTCCAAAAAGCAGTTGACGAAGGCCTAGTGGCAAATGTCGGAAACAGTCGCGTGACCGATGCAAATTCCGTCTTTCCCATCTTTCGGACCAGTGCCCGGGATAGGGACGGGCGGCGGGGGCCTTGGTGGTTATGGAATGGCGAAACGGAAGTGATGCTGACTCGAGGCCTTTCTGATGAAGAAAAGAGATATCCGGTGTAACCGCTGTTCCACTCCCACATTGCTCGCTGCCGTCTAATCTGTGATCGGCTTTCCATGGATGAAGAACGGGAGTTTCTCCATGGAGACTACATTGGAGTTTCTCACAACCAGGAAGCCTGGACGTGAGGTTCACCGACATTGGCCGGACGAGGTCAAGGCGAAGATTGTTTCGGAAAGCTTGAGGCCTGACACGACAGTCAATGAAGTTGCGCAGCGCTATGGATTGCGAGCCAACAGCCTTTCCACCTGGCGGACGATGGCGCGGCAGGGCAAGCTGGTGTTGCCAGAGCCAGAAGACGCCGTCGAATTCGCGGCCATGGTTGTCGAGCCGCCGTTGCCTGTGCCGTCGAAGGTCAAAGCCGTTTCCCGTGCCGAGATCGTCGTTGGTCCGGTCACGATCCGCCTGGAGGAAGGCGCATCTGCGACCCGGATCGCTGCAATCGCTCGCGCCCTGGCGGCGGCGACATGATCTTTCCGTCAAACCTCGTCAGGATCATGGTGGCCACCAAACCCGTAGACTTCCGCAAGGGTCATGACGGCTTGGCGGCGCTGGTGAAGAATGAGCTGCACAAGGACCCGTTTACCGGAACGGTCTTCGTGTTCCGATCACGCAAGGCGGACCGGTTGAAGCTGATCTACTGGGATGGCTCCGGGATCGTCATGGCCTACAAACGGCTGGAAGAGCAGACGTTCACTTGGCCAGGCATCAAGGATGGATTGATGACGCTCACCCACGCCCAGTTCGAAGCTCTGTTTGCGGGCCTCGATTGGCGGCGGGTTCATGCCATACAGACGAGAACCCCGGAGGTCATCGAATAGCTGCGGCACGATGACTCAGGACTATAAATTCCAAAGGCAAAACGGGCTGGATTTTGGTAGGTTCTAGCCATGCTAGACGCCGCCGACCTTCCCGATGATGTTGCCGCCCTGAAGGCGATGCTGCTCGCAGCCCAGGCACGCGAGGCAGGCAAAGACGCCCAGATAGCCCGCAAGGATGAGCGGATCGAACGGCTTGAGAAGCTGGTCGCAGCGTTCAAGCAGGCAGCCTTCGGGCGCAAGTCTGAGAAGACCGATCCCTGCCAGTTTGATCTGGCACTGGAAGACCTGGAAACGGCCATTGCAGCGATCCATGCCGAGGATGAGGCGGACGTTCCTGCTGGAAACAGGATTGCCAAGGCACACGCGATCAATCGCGGCTCCCTTCCAAAGCACCTTCCCCGTGTCGAAGAGGTGATCGAGCCGGAAAGCCTAATCTGCGCCTGCGGTGGATGCCTGCATTGCATTGGCGAGGATGTCTCGGAGCGTTTGGACGTGGTCCCGGCGCAATTGCGCGTCATCGTCACGCGTCGTCCCAAATATGCGTGCCGTGCCTGCACCGACGGCGTCCTTCAGGCCCCAGCTCCAGCACGGCTGATCCAGGCAGGCCTACCGACCGAAGCGACCGTCGCGCATGTTCTGGTCTCCAAATATGCCGATCACCTTCCGCTTTACCGCCAGGCCCAGATCATGAGCCGCCAGGGTGTCGATCTCGACCGCTCCACGCTCGCAGACTGGGTCGGTCGGGCAGCCTATGAATTGCGGCCCGTCTTCGATGCACTGATTGCCGACCTGAAGCGCTCGACCAAGCTGTTCATGGACGAAACCCGTGCTCCGGTGCTTGATCCTGGCTCCCGCAAAACCAAGACCGGATACTTCTGGGCGCTCGCGCGGGATGATCGCCCATGGGGCGGCGGCGCTCCACCGGGCGTGGCCTTCACCTATGCGCCTGGTCGAGGAGGCATTCATGCAGAACGAATATTGCGGGGCTTCTCCGGTATCCTGCAGGTCGATGGCTATACCGGATACAACAGGCTGATCGCACCAGAGCGCGTTGGCCCGGACATTCGGCTTGCCTATTGTTGGGCACACGCCCGTCGCAAGTTGGTGGAGATCACCCACAACGGAATAGCACCGATTGCCGAAGACGGCGTCAAACGGATCGGTGAACTGTATCGCATCGAGGCCGAACTGCGCGGCCGTGATCCGCAGGTTCGTCTCGCTGGACGGCAGGAGCGGTCAGCGCCACTCGTCGCCGACATGCAAACCTGGCTTGTCCATCACCGTGCCCGTGTCTCAACCAAGTCCCCACTCGGCGAGGCCTTGGCCTACATTGCCAAATACTGGGATGGTCTGAAGCTCTTCCTGACCGATGGCCGCATCGAGATCGACAACAACAGTGTCGAGCGGACCATCCGGCCGATAGCCCTCAATCGTAAGAATGCGCTCTTTGCCGGGCACGACACTGGTGCTGAGAACTGGGCGACCATCGCCTCGCTCATCGAGACGTGTAAGCTCAATTCGGTTGATCCGCAGGCCTACCTGACCGCCACGCTCACCGCCATTGTCAACGGCCACAGGCAGAACCGGATTGATGAGCTTCTGCCGTGGCAGTATGCGGCAACGTAATCTGCGCCAACCGGAACGCTGTCCCCGACCCAACGTGGGCACCGGGCCGGGGGCATTCTCAACTATCGAGGAGAGCCGTGCCGTAGGAATTGTCTACAGCGCATAACCAGGTGCCAGACGAGTCTCTACGAAACACATAGGTGGCACGTCGTACCGTCGACGTCGCAATGCCGCTTTCGTCGACGGCATCCAACCACGTTTCCATGATGACCAACGCTGTGTCTCCGCCCTCGATCACCTCCATCCGCCCTTGGCGGACTTTCAATTTACCTTGGAAATGAGCAGAGATTGCTTCGAACGCTTTCCTGATCTGGTCTTTGCCTTTGGCGTACATGCCTGCCTTGACCACTAAGGTGGCATCATCGGTGTAAAATCGCATCAAGCCGTCGAAGTCTTTGGCCGATATGGAACGGTCTGCAGATTCGATAAGGGCTTTCAAGGGATGGTCGGACATTCTGGACTCCAAAATGGCCGCGAGCGGAAAAACAAAACCCGCCTCGCGGCGGGTTGCTTTGTCTGGAAATATGACGTGCTTAACCCACCACTCGATGAATGGTGATAATAATCACAGTGAAAGCGCGAACAAATTCCATGGTGCATCTTTATCACCAGCGTCAGCGACTGGCAAATGATCACGTCCAATTTTGAGCAAGCTAGTCAAGGTGCCAGCGGCACACCGTTTACTATCCGGTCCGCGGTATCATCAGTGCACCCTTGCTGGTTGAGCGAGTTGAGAAGGGTTATCGAGCGGAGACTCATGATCTATAGTTTGCGGTCGCCGGATTATTGTTGTCGGTGCCTCTGAGTGCGACTTGACCGCGTTCCGGACTCCCTAACTTAAATCATGCAGATCCGTCGTAATCGCCGCCCCAACCGAAAACTCCGAAAAGCGGACCGTTAGTCCGCTACGCTCCGGCGTGCAGGCCGTGGGTCCGACCTCGTAGTGCGCTGCAGCCGGGAAGGGCGCTAGCCGCAGCAGCGGCCAGAAACTGCCATCGCGCGAAGCCTGGATGCGCATCGCGCCGTTTGCGACGGTGACGCGGATATAAAAATCCTCCAATTCCCTAAAGGGCTGTGCCACCGACCAGTCGGACTTGCCGTCGGTGACGACGGTGCTGAGGAAGGCTTCGCCGTCGGTGAACTCGACGCCCGTCTTCACCCAGCGCCTCTCGTCGATGCGCACCATCAGGCCGGCCTGGTCGTAGAGCGTGCGGAATTCGCCCCGGACGCGGATCTGTGCGGTGAAGCTGTCGGTGGTGGGAAAGGCGAGGTAATGGCCGCTGTCACGGGTGAAGCCGTAATGGGTCTCCCGCCAGAAATCGGTTTTCTCATCGGTGGTCAGGGTCAGGCCGGTTTCGGTCGCCTGCCAGTGTGCCGGCTCGTTCAGCCATTTGCCGTCGTTGAAATCGATGCTCATCCTGTTCTCCTGTTCCGTTGAAGCTGACCGCAGGGCAACTGACTCACCTTGGCATAATGCGCGGCCGTGGTGCAGGCGGGCGCAGCCGAAGATTGTGTGTTTTCGCGGCGTCCCGTAGCCGCCCCCAAGCATAATCCGTCGCTCGTGCTTGACAGGTCGATCCATCTCCTATTCTGTTACAAAAATATGAATTACATAATTGTGGAACTAAATGGGAGCCCTCACATGAAAACATTGGTCGCATTCCTTCTCGGCACTGCGCTCGTCGCCCTGCCTTCGACGCTCCTTGCCCAGGAAAAGGGCGGCGTCATCAACGTCGCGACGATCGGCGAGCCACCGACGCTCGATCCGATGTCATCGACGGCCGATCTGGTCGGCATCGTTACGCAGCACATTTTCGAAACGCTCTACACCTTCGACAAGAGCTGGAACGTCACGCCGCTTCTGGCCGAAAGCCTGCCTGAGATCAGTGCCGACGGCAAAACCTACACGATCAAGCTCAGGACCGGCATCAAGTTCCACGACAATACCGACATGACCTCGGAAGATGTCGTCGCTTCTCTTGGCCGCTGGATGAAGATCGCTTCGCGCGGCAAGCAGGTCGCCGGCTTCATCGATAAGGTCACTGCCGCCGATCCAGCGACCGTGACGATCACGCTGAAGCAACCCTATGCGCCGCTGACCTCGCTGCTCGCCTTCAACAATTCGGCCGCGATCATCATCCCGTCCGAAAAGCAGGACGAGCCGATGAAAGACTTCATCGGCACCGGTCCCTACATGCTGAAGGAGCGCAAGGCCGACCAGTATATCCAGCTCGTCCGCTTCGATGGCTACAAGTCGCGCGAAGGCGACAGCAATGGTTATGGCGGCGCCCGCCACCAGTATCTCGATGAAATCCGCTTCGTGCCGGTGCCCGACCCGAACACCCGCGTCGAGGCCGCCATTTCCGGCCAGTATGATTATGTCGACTCCATTCCGGTCGAATCCTACGATAAGCTGAAGGCCTCCACCGCCTCGCAGCCGATCATCCTGAAGCCCTTCGGCTATCCCGTCTTCGTCTTCAACACCGCCGATGGCGTCAACAAGAATGTCGAAGTCCGCAAAGCGGTTCGCCAGGCGCTCAGCATGGAGGACATGCTGGCCGCAGCGTTCGGCAGCAAGGATTTCTACGCGCTCGACGGCGCCATCTATCCGGAATCTTATTCTTGGCATACGGATGCCGGCGTCGAAGGCGCTTACAACGTCGCCGATCCGGAAGGGGCGGCCGCTGCCGCCAAGAAGGCTGGCTACAACGGTGAACCGATCCGCATCCTGACCAGCCGCCAGTATGAGTTCCACTACAAGATGGCGCAGGTCGCCGCCGAATATCTGAAGCTTGCCGGCTTCACCGTCGATATGCAGGTTGTGGACTGGGCAACGCTGACGCAGCGCCGTACCGATCCGAAGCTCTGGGATATCTATATCACCCATAGCCCCTTCCTGCCGGAGCCTGCTTTGATCGGCTCGCTCTCGACAAGCTCGCCGGGCTGGTGGGATACGCCGGCCCGCAAGGCCGCCGTCGATGCCTTCACCTCGGAAGTTGATCCGAAGAAGCGCGTGGCGCTCTGGGCCGATGTCCAGAAGGCGATCTATGCCGACGCACCCTTCATGAAGATCGGCGACTTCAACGCCGTTTCGGCAGAATCGACCAAGCTTGAAGGCGTCGATCCGGCTCCGTGGCCGTATTTCTGGAATGCTTCGATCAAGAAGTAAACATCGCCACCGATACCGGCCATTCCTGGTCGGTATCGGTCTTGTTTTTTGCAGCATCTGCAAGGGTTTGCCAGGCATTCATGATACGCTACATCCTCCAGCGCCTGTTCGGCATGATCGTCGTGATGTTTCTCGTCGTCACGATCGTCTTCGTCATCGTGCGCGTGACGCCGGGAGATCCGGCCGCCGTCATGCTCGGGCCGGATGCGACGCCGCAGGATATTGCCGACCTCAGGGCCCGGCTCGGCCTCGATCAGTCGCTCGGCCTGCAATATGTCTACTATATCGGCCAGATGCTGAGAGGTGATCTCGGTCAGTCGATCTTCCTCAACATGCCTGTCACCTCGGCCTTGCTCGACCGGGCCGAGCCGACCTTCTTCCTGACTTTGTTTTCGCTCGCCATTGCCAGCATCATCGCCCTGCCTATCGGCATCTATGCCGCCTATCGGCGCGGCTCCTTCATTGACCAGGCGGCAACGACGCTCGCCATGTTTGCCGCCAGCATTCCGAGCTTCTGGCTCGGCCTGATCCTGATGCAGTTCTTCGCCGTCAGGCTCAACCTCTTCCCGGTCTCGGGTTATGGCGGTCCGGGCTCGACCTTTCTCGATCGGATGTATCATCTGACGCTGCCTGCCTTTGCGCTCGGCATCGTCTCCTCGGCGCTGATCCTGCGTTTCACCCGCGCGTCGATGCTCGATGTGCTTGGCGACGATTATATCCGCACGGCACGCGCCAAGGGGTTGATCGAGCGCCGGGTCATTCTCAAGCACGCGCTGAAGAATGCGCTTATCCCGATCCTGACGGTGATCGGCCTGACGGCAGCGGTACTGATATCTGGCGCCGTCGTCACCGAGACCGTCTTCGGCCTGCCGGGTGTCGGCAATCTCGTCGTCTCGGCGGTGCTGCGCCGCGACTATCCGGTCATCCAGGGGGCGCTGCTCGTCATCGCCGCGCTCTACGTGCTGATCAATTTTGCGATCGACATGCTCTATCTGCTGATCGATCCGAGGGTGCGCTACTGATGGCTGATATCGCAATCAAATCAGTCGAAGGTGAGGGCAGCAAATTCACCAAGCGCCTGCTGAAGCGCAAGACGGTCGCCTTGGGTCTGCTGATCCTGACGATCTTCGTGCTTCTGGCAGTCTTTGCGCCTGTTGTCGCGCCCTATTCGCCGTCGAAGCTTTCCATCGTCAATCGGCTGAAGCCGCCGAGCGGCACCTTTTTCTTCGGCACCGATGAGTTCGGCCGTGACGTCTTTTCGCGTACGATCTTCGCCGGCCGCCTGTCGCTGCTCGTCGGTGTTGCGGTCGTGACGCTCTCGGCCGTGATCGGCGTGACGCTCGGCCTGCTTGCCGGCTTCTTCCAGAAGCTCGATACGCCGATCGCCCGATTGATCGACGCGATGATGGCGTTTCCGGATATTCTACTGGCGATCGCGCTCGTCGCCGCCCTTGGCCCGTCGCTGACGACTGTTATCATCGCGCTGTCGATCGTCTATGCGCCGCGCCTTGCCCGCATCGTACGCGCTTCGACGCTGGTCATTCGTGAACTCCCCTATGTCGAGGCGGCGAGGGCGCTCGGCATTTCGACCTTCCACATCATGACACGGCATGTGCTGCGCAATCTGCTGTCGCCGATCCTGGTGCAGGCCACCTTCCTCTTTGCGAGCGCGATGCTTGCCGAAGCCGGCCTGTCTTTCCTCGGCCTTGGCGTCAGCCCCGAAATCCCGACCTGGGGAACGATGATCGCCGCCGGCCGGCAGTATATCGGCCAGGCCGACTGGATGACGCTGTTTCCGGGTGTCGCCATCATCCTCTCCGTGCTGTCGCTGCAGATGGTCGGCGATGGCCTCAGAGACATGCTCGATCCAAGACTGCGCAAGGATCTTTAATCGCCGACCAAACGTCGGCCCAATCGAAATTCGCCCAATCGAAAATTGCATGACAGGAGTTTGCGTGAATCAGTTTCCCACCGCCGCCGGCAAGGTCGAGAACTCGCCTTACGAACGGCTTGCCGCCCTCGGCATTGCGCTTCCGCCGCCGCCGCCGCCGATCGCCAATTTCGTCACGCACGTGATCGAAGGCAATATGCTCTACCTCTCCGGCCAGGGGCCGCGTGAGGCCGACGGCTTCATGCATGCCGGCAAGGTCGGTGGTGGGGTCAGTGTCGAGGCGGCCTACGGCCATGCGCGGCTGACCGGCATTAACCTGCTTGCCGTCATGCAGGACGCGCTCGGCGATCTCTCCCGGGTCAAGCGGGTAGTGAAATTGCTCGGCATGGTCAATGCCGTGCCTGATTTCGAAGATCATCCGAGCGTCATCAACGGCTGCTCGGATCTGCTGATTGAAGTCTTCGGGCAAGCCGGCGAACATGCCCGCTCGGCCGTCGGCTTCGGCTCGCTGCCCGGCAATATCACCGTCGAGATCGAGGCGATCGTCGCCTTGCACGGCTAACGGGAACTCGACACAGTTGATCGACCGCCCCATGTTTCGTTTTT